>JBEVNE010000387.1:0-4480 GCA_040508275.1 Duganella sp.
GCGCTGGCCGGCAATGCCATGCTGCAGACCAAGGATGCTACGTCGGCGATCAACATCATCCTGTCCGGCGGCGCCGTGCCTGCCACCCGTACGGCGCCATCGGCGCTGACCATGGCGCCGTATGCGAATGAACTCAACGACCGGCAGGTGGCCGACGTGGTCAACTTCATTCAGACCAGCTGGGGCAACCAGGGCGGCACCGTGGCGCCAAAGGATGTGGCCAAGGTGCGCAAGATCGCGGTGCCGGTCAAACCGTTGACGGCCGCCGCCTTTGCTGCAGGACGCGAGGGGACGGTAGCGCAGCCAGATCCAGTATTGCGACCGAGCAGCGTGGATAAACTCGACAGCAAATAACTATTGTGTCCGTCGTGCCCGCATCGCGGCCGACGGACACTCGCCGAACAGTTTGCGGTAGTCGCTGGAAAACTGGCTGAAGTTGCTCATGCCCCAGGCGTCGGCCACCGCACCAATGGCGCTGCCGCCAGGTCCCTGGCCCTGCAGTTCGCGGCGCGCGCCGTTCAACCGCATCATCCGCATGTATAGCAGCGGACTCATGCCCAACACATCCTCGAAACAATATTGCAGCGTGCGCCGGCTCACGTGCACCTGTTCGCACAATTGCGGCACCGTCAGCGCTGCATGGTGGGGCAGGTGCGCATCGATATAGCCGCGCACCTGTTCGACCACGCGCCGGCGCCGTTGCAGGCTGGGGCTGGCCGCCGGTTCGCCGCAGCTGCGGTCAAGCAGGTCCAGCAGCGCCGACAGCACGCCGTCCTGCCAGGTGTCGGCACCCGCATCCACCGCCGCATGGGGCAGCACCGCCGCCAGCGTGTGCAGAAACGCTGCACGCGCGGCGCCATCCACCTGCAGCACCTCAGCCGCCTGCACGCGTTGCCAGTCGATCTGGCAGCCGTGACGTTCGGCCGACTCTTCCAGCAACTGCCGGCTGGCGACGATGCCATAGATGCGGTAGGCGCTCGGCGTGACCAGTTCAAACTCCACGTTACCTGGGCGCACCATCAGCGTGTCGGCGCCTGACTGGCGACCGTTGATGCGGGTGGCGCCACGTTGATCGTGATGGTGATGGTGTTCGGGCAGGCCGAACCAGATCGCGTCCGGCCACACGCGGCACGATTGCCGCACCGACTGGCTCAGGCTCTCGCGAAACACTTGTAGCTGCGGCATTTGCCGCTCGGTCAGTGCGCCCGCGAAGCGGCCGGTGCTGACCTGGTCGTAGCGCTGCTGCCAGTTGGTCAGCTTGCTGGCCAGCTCGTCGGCGTCGTGCGCCATCACCGTGCGTAGCGTGGGGTTTAGCGGTGCGTGATGCAAGGTTTGTGTTGCAGTCTGGTGCATGTTTTTCTCCGCGGAAGTGCGTCCTGTCGTGCTGCTGATGTCACGCGGCGGGCCCGCCGCAGGTTTGCCAATTTGCGATAACGCCAGTGCAGACGACGCTTCTATACTGAAATCCGCAGCAAGGCATTTGCCTACAAAGTCAGCAACCCATTCAGCAATTTCCATACCTGCCAGAACCTAAGGGAGAACTTCATGAACGCAAAACAGGCGGCCGCTCAGCCGGCTCTGCAACAGACGCTGAGCACGTTTCAGCTCTGGGGCATTGCCGTCGGCCTGGTGATTTCCGGGGAATATTTCGGCTGGAGTTATGGCTGGGCTTCGGCGGGCACCTTGGGCTTTACCATTACCGCGTTGTTCATCGCGGCCATGTACACCACCTTTATCTTCAGCTTTACCGAGCTGACCACGTCGATCCCGCACGCGGGCGGGCCGTTCGCCTATAGCAAGCGCGCCTTCGGCCCCACCGGCGGCTACCTCGCCGGCGCCGCCACCCTGATCGAGTTCGTCTTTGCCCCACCGGCCATTGCGCTGGCCATCGGCGCTTATCTCAATGTGCAGTTCCCCAATATCGACCCCAAGATGGCAGCGCTGGGCGCCTACCTGGTGTTCATGACGCTCAACATCGTCGGCGTGCAGGTAGCGGCCACCTTCGAGTTGCTGATGGCCTTGCTGGCGGTCTTCGAACTGCTGGTATTCATGGGCGTCGTGTCGCCCGGCTTCTCCATCGCCAACTTCACCAAGGGCGGCTGGTCGGGCCAGGACGTGTTTACCACCGCCGCGATACCGGGCATGTTTGCCGCCATTCCATTCGCGATCTGGTTCTTCCTGGCCATCGAGGGCGTGGCCATGGCAGCGGAAGAAGCCAAGGACCCGAAACGCTCGATTCCGATCGCTTACATCACCGGCATCATCACGCTGGTGCTGCTGGCAATCGGCGTGATGGCGTTTGCCGGCGGCGCCGGCGACTGGACCAAGCTGGCCAACATCAACGACCCGCTGCCACAGGCGATGAAGATGATTGTCGGTGACAACAGCGGCTGGCTGCACATGCTGGTCTGGCTTGGCTTGTTCGGTTTGATCGCCTCGTTCCACGGCATCATCCTCGGCTATTCGCGGCAGATCTATGCACTGGCGCGCGAAGCGTATCTGCCGCCCGCGCTGGCCAAGATCCACCCGCGTTTTAAAACGCCGCACCGCGCCATCCTGGCTGGCGGCGCGGTCGGCATCGCCGCCATCTTCAGTGACGAACTGATCAAGATCGGCGGCCAGACCCTGACCGCCAACATCGTCACCATGTCGGTGTTCGGCGCCATCACCATGTACATCCTCAGCATGCTGAGCCTGTTCAAGCTGCGCCGCGATGAGCCGCACATGGCGCGGCCGTTCCGGGCGCCGTTTTACCCGGTATTCCCGGCGATTGCCCTTACCGGCGCCGTGATCTGCCTGGTGACGATGATTTATTACAACCCGCTGGTGTTCTGCCTGTTCGCTGCCTTCCTTGCCGCCGGTTATGTGTTCTTCCTGGCCACCAAGGGTAGCCGCGCCCAGCACGCCGCTCACGACACCGTCCAACCTACCCAAGGAGTCTGAATGTTTATCGCTACCCGCATGCTGCAACGCCTGGCCGCTGCCGGCTGCCTCGCCACCCTGAGCGCCAGCGCGTTCGCAGCCGAACTGGCTACTGAATCGGCTGCAGTGCCGGCGTCCGAGTGGACCGAGACCGGCAATATCACGGCGGTATCCGACTACCTGTTCCGCGGCATCTCGCAAACCCAGGCCAAGCCGACTGCGCAGGCCACGCTGGACTTTACCCACAGCAGCGGCGTGTATCTGGGCCTGTTCGGCTCGGGCGTCTCGCATGCAGCCTACAACAACGGCGCCGGCTCCGAGCTCGACGTGTACGGCGGCTACCGCCATGCGCTCAATGCCGACACCACCATCGACGCCGGCCTGGTCACCTACTGGTTCCCCGGCGCACACTATGCGACAGGCGGCAAGGACATCAAGTACCATACTCAGGAGGCCAAGCTCGGCGTGAACATCGGCAGCTTCAATGCTTACGCCTGGGTGTCGTTGAGCCGCTACTGGTTCGGCTTTACCGTGCAGCCGGGCAGCGGCGACCTGGTCGATACGCGCGGCACCGTGTATGGCGAGCTGAACTGGAATCCGGAATTGGCGCCCGGGCTGGTGCTCAATCTGCACGCGGGCCGGCAGCAGGTGCGTCACATGGACGACTTTAACTTTTACGACGCCAAGGTCGGCGTGACCAAGACCGTCGGCAACTGGGCGTTTGCGGTGGCGGGCACGTATAACAGCGGCGACGCCAGCAAGAACGGCGCGCCGTTGTGGACCTTCTTCAACGCCGACGGCAGCAGCAAGAACGTGGTGCAAAAGCGCTTGCTGGTGACGGCCACGCGCAATTTTTAATCTGGCGGGATCAGCATCACCGGAGGGACAATGGGCAGCTTTTCGCACACGGCAGGCAGCAGAACCTACCAGTTCCGCGACCTCAAGGACTTGATGGCCAAGGCCACGCCGGCCCGCTCCGGCGATGCCCTGGCCGGGCTGGCTGCGGCCAGCGCGGAAGAACGCGTGGCGGCGCAAATGGCGCTGGCCGACCTGCCGCTACGGCTGTTCCTCAACGACCTTGTGGTGCCGTACGAGGATGACGAGGTGACGCGCCTGATCGTCGATGAGCACGACGCAGCGGCGTTTGCCCGCATCGCCCACCTGACTGTCGGCGACTTTCGCAACTGGCTGCTCGGCGACACCGCCGACAGCGCTGCGCTGGCTGCCGTCGCTCCCGGCATCACGCCCGAGATGGCGGCGGCGGTGTCCAAGATCATGCGCATCCAGGACCTGGTGCTGGTGGCGCGCAAATGCCGCGTGGTCACGCGTTTTCGCAACACCATCGGCCTGGAAGGGCGCATGGCCACGCGTTTGCAGCCGAACCACCCGACCGACGACGCCACCGGCATTGCCGCCAGCCTGCTCGACGGCCTGCTGTACGGCAGCGGCGACGCCGTCATCGGCATCAACCCGGCCACCGACAATGTGCCGCAGGTGATCAAGATCGTCACCATGCTCGACGAGATCATCGACCGCTACGCCATACCGACGCAGTCGT
>JBEVNE010000002.1:0-4223 GCA_040508275.1 Duganella sp.
TTTTCGTCAAGGACGCCGAAGGGCGCTACGTGGTGGTCAACCAGGCCCTCGTGCAGCGCTGCGGCCAGCGCGACAAGTCGGCCTTGCTGGGGCGCACGGCGAATGAATTGTTCGCCCATCCGTTCGGCCAGACTTATGTGGCGCAGGACCGCGCCGTGCTGGCCGGCGGCGCCGATATCGACAACCAGCTCGAACTGCATCTTTACCCCAACCGCGACCCCGGCTGGTGCCTGACGCGTAAAGCCGCCTTGCGCGATGCAGCCGGGCGCATTGTCGGGCTGACCGGCATCTCGCGTGACCTGGCCATGGCCGACCGCAAGAACCCGGCCTATGGCAAGGTGGCGGCGGCGGTCAGCCTGATCCAGGAGGGCTATGGCGAAGAGATCTCACTGGCAGCGCTGGCACGCACGGCCCATATGTCGGTGGCGCAGATCGAGCGCTACTTCCTGCGCATCTTCCAGCTGACCCCACGCCAGATGATCATCAAGACGCGGGTGGAAGCGGCCTCGCGGCTGCTGACCGGCAGCGCCAGCGTGGCCGAAATCGCCCAGCGCTGCGGCTATGGCGATCACTCGGCGTTCACGCGCCAGTTCAAGGCCACTACCGGGCTTACGCCGAGCCAGTACCGGCAGCTGCGGGTGTGAGATTTTCCAGCGCCACCCGATTGCGGCCCTGCAGCTTGGCGCGGTACAGCGCCATGTCGGCAGCGCGCAGGAAGGCGACGATGGAGTCGGCTTCCTGTGGCGCGATCAGCGCCACCCCTACGCTGACGGTCACCATGCCAAACGGCGAGCCCGGATGCGGCAACTGTAGCGCCGCCACCGACGTGCATACCAGTTCGGCCATGGCCAGCGCATTGTCCTCGTTGCTGGCATGTGAAATGATGGCGAATTCCTCGCCGCCGTAGCGCGCCACCAGGTCGCCGCTGCGGCGGATGCGCGTTTCCAGTTCCGCCGCCACCCGCCGCAGTACTTCATCGCCGGCCTGGTGGCCATGGCTGTCGTTGTATTGCTTGAACAGGTCGACGTCGAGCATCGCCAGCATCAGTGGCCGGCCGTCGCGGCGCGCTCGGCTCCATTCCGAGGCCAGGGTTTCATCGAAACGGCGGCGGTTGGCGATGCCGGTCAGACCATCGGTGGCGCTGAGCGTTTTCAGACGTTCGTTCGATTCTTCCAGCTCGTGCGTGCGCTCGAGCACGCGCGCTTCCAGTTCGCGCTCACGCGCGCGCAATTCGTCGATCAACACCGAAAAACCGATGCCGATCACGCCCAGCGTGAGCATGAATTCCTGTCCCCTTACCACGTCAACGTGGGCTGGCAGGTTGCCAAAAGGTCTCATGCCATGGCTGATCATGGTCGCCGTGGCCATCGACACGGCCGCGACAAAGCTGGTGGTCAGACGGCTGCCGAAGCGCAGCGCCAGGATGCCGGCCACCGGCAGCAGCAGGGTCGGCGTGATGGAAACATCGCCAATGGCGCCGCTGCGCGCCGACAGCACGGCTGCCGTCAGCGCCAGCGCGGCGGCCAGGATGGCGGCGTCGAAACGGTTGAAATGCCTGAGGCGCCGGCGCTGGCGCGTGGGCTGGCGCCGCGTAAAGGCCAGCAGCAGCGGCGTGAAGATAAACAGGCCCAGGCCGTCGCTGAACCACCACAGGCGCGCCAGCGTCAGGTACGGGGTTTCCACGTTATGAAAATGGCGCAGCACGGCCGATGCCGCCAGCCCTGCCAGCATGGCGGCAAACACGGGGCCGGCCAGGCCGAATTTCAGGAAGTCCTGCACCCGGTGCAGGCGCGGCGAAACGCCGTAGCGCATCAGCAGTGTATAAGTGAGGACGACTTCGCCCTGATTGATGGTGGCCAGCAGCATGGTCGTATGCAGCGGCAGTGACTGCATATTGGCCAGCACGTCGGCGCCAAACGACAGGCAGACCAGCCACGGCGCGCGTTTGCCGCGAAACCGCAGCAGCGCCGCCAGCAGCACGGCGTTGGGCAGCCACACTACCATCACGTTCGAGGCCGTGACGGCAAACAGATAGGTCAGCTTGATGCTGGTGTAATGAAACAGCGGCAGCAGGACAAAGAGCAGCCAGTTGGGCCGCTCCCAGAAAGTATGGCGGGTATTCATCGTGTCCTTGTCAGGCCTCTGCACGGCCCAAGTGGCCAACTGACAGAATGATTGCCTGACAAGGATGCTACTGTCAATCCCGCCTGCGGTTATCCACTAGACGGCACTTAACGATCCACCACCAGTTTATCGCCCACATACACGCGGTAGCGGCGGATCCGGCCCGTGACGCCGTCCGGCCCCTGGCGCGGCGTGTAGCGCAGGCCGGCCACGGTGGCTGTCTTGCCGAGATCGATGACGATGCGGTGCGGATGGCCGGTGCTTGCCGTTTTTCCGCTGTAGGCGGTGTGCCAATGGTCGGTGTTCTGGCCATTGATGGCGTTGAGCGCACCGCCGTCTTCCTTGCTCACTTCCTCGCTATCGACATAGGCGATGGTCCAGTTGGACTGGTTCAGCGTCTTGCCGTCGGCGCCCAGCAGCGCCAGTTCGGCAATCGCGGCAAACTGCTTGCCATCGAAGGCGTCCAGCGACTCCAGGCACAGCTGGCGGCCGCTGGCTGGCTGTGCAAATTTGACATCCTGGGTAGCGGCGCCGGGCTGGAACTGGCCCTCGTGCACCGGCGTCACCCCATCGAGCGCGGTGCGCGCGGTGCTCGGGGGACGTGGCAGGTCGCGTTCCGGGCGCAACTGGTCGAGTATAGGCGTTTCCAGGCCGGCCAGGCGGGCCTGCTGTGGTCCGGTCAGGTCCAGCACTACCACCTCGTTGGCGCCGCGCCTGAGCCACGGGCCGGGCAGGTACATGGTCTGGGTCGGACCGATGCTCCAGTAGCGGCCCAGGCAGCGGCCGTTGACCCAGACGATGCCCTGGCCCCAGGTGGACATGTCGAGGAAGGTGTCGCCGGCATCGGCCACGTTGAAGCTGCCGCGCCAGAAGGCCGGGCCGGCGCTGCGCCCGGTTTTCCAGGCCAGCGGCGGCAGCACGGCGTCGGCGTCGAAGTCGATGGCGCGGATGTCCCAGTTTTCCAGCGGCTGGCCGCCCAGGCTTACGGGGCCGTGCAGACCCTTGCGGTCGTGGATTTCCACGCCAAAATTAACCCGGGCAATCGTATACAGCAGGATCTCGAGCGTGGCCGGCTTGCTGCGCGCCGGCAGATCGACCTTGAAGCGGCGGTAGCGCGTGTCCATGGTGCCGGCCAGTTTGCCGTCCAGGTAGACCCAGGCCAGGTCGCGCACCTTGGCCGCTTCCAGCGTGGCGGCCGGGCCGGCAGGCACGGTCACGCGGTAGGACACCACACCGCGGCTGATGTCGTACAGTTCCAGCGGTTGCGGCGATACCGCCTTGATCGACCGGATGGTCTTGCCCCGCAGCGTGGCAAACACGGACGCCGACTGTTTGAGCGTAAACGGCGCCACCGCAATCACCGGCTTGTGCGCCGGTGGCGGCGGCAGCGTTTCGCCGGGCAGCAGATAGGGCTTCATGCCGTCGCGGTAAGCCTGGAATTTTTCGCCGATCCAGCCCGCTTCGCTGATCGGTGCGTCGTAGTCGTAGCTGCTGGTATCGGGCCGGAACGGCCGGTCGCAGCCGCCCCACAGGCCGAACGAAGTACCGCCGTGCGCCATGTACAGGCTGAACGAGCCGTTCGCCTTGAGCATGGTCTGGATATCGGCCACGGCGCCGGCGGCCGAGCCGCGCTTGTGCGGCGAACCCCAGGTATCGAACCAGCCGGAATAATATTCGCCGCACATGCGCGGCCCTTTCTGCACCTGGTCGAGCGCCTTGAAGCCGGCTGCCGGATCGCTGCCGAAGTTCGCCACCGAGTACAGTTCGGGGATATGGGTTTTGACCACCGCATTGGTGGGATTACACTGGAACAGCGGCACATCGAAGCCGGCATCGAGCAGCACCTGGCGCATGGCGCGCATGTAGTCGAGGTCTTCGCCGAAAAAGCCGTACTCGTTTTCCACCTGCACCATCAGGATCGGTCCGCCGTGGGTGATCTGCTGCTGACCCAGCACGCGGCCCACTTCCTTCATCCAGCGCCGCGCCGGCGCCATGAAGCCTTCGTCGCGGGTGCGCAGGAATGCATCGCCCGGATGCTTGAGCAGCCACCAGGGCAGGCCGCCCATTTCCCACTCGGCGCAGGCGTATGGGCCGGGACG
>JBEVNE010000018.1:0-3382 GCA_040508275.1 Duganella sp.
GCTTGCGCCAGCGGGGCTTTTGATATATCTGACCAGTCTTAGAAGCTGTAAGCGCCGGTCAGGTAGAACGTGCGGCCCATCGGGTCGGCATAGCGTGCATCGTAGCCGATCTGGTGACCGGACGAGGCGCGCAGCGACAGCGGTGGATTGCGGTCGGCCAGGTTTTTAATGCCGGCGCGCAGCGCAATCGCAGGGTTGACCTGCCACTTGCCTTGCCAGTCGAAGGTCAGGTGCGACGGCACTTCGATGCGGAAGGTTTCGTTGGCGTTGGTACCGAGGTTGAACGAAGTCGCCGACGCATCGGTGTAACCATTGCGGTAGTTGGCAATGATCGAGTTCGAGAAAGCGCCGGTATCGAGGCTGCTCGACAGACGGACCACATGACGGAACGACACGGCATCGGTGATACCGAAGAAGTTCATGTTGTTGGTCCACTGGTTCGAGGTGCCTGGCACGGTGTAATCCGACTTCATCAGATAGGTGCCGTTCAGGGTGTTGGTCCAGGTACCGAAGCCGAAACGCTTGCGATAGCTGGTCTCCCAGTCGATACCCTGGTTGTGGGTCTGGCCGATGTTAATCGACAGGGTTTGCTTGGCCCACAGGGTCTGGCCGCTGCCTGGCTCCACGAAGGTGGTGAACAGTTGGCGGAACTGCTCCGGATTCGCGAAGATCTGCGCTTCGGACACGCTGGAGACAGCGTCACGAATCTTCACATCCCAGAGGTCGGCCTGAACGTAGAACGAGGTGCTCGGTTCGAAGCGGAAGCCGACCGTGTACTGTTTCGATTTCTCTGGTTTCAGGTTTTCGTTACCACCGGAGACCACGTTGTACTGGGCGACACCAGGGCGGCAGAATGCCGAGTTCTCGACGGCCAGGTTGGCCGGGCAAGCATAAGGGCGGGCGGTGAAGCCTGCCGCCACCAGAGGCTGGCCGATGTCGAGCATCGAAGGCGCCTTGAAGCCGGTGCCGTAGGAGCCGCGCACCAGGAAGGACTGGCTAGGCTGCCAGCGGGCCGACACCTTGTAGGTGCTGGCCGATTCCTTGTTACCCATCTCGCGGTTGGCCAGCTTGTTCTTGACAGCTTCAAACGTGTCGTAGCGGCCAGCAGCCGTCACTTCCAGCGATTTGACTACCGGAATGACCAGCTCGGTGAAGGCGCCGTAGTTGTTACGCTCCATGTCGTAGGCCGGCGAAGCGCTGAAGCCGAAGATGTCGGACGAAGTGGCGTTTGGCGTTTGCTTGTAGTGGTAGTTGCGGTAGTCGCCGCCCAGCGCCACTTGCACGGCGCCAGCTGGCAACTTGAACACTTCGCGCGAAACGCGGCCATCGATACCCTTCAGGGTGGTCGAGGCTTCACGGATCGAACCGCGGAACACCGAATTGGCGATCAGGGCTTTGGTCGCGTCGCTTTGCTGACCGGCAGGCAGGAAGGGGTTGAACTGATTGGCGGCCAGCATGTTGCGGAATTCAGTGTTCTTCGCGTAACCACCGACGTAACGCTCATCGATCGAGTTTTCCGACCAGGTCAGGCCGGTACCGAAGTTCCATGCGCCCACATCGCCTTCGGCGCCCAGCACCAGGTTTTTAGCTTCGGTGATGGTGTTGCTGTCGCGGGTGCCCCAGTCGAAGGTACGATAAGTGGTCACTGCGCTGGTGAGGTTGGCGTCCTGCGCAGCCGTCAGGTAAGGGCGTACATAATTGTTGTACAGCTGCGAACCTTTTGGCAATGCGATCGAGGTGGCGTTCGGCGCGATGCGGGCAGTCAGGTCCAGGCGCGAGTAGGCTGCCTCGGCAAACACTTCGATACTATCGGTAGCGCGGAAAGTCGCTTTACCGAAGAACGAGTCGCGCTTGCTCTCAGGTACGATTTCCACCGTCGCGGCAGAATCGTAGCCGCAGTTCTGCACAGTCGCGGTGTTGTTGTAGGACGGACGGTTCATCGGCGCGCAGGCGCCGGTGGCGCTAAGGTACGGATTGAAGCCGATGGTCGAGGTCGAGGTTGCGGTGCGGCCATCACGGTAGGTGGCAGCAACGTTACCCGGCACTGCCGAGGTGCTCGAACGGTCGTGGATGTAGTTCTGGCCGTTCCAGCTGAATGGACGGAACGAGCTGTTGGCGAAATCGCGGTCGGTCGCTTTCAGTTGGCGCTGTTCATCGTGACGCAGCGACAGCAGAACGTTGTAACGGTTTTCGTCGAGGTCACCGAAGCCATAGGTGGCGCTGAAGTTGTTGCCGCCACCGGCGCGGCTCTGGCCAGGCTGGGTCAGCGTACCTTCGATCGAACCGCCTTGCAGATTTTTCTTCATGATGAAGTTGATCACGCCGGCGATGGCGTCCGAACCGTACAGTGCCGAAGCGCCGTCGGTCAGGATCTCGACACGTTCAACCGCGCTCATCGGAATGGCGTTCAGGTTGATGGCCGAACCAGAGCCCTGCGGCGCAATACGACGGCCGTTGAGCAGCACCAGGGTGTACGATTCGCCGATATCGTGAATCGATGCCGACACGCGGCCACCGGAGTTGGAACCAGCGGCGATGGCGGCAATGGTGAAACCTTGCATGGAAGGCAGCGCCTGGACCAGTTCGGCCACCGAGGTTGCGCCGGTTTTGGCAATTTGCTCGGAGGTCAGACGCTGGACAGGCAAAGCACCTTCCACATTGATGCGTTTGATGGCGGAACCGGTAATTTCAACTTTCTGAACCACCTCTTCCTGTGCCGATGCGTTGGCCGCAAACAGTGTGGTACCGGCCAGTACCGCCAGTGCCAGACGCACGGAACGGACGCCTGCTTTCTCTTGCAAATTCATTCATGACTCCCTGTCAAATGGGTTGTGTAGATTGCTTGAGCGGGGCACGATCAGTCACTATCCGCGCTCAGCAATCGGCGATTATGTAATACGCCTGTCATATCGAGGGAGTTTCTTTTGGTAATAATTTCCACATAGGCAATAAAAACAAAGAAAATCGGAGATTGTTTGACGTGCCAGCGACACAGGAAATTTTATATGGAATAAATCGGGTTTTACCGATAGTAACGGTTGTTTGAAAACAACAAAAAAATGCAAATTGGAAATATTTCCATTGATTAGTAAACATCTCGCTGGTAACGCTGGGCGGTTTTCAGCTCCTCCAGGCAGTCGCGCCCGAGAATCTGCTCAAGCGCCAGGTCGACACCTGCCGCCATGCCCTCCAGGCTGCCGCAAACATAGATCGCCGCGCCCTGCTCCACCCAGTTGCGCAAACGCTCGGCGTTCGCCGGCAAAAGATCCTGGACGTAACGGCGTGGGTCGCCATCGCGCGACCAGGCGATATCACACTGCAACAGGCCGTCACGCTGCCAAGCCTCCAGTTCTTCACGGTAATGAAAATCATGGGCGGCATT
>JBEVNE010000030.1:0-5760 GCA_040508275.1 Duganella sp.
CGTTCAGCTTCAAAAACGTGGTGCGCGGCAGATTTTGCGCAATCATGCGCACGCCTGGCTGGCGCTGCAGGCGGCGGATGCTGGGCGGATCGAGCGTAAACGCCAGGTCGGCCTGACGGCTTTGCGCCATCAATGCCCGCGTTTCGGCGCGCGACACGCTGATGTAGCGCGCTTTTTGCACGGCAGGCGTGGCGCCTTGCCAGTGCGGCGACAGCTCGACATCAAATTGCTGCGGCAGTGAAATGGCCTTGATCCGATAAGGACCGCTGCCGATGATTGCCTTGACGCGGCCATCGGCGCCATAGGCGGACGGCGCCAGCAATTGCGTGCTGTACTGGGTGAACAGATAGGGCAGCGGTGCAAACGGTTGTTCGAGGCGCACCACGATGGCGCCGCGCTCGGCCGTGAGCTCGCGGATGCGGGCCAGCTTGAGCACGCCGGGCGTGTTGCGCGCACGCTCGAGCGATACCAGCGCTGTGCCGGCGGTGAGCGGGCTGCCGTCGTGGAAGCGCCGGCCCTGGCGGATAAAGAAGCGCCATTCGAGTTGATCGGCCGACACCTCCCAACTACTGGCAATGGCCGGCAGCAAACGGCCCTGGTCATCGACATCGAGCAGCGTTTCCGTCACTTCCATGCGGGTAAACATGAAGCCGCTGCGCGAGGGTTCCAGCCCGGTCAGCTCCCAGGGGCCGACTACGGTCAGCGTGTCGGCGCTGGCGGGGGAAATTTCATGGCTGTGGCCGGGATCGGCCAGGCTGCCAAATGGCATCAGCATGGCGAATGTGGTCAACCAGGTCAGCACTTGCCTGCGCCATGATGAAGGACGATGCCGCGCAACAGCTTTAGGCATAGAAGAAATGCTTTGACGGAAAACCCGGCATCTTAAAGCAAAGCGCCGGCAACGCCCAGCATGCAGTGCGCTGTGGTCAGAAAAGCTTAGAAAAACTGCGCAACGCTGTGGATCAGCAAGCCGGCCAGACCGCCGACCACCGTGCCGTTGATGCGAATAAATTGCAGGTCGCGGCCGATTGCCAGTTCGATGCGTTCGCTCATCTGCTCGCGCGTCCAGCGCGCCAGCTGGATTTCGATGAAGCGGCCCACTTCGCCGCGGTAGCGGCGCACCAGGCCGGCGCTGCCCGCCAGCAGCAGGCGGTTCAGGCCGTCGCGCAGGCTGGCATGTTCGCTGAGCAGGCGCCCGGCCTGTTGCACCAGTTGCCGGGCAGCGGTGGCCGCCTGCGGCTGGGCGCTGTGCAGGTCGGCCAGCAGGCGTGCCTGTAGCGCATCCCAGACCTGGTCAAGCATTTGCTGCACCGGCTCGCCCGCCACGCTGTCCTGCTGCCAGCGTTGGATGCTGGCCTGCCACTGCGGATCGGCTTTCAAACGCAGTGCACTGTCGGCAATCCAAACACCCAGCTTGGCCCGCAGCGGATGGTCGCGCTCGGCGCGCACATCGGCGACCTTGCGCGTGGTCGAGCGGATCAGGCGCGGCATGGCTTTTTCCAGCGCATAGCGCAACACCGAACTGTCGGTGTGCACGGCGCTATGCACCATGGTGGCAATGTTGTCATGATGGTTGTCATCTGCAAGGTAAGCGATTAACTGATCGAGCAGCAGGTCTACCAGTTGTTGCGGCTGCTCGTCGGCAATCAGTGCATCGACGGCATTGCCAGCCAGTTGCCCCAGGTCAAGGCGGGCCAGTTCGCGGCTGGCCATATTGCGCACCATGCGGCGTATGGGTTCCTGGTCGAGCATGGGCAGCAGGCGTTCGAGCGCGGGCACTACCCACGCCACCAGCTTTTCCGCATTGGCCGGATCTTGCAGATAACGGCCAGCCTTGCCGGCCAGGTCGGCGTCGTGCAGGCGCTGGGCAATCGCATCTTCGGTGATGAAGTGATTTTCGACAAACTTGCCCAGGCTTTTGCCGATGCGCTCCTTGCTGTTGGGGATAATCGCCGTATGCCACAGCGGTATGCCCAGCGGATGGCGGAACAGCGCCACCACCGCGAACCAGTCGGCAATGGCGCCGATCATGGCGGCTTCGGCAAACGCTTCGAGGTAAGCCCAGGCCGGATGCTGAGCGCGCTGTGTGCGTGCCAGCACGAACAGCAGCGCCGCCAGCACCAGCAGGCCCAGCGCCACGCGCTGCATGGTGCGTAGCCGGGCCCGCTGCAAAGCGTCGTCGTTGTCGTCGAGCTGGCGGATGATATCGGCGTCGCGTTCCAATGCTGCCTCTGCAGGGAGATGACGGGAGCCGTCATTGTAGGGCAGGGGTGAGCAGGTGGCCACACCGCTTGATCCCACCGTGGCATGCAGTCTGCAAGCAACATGCGAACCTGCTTAAAATTCGTGCAGTTATCAAATTGTGTTGTTATTTAATGCAACTTTCAATCATTCGGATGATTATTTCAAGGAAATTAATTGCCATTTAAAAAATGTAGTAAAACGTTTTTCTTTTCCTGCTAATGTTGAATTCAGGAACCTGAAACGAGTTGAACGTTTTAAGGGAGCCTCGAAAAACCGTAGCGAGCGGTTCGTTATCGTCGTGAGTAGCGGAAGCGTACGAATGTACGCTGAGCAACGGATCGGCGATAGCGGACCGCGCAGTAGGTTTGTCGAGGTTCCCGTACGGGTTGCTGACCACATTACAAGGGAGACGAGAACAATGAAGACACGCATCACCGTATTAAGTGCGGCGCTGGCCGCACTGTTTGCCGGGCACGCATCGGCCGCCGACTGGCCCAGCGGCTTCTCGAAGTGCGCCGATGACGGCAACGTCTGCAAGGTTGGCAGCAGCAGCCGCCAGGTTTCTTACGGCATCAAGGACAAGTGGGTGATCAAGAACCTGTCCGGCGATATTACCTGCAACACCGCCACCTTCGGCTCGGACCCGAATCCGGGCATCGCCAAAAAATGTGCAGTAGGTCCGGCAGCGTCGAGCCCTACACCAACCCCGACGCCCACACCAACCCCGACTCCGACTCCGACTCCGACGCCTACTCCGACACCCACGCCTACGCCATCCGATGGCAGCGACGCCACGTTCCAGTCGGCGCCATCGACCGGTTGGGCCAGCCGCAATGGCGGCACCACGGGCGGCGCTGCGGCCGCGGCATCGGCCATTTACAAGGTCAATTCGGCAGCGCAGTTGCTCGCCGCCCTCAAGGCCCAGGGCGACAAGCCGAAGATCATCAAACTGTATGGCACCATCGACCCGACTGCATCGGACAACGGCGGCGCTTACAAGAGCAGCTCCGACCAGGCTACCCGCCTGCAGATCAAGCTGAACAGCAACACCACGCTGATCGGCATCGGCAGTGATACCAAGCTGGTCAACGCCAACCTGGTGCTCAATGGCATACAAAACGTCATTATCCGCAACCTGAATATTTCCAATCCGTGCGACCTGTATCCGGTGTGGGATCCGGACGATGGCAGCGCGGGTAACTGGAATTCGGAGTACGACGGCATCACCGTTCTGAACTCCAAGAACGTCTGGATCGACCACAACTCGTTCACGGACGCACCGAAGACCGACGACCAGCTGCCTACCGCCAATGGCCGCCTCAAGCAATGCCATGATGGCGCGCTGGACGTCAAAAACGGCTCCGACTACGTCACCATTTCCAACAACCGCTTTGAGCTGCATCAGAAGAACAATCTGATCGGCTCTTCCGATTCGCGGACCACGGATGACGGTCACCTGACGGTGACATTCAACAACAACCACTTCCGCAATGTGTCCGAAAGGGCGCCGCGCGTGCGGTTCGGCCAGGTTCACGTGTACAACAACTACTTCGAAGGTAGCCGTTCGCACGCGGTCTATCCGCACAAGTCGAGCGTGGGTGTTGGTTACAAGGCCAAGATCATCTTGCAGAACAACGCTTTTGAAGTCTCGGGCGCCAGCAATTGCAGCCATGTTGTCGCCAATGCCGGTTCGGCCGACAAGACGGGGGCAGTGACCGACAGCGGTTCGCTGCTCAACGGCAGCGCGCTGAACCTCGGCAGTGCCTGCAGCTTCAGCACCTCGGTGGGCTGGACGCCACCGTATTCGGTCAATCCCTTATCGGCGGCATCGGTCAAGCAGTCGGTGCTGAACAATGCGGGGCCTGGAAAAATCACCGTCAAGTAGCTAGTCAGACACACCTCCCGGCAGCGCGCCGGGAGGCACCCACAACACCTTTTGCAGCACCACAGCGCAGGACCGCGCCAGCCCCCGTGGCTGGCCGGGCTCTGCTATACCTAAAAATCTGGAGACTATAGTATGAACACCCGTGTTACCGCCATCAGCGCACTGCTTGCCGCATTGTTCACCTTCAATGCCCACGCCGACGATACCCTGCAAACCGCACCGAAAACCGGCTGGGCCGGCGAGAACGGCGGCACCAAGGGCGGCGCCGGCGCAGCTTCCTCGGCCATTTACAAGGTCAACTCGGCAGCGCAATTGCTGGCTGCCATCAAGGCGCAGGGCGACAAGCCGAAGATCATCAAGCTGTACGGCACCATCGATCCCACCACGGCCGACAATGGCGGCGCCTTCAAGAACGCCACCGACCAGGCCGCCCGCATCCAGATCAAGCTGACCAGCAACACTACGCTGATCGGCATTGGCAGTGGTACCAAACTGGTCAATACCAACCTGGTGCTGAACGGCATCCAGAACGTCATCATCCGCAACCTCAACATCGTCAACCCGTGCGATATCAACCCGATCTGGGATGCCGACGATGGCAGCGCCGGCAACTGGAACTCCGAATATGACGGCATCACGATCCTGAATTCGAAAAACGTCTGGGTCGATCACAACGTATTCACTGACGCGCCCAAGACCGATGACCAGTTGCCCACTGCGAATGGCCGCCTCAAGCAGTGCCACGATGCGGCGCTCGACGTCAAGAATGGTTCGGACTACGTGACCATTTCCAACAACCGCTTCGAGCTGCATCAGAAAAATAACCTGATCGGCTCGTCCGATTCGCGTACCTCGGACGATGGCCACCTGACCGTGACCTTCAATAACAACCATTTCCTGCACGTGTCCGAGCGCGCGCCGCGCGTGCGTTTCGGCAAAGTTCACATCTATAACAACTACTTCCAGGGCGACCAGAAACACAAGGTCTACCCGCACCACTACAGCGTCGGCGTGGGCTACCTGGCCAAGATCATCATGCAGCAGAACGCATTTGAAATTGCCGGCGCCACTGCCTGCACGGACGTGGTCGACAATCCAGGCTCGGCCAGTAAATCGGGCGCGATCACCGATGCCGGCTCGCTGCTCAACGGCAGCGCGCTGAACCTGGCCAGCAAGTGCAGCTTCAGCAGCTCGGTCGGCTGGTCGGTGCCGTACTCGGTCAGCCCGCTAGCAGCGTCTGCGGTCAAGCAGTCGGTACTGAACAACGCCGGCACCGGCAAGATCAGCGTCGATTAAAGTGGCATACCGGCCAGCGCTGGGGCGCTGGCCCGGGGAGTTGTAACAGTCAATAAGTAATGGGTAACTACTTTCATCAATGTTTCCCTTTTGCTACAGTAGTTCCTTAGGGAAATTATTTTCTTTATAATTGGAATTTCTGCAAGGCACATAAAGCAAAATTGCTGAATGACTGCAGAACCACCTTGTTGATAAACGCTTACCCCAGAAAGCAAACCATGCACACTCGTCTTACCCTGATCGGCGCTGCTGCCGCTGCGCTGTTCGCCTTGCAACCGCTTGCTCATGCCGATGACACCTTGCAGGCCGCCCCGAGTACCGGCTGGGCCGGCCAG
>JBEVNE010000101.1:0-4280 GCA_040508275.1 Duganella sp.
CAAATAAAACGGTGCCTGCAGCGCCGGCGAGTTGACCGCCAGCGGGTTGTTATACAGATTGTGCTCAACGCCGTTATCGACCACCGTGAAGCGCATCTGTGATTCGGTCCAGTACAGGCGATAAGTCACGAAGAGGTTGGCCAGCGACTGCGCCGGGGTGTACCAGTTTTTCGTCTGCCAGGCGGTCGAGGCTGCGCAGCTCTCATTACCTGGAACGCAAGCTCCCTGCTGCCAGGTGATCACGTTGGCGCCGACAAAATGGTCTGCGCCCGGGGTTGGGCTGCCGGCCGCCGCGCGCACACTGGCCTTGTGGCCCATTTCCATGATATCGATTTCACCATTGCGCGGCCAGGTCTGCGGGCTCACGCCCAGCATCCACGCGGCCGGCCACAAGCCGTTGCCGAGCGCTGGCGTTGCCATGCGTACTTCGATCATGCCGTACTGGACCTGCACCTTGCCCTGGGTATCGACCTTACCGGAGGTAAACACATTACTGCCCACCGTCTGGTTTTGCGCCCGAATTGCCAGCGCCCGCGTATTGGACTCGAACGGGACATTGACGATGGACAGATTATTCGGACTGTACGATTGCAGTTCCTGATTGCCGTAGCCGCACAGATTGACCTGGCAGCCATTGCCATTGACGGCATTCCAGACGGCAGTGTTCAGCGCCGTGCCGTTGAACTCCTCTGCCCATAGCAAGGTACCAATCACCGGACTGGTGACGCTGGCAGTGGCTTGCACACCATAGGCCAGCAATACACTGGCTGTGACGGCGGAAAGTCGCATGTGGTTTTTTTTCACAATATCTCCTCGTATCGATGCTCCATTTCAGTGCGCATCGGTACTCCAGGACGCCGATGCACGCGCAGGCGGCAAATTGGAAACGATTCCACCCATCGCCAAAAAAATATATTGCTATTAATATTTTTTGTCAACTTTTTCAGAATTATCTGTGTAGCAATAGACATTACGCTGTTACTTGCACAAGCGGAGGTTGCAGGCCCGAGGGTTCACGTATATATTGCATCCATTGCATGTCTTCTATACAAGCCACGTTTTTTACCCAGTCAGGATCTTTTATGATGAATACTTTCAAAAAAACCATCGCCACCGCTGCAGCGTTGTGCGCCCTCACCATCGCTCCCCTGGCTCAGGCCGCGCTGGTAACGTTCGATATTAAATGGACCAGTCAAAATGGCTTGGCGAAGGCCGTTGGCGAACTGACCCTGGACACCGCGCTGATCAAAACCGCGCCAATGTCGCCTGGATTGATCAGCATGGACAAGATCGACCGCCTGAACATCATCGTCACCGGCTCCGCCTTTGGCAACGGCACATTCAGCAAGGAAGATTTCAGCGCGATCAATTTCTATACCAAGGGCGCTGTAAATTTCCAACAAGAATTGATCGGGCAGACTGTCACCGTCGGCAGCGAACCATGGGCGCCGCAATACCTGTTCGGTGACCGTGAAGGACGTTCCGGCGCCTTTGACCTGTCGCATTTCGACACGTCGGCCCCCACCACCACGCGGCCGTTTTCGATCATCACCGCTGCCGATCCAGAAGGCGAAAACTCCGACTTCCTGTCCGTCAGCTCGATTATCGCCCGCGGCAACGTGAGCGCGGTACCCGAACCGGCGACCTACGCCATGTTGCTGGCCGGGCTGGGCCTGGTGGCTGTGCGTGCGCGGCGTAGCAAGCAGGGATAAAAAAAAGCCCGCTACAGGAGCGGGCTGAATCTATTTCCTTGGAGGAGAATAGAGGAGACAGGTGAATGATGCACTGCCGCATACGATAAATCCAATTTATATTGGGAATACTCGAAATTCACCAAAACCATATCTATACCATGGACCTCAAAACCACGGCCGCCCTGCTCTTGCAGCGGGCGGCCGTTGTACTTTATGGCTTTTCCGGTGCACGGTACGGCAGCACGCGGGCGGCCATGCGGGTATCGGTTTTCAGTAAAGCAACCTCGTCTGCCAGTATGTGCACCGCCTCGTTGAGCAGCACATCCTTGGCCGACTTGGCCAGCTTTTCCGCTTCCAGCTCGGCGGCCAGCGAACGCTCGGCGCCTTGCAGGCCGTCGTCGCTGCGCAATGCCCCCTTCACGCCGGCAACCTTGGGCACCGGTGCGGTTTTGCCGCTGGCCGGCTTGGCGGCAATGGCCTTGTTCAGCGCATCTTTCGGATCGGGCAGCAGGATCGGATCGTCAGCGCCCGGCGTATTGGCCAGCAGGCGCGCTTCGCGCAGCTTGGCGCGCGCTTCCTGTTGTTCGCGTTCCTTGCGTCGCACGGTTTCGTTGAGCGAAATCGAGTTTTCCTTGCGCTGCTTGTTCACCAGTGCGATGTCCTCGGCCAGGTACTGGAAGTCCTTGTCCTTGGCAATGCGCGCCGTGTGCTTTTTCTCGAGCAGCGGCAGGATTTCCTTCAGCTCGCCCGCCGGGATATAGGTGGCAGGCTTGATCTGGGTCCATGGCAAGGCGTTCTCGTAGCTCGATTCACCGAACGAGTCGGCATCCGTCATCGATGGCAGCTTCAGGTCCGGGGTTACACCGCGCAACTGGGTGGTGCCGCCGTTGATGCGGAAGAACTGGGCGATGGTGAACTTGACCTCGCCATAGCGCAGCTTGGAATCCTGCGAGAAGCGGTCGAGGCTGAACAGCGTCTGCACCGTGCCCTTGCCAAAGCTCGGCTCACCGATGATGACGCCACGGCCATAATCCTGGATGGCGGCGGCAAAAATCTCCGAGGCCGAGGCCGAGCCACGGTTGATCAGCACGCCCATCGGACCGTCCCAGGCCATGCCGGCCTTGGTATCGCTTTCGACTTCAACCTTGTTGTCGCCGCTGCGCTGCATCACCACCGGGCCTTTGTCGATAAACAGGCCGGTCAGCTCGACCGCTTCGTTGAGCGAACCGCCGCCGTTGTTGCGCAGGTCGATGAGGACATTGTCAACCTTGTCTTTTTTGAGCTCGCCCAGCAGCCGTTCGACATCGCGGGTGGCGCTCTTGAAGTCCTTCTCGCCCTTGCGGCGCGCCTCGAAGTCCTGGTAGAACGTCGGCAGCGAAATCACGCCAACGCGGCGCTTGGCGTTGCCGTCCTTGACCTCGTAAATCGATTTTTTCGCCGACTGCTCTTCCATGCTGATTTTCTGCCGCACCAGCGAGACAAACGCGTGCTTGCCATCTGGACCGGCGTCGGCAGGAATGATTTCCAGCTTGACCGTGGAATCCTTGGGACCACGGATCAGGGCCACCACGTCGTCGAGGCGCCAGCCGAGCACTTCGGTCAGCGGCGTTTTTTCGTCCTTGGCCACGGCCACGATGCGGTCACCCACCTTGATCTTGCCCGACAGCCCAGCCGGGCTGCCCGGCACGACTTCACGCACCACGACGTAGTCGTCGCGGCTTTGCAACACGCAGCCTATGCCTTCCAGCGACAGGCGCATGGAAATATCGAAGTTGTCGGCCGCACGCGGGCCCAGATAATTGGTATGCGGTTCGATCGACATGGCATACGCATTCATGAAGATCTGGAACACGTCCTCACTGGTCGGTTTGCGCGACGGGCTCATGTAATTCTCGTAACGCTTGTCCAGCGTTTCGCGGATGCTTTTGTCATCCTTGCCGGCCAGTTTCAGGCGCAGCCATTCATTCTTGACGCGTTTACGCCACAGGTCTTTCATCTCGGCGTCGTTCTTGACCCAGTCGGCTTTTTCGCGGTCGAACTGGTAGCTTTCGTCGGAGGTGAATTCAAACTTGCCGTTCTTGACCAGTTCGCGCGCATAAGCAATCCGGTCGGCCAAACGGGTTTGGTACAGATTAAAAATAGCAAACGGAACGCTGAGGTTTTCACCATTAATGGCGTCATCGAGACGGGTGCGAACAATCGCATACTGGTCAAGATCGGCCTGGGTAAAAAACAGTTTTTCCGAATCGAGCGATTTGAAATAGCGGTCGAAAATCTTTTCCGACATCGCATCGTCGAGCGGCGCTGCCTTGTAATGCAGCTTGGTCAGCACGCGCGAGGCCAGCACGGCGGCCTGGGTCTGGCCAATCTGGGGCTTGAGTGGTGCATCCGCCACTTTGTCCGGTGCAGCCATCGCCTGCACGGAAAAGGCTGCCATCAAGGCCACCAACAGCATTTTTTTCTTCATTGGCTTAACTCCGCAACATAATAATCATTGGTGAAATGGCGCTGTACTGCACTTTTATTCTACAGGATAGCAGTCAGCGCACCATTCTGTGAATGGCGAGTTTCCGCCCGCTATCTTAA
>JBEVNE010000113.1:0-14375 GCA_040508275.1 Duganella sp.
TTTTCGGCGGTTGGCAAAATGCCGAACACGCCGATCGAGCCGGTCACCGTGGTCGGGTCGGCAATCACTTCGTCGGACGACATCGACACCCAGTAACCGCCAGACGCCGCCACATTACCCATCGATACCACCACCGGCTTGCCGGCGGCGCGCGTCAGTTCCAGTTCGCGGCGGATCAGCTCCGAGGCAAACGCGCTGCCGCCAGGCGAATCGACGCGCAGCACAATGGCCTTGATATTGCTGTCTTCGCGGGCAGTGCGAATCAGCTTGGAAGTGGAATCGCCACCGATGCTGCCAGGACCGGCCGAGCCGTCGCGGATGTCGCCCTGCGCCACCACCACGCCGATGGCGTCGCCGGTCATCGGGGTGGACTGGCGCGCCAGGTATTGTTCAAAACCGATCTGGCGGAAGCTCTTGCCTTCTTCATCGGGAGCGCCGCGCTGGACCATCAGCGTGCGGATTTCATCACGGGTTTTCAGGCCGTCGACCAGCTTGGACGACAGCGACAGCTTGGCCAGGTCGCCATTGAATTCAAGCGCCCGCTCTGGCAGCTCATTGATGCTTTTCACGATCTGGCCGGCCGGCAGCTTGCGGGCCTTTTCCACGCTGCCCGTGTACGACGCCCACAGCGCGTTGTACAGATAAGCTTCCGCCTCGCTGGCCGCCGGCGACGGGCCGTTGGCAATATACGGTTCGGCAAAGCTCTTGTAGGTACCCACGCGCACGACGTTGACGGTCACGCCCAGTTTGTCGAGCGCATCGCGGTAGTAATTACGATAGCGGCCAAAACCCTCGATCAGTACCATGCCCATTGGGTGCAGATAGACTTCGTTGGCGTGCGCCGCCACCAGGTACTGGCGCTGGTCAAAGTTGGAGCCCCACGCCACCACCGGTTTGCCGGCAGCCTTGAAGCGCTCGACGGCGGCCGCCACTTCGCGCAGCGAGGCCTGGCCGCCGCCTTCCATGCCATCGGTCAGCAGCACGGCGCTGCTGATATCGGGATCTTTGGCGCCCGCTTCGAGCACCTTGAGCACGTCGCGCAACTGCAGCTGGCGCACGCCGTCGCCGCCGCCCACGCCGGACACGGACAGCAGTGCATCGCGCGGATCGGTGCTCGACTGCTCGACCAGTTGGCCCTTGAGGTCGATCACCAGCGCCGTCTTGGGCGCCAGCGGTTTGGCGCCGCCGGCAAAGATGGCAATCGCCAGCGCGATCAGCAGCGCCAGGAACAGCAGGTTGAGGATGGTGCGGCGGCCAACGTCGAGCATGCGCCAGAGGAAGCCGAAGAAACTGCGAACATAGGAAAACGGTGAGCGGGCCATCAATACTCCAGTAACAGGCGAAATGCCATTGCGAATTTATAAAGATGATAGCGCATGTTGGCCGCTTTGCGGAGGAAGTGAAATCAGCAGCAGCCCGGCAAACACCAGCGCGCCGTTCAGCACCAGTAATTCCAGCCCCATGCGGTAATGCTCGAACAGCGTGGCCTGGTTGATATCGACCAGGTAGCACAGCGCCGGACCGGCCAGCGCTACCCACGGCACCCAGCGGTCGCGCAGCGCGCGCCGGGTGAGGATGCCGAAGGCGAACAGGCCCAGTAGCGGCCCATAGGTGTAGCCGGTCAGCTTGAGCACCAGGCCGACCATGCTGGCGTTATCGATCCATTTGAACAGCAGCACCAGCAGCAGAAACAGCGCGCAAAAACCCAGGTGCACGCGGTGGCGCAGGCGCACCTGCTGCGCCTCGGTCAGGTCGGGACGGCGCTGGATGCCGAGGATATCGATGCTGAACGTCGAGGTCAGCGCCGTCATGGCGCCGTCAGCGCTGGGAAACAGCGCCGACACCAGGCCGATGAAGAACAGCAGTTGCAGCGCCGCCGGCATATGGCCCATCACCACCGCCGGAAACAGCTTGTCGCCGCTGGCAGCCAGCCCGTGCGCGGACGCATACAAGGTCAGCAAACCGCCGAGGAACATGAACAGCACCAGCACCGCACTGAGTATCACGGTCAGCACCAGCATGTTTTTTTGCGAATCGCGCAAGGTCCTGACCGAGATATTCTTTTGCATGGTTTCCTGGTCCATGCCGGTCATCGCCAGCACGATGAAAAAGCCGGCCAGCACCTGCTTCCAGAAATACGCCGGGCTATCGCTGTCGCTGGTAATCCAGCGCGTGAGCTGCTGCGCCTCCATCTGCGCCAGGCTGCCGGCCACGTCGAGCTGCAAGGCGTGCAGCAGCCAGCCGGTGCAGGCCAGCAGACCGAGCACCATGCCCGCCGTTTGCAGGGTATCGGTCCAGACGATGGTCTTCACGCCGCCCTGGTAGGTATACAGCAGGATCATGGCGAGTATGACGACTGTGCTGAGCCAGAACGGCACGCCCATGCTGTCGAGAATGGTAATTTGCAGCACATGCACCACCAGGTACAGCCGCGCCGACGCGCTGAGCAGGCGCGAGACGATGAAAAACGCCGCCCCGCTCTGGTACGAGCGCTGGCCCAGGCGCACGTCGAGATAATGGTAGATCGAGGTGAGCCTGAGGCGGTAGTACAACGGCAGCAGGATGTAAGCGACGGCGATATAGCCGAGCACATAGCCGAGGATCACCTGCAGGTAGCCAAAACCATCGCGCCCCACCGCGCCCGGTACGCTGATGAAGGTGACGCCGCTGAGCGTGGTGCCAACCATGCCAAACGCCACCACCATCCAGTTGCTGCGCTTGTTACCGATGAAAAAACTGTCGTTGTCGGCATGGCGCGAGGTGCGCCATGCCACCACCAGCAGCAGGGCAAAATAGGCAAAGACCAGGGAAAACAGGGAGACGGCGGACATTGGCGACAAGCGTTAAAAAAACAGGCCGACAATATACACCTACTCCGCAGTTTAGACGCAGTTTAGAACTTGTAAGTCGCTCCGACAAAATAGCGCCGTCCCGACCAGGCCAGCTCGTTGCGGCGCGCCGTGGAGCCGGAGTTCAGGTATTGCGCCTCGTCCGACAGGTTCTTGCCCTCGATCGACAGGGTCAATTGGTCGTTCCAGCGGAACTGCAGCTTGGCGTCCAGGTAACCCACCGCTTCGGCATACACGGGCAGCTGAGCGTTGGCGTCCACCGTGCCGGTGTAATAACTGTCGCGGTAGTTGTAGGCGATGCGCGCATTCCACTTGCCCAGGTCGTACCACACGCCGACGTTATAGCTGTTGCGCGACATGCCGGGGTAAGGCAGCACGGTGTTGTCGAGCGGGTTCAGCAACTCATTGCCGGCGGCGTAGGAAAACGTCATGCGCGTGTAGTTGGCATCCAGTCCCAGGCCGCTGAAAACGCCCGGCAACATGGTGAGTGCGGTGCGGCCAGCCAGCTCCCAGCCCTTGGTCACGGCGCCCTGGCTGTTGATCGAGGTTTTCAGGTCCCACAACTTACCGTCGCCAAACACGTTCTGCCCCGGCAGGATCACGTCGTTCTGGATATAGCTGCTGATGTCCTTGCGGAAGAAGGCCAGCGACAGCTGGGCGTCGGGCGACGGATACCACTCGACGCTGACATCCTTGTTGGTGGCGCGGAAGGGCTTGAGGTTGATGTTGCCGCCCGTGCAATCGTCAGGGCCGCCATCGCCGCCAAATTGCGACTGTCCACTGTTCTGGATGCAATTGACGGTGGGCGTCAGGCGGTCGATGAAGGGGCGCGACATGACCTTGCCCCAGCCGATGCGCGTGACCAGCTTGTTGGGTACAAACCAGGCCGCCAGGTTAAAGCTGGGCAGCGTATCGCTGTACTTGTTGCGCACGGTAAGAATGTCATTGGCCAGCACCGTCTCCACCCTGGCGTTGGTCTGCGGATTGGCTGAATAACTGCGGAACGAGCGCAGGCCGGTGGCGGTGGTTTCGGTCCCGGCATAGCGGATGCCGATATTGCCATCGAGCGCCACGCCATACAGCTCGTGCTCGAAGTCGGCGCGCACATAAAACGCCTTGATGCGTTCTTCCACGGCAAACTGCGGCGGCATCGCATACATTTTGCCGTCGCTGCCGATGGACTGGCGCAGCAGGTCGTGGTTGTAGCGGCTCAGGTCGAAGTACTGGGTGGAATTGGCGAAACTGGGCGCCGCCCAGCCCGAGGGATAGCCGCTCAAGCCATCGTAGCCCTTGAGGAAGGAGCCCGGCGTATTGACGCGGATAGTATCAATCACCTGCTGCATCTGCGTCGCCGTGACATAGCGGGTGCTGTCGTTGGCCGTCAGGCCGCTGCCTGGCACAGTGGCGCCATTGTTGCGCAGCACCCCGCTGGTGTTAAGCGGATCGACAATGATTTGCTGGCGTACTTCGGGGCTGCGCACGATGACGGGGTTGGCAGTGCCGCCACCACCGGCCAGGTAGCCGGTCCAGCGGTATTGCTCGGAGGTGGATTTACGGCCCTGGCCGCCAAAATGCAGCGTGGTCAGCAGCGGCACATCGGGTCGGTACTTGAGGTCCAGCTTGACCTGGTCTTCGGTGTTGTCGGTCAGCGAGGGCTGGTATTGCGACGTCACGCGGGTATAGCTGCTGCTGCGCGCCGGATCGAAACCGGACGGGAACACAAACTTGGGCAAGCCCTGCTCGTCGAGCCTTACCTGCAGGCCCGGGATGTTGGCGTCCATGACGATGTTATTGGTATGCAGTTCGTAATTCGAACTAGTCTTGGCCACCAGGCCTTCGGCCGACCAGTCGCCGCGCTTCCAGTTAAAGCCGCCCGAGCGGTAGTCCGAATCGATGTTCAGCGCAAAGTCGCGGGCGCTGCTGCTGAAGTTATAGGAAGCGCCCTCGCCCGCCACGTTCTGGCAGGTGCCGGAGGTAAACGACGTCATCACGTGGTTGGTAAAGCTCATGCCGGCCGGCGTTACGCCGGCGGCCGGTTCCAGGCAGGAAGCCACCGGCGCAGGCAAGGGCGCGCCGTTGGCGCCATACACGGGCGCCACGCCGCCATTCGAGAAGCGCTTGATGGAACCAAAGTCGGTCGAGTAATTGCGGTCGTTGAGCATCTGCTTCTGGGTGTTCTTGTTGTAGCGCGCCCAGACATTGAAATTGTTATCGATCTTGTACTGGGCGGTGAGCTCGGCGCTGGAGCGCTTGTGGTCGCGCGTCCAGATGCCATAGCGCGGCACGCCCGGGGAATAGTCAAACCACTGGCTGTCGCAGGCGGTGCGGTCGGCGGCTGCCAGCCCGGCGCAACCGGCCTTGCTGCCGACGGCGGCGGCACGCGGGTTGAGGCTGGTATTGGTTTTGTCGGGCGACTGGTCCCAGTCGCGCAAATAGCGCCAGTTACTGTTACGCACGTAATCGTTCTGCGTATGCACATTGTCATACACGAGGTTGGCCATGATGCCGAGGCGGTCATCAAGGAATTTGTCGGCAAACAGCAGGCTGCCGCGCGGCTGCACGCCGCCACGGCTGCTGCTTTGCTCGCCTTCGATCTTGGTGACCACGGTGCGGGTCTTGAAATCCAGCGGCAGATTGGTCTTGATGCTGACCGTGCCACCGATGCCGCCCTCGGTCTGGTCGGCCGTCACGCCCTTGAAGACGTCGATGGATTTGATCAGCTCAGCCGGCAATTCGCGCAACTCGGCGCCCCGCCCTGCCGTGCCGTTGGTACTGAGCACCGACAGGCCATTGATTTCGATACGGTTGAGGTTGGCTTCCACACCACGGATATTGACTTGCGAACCCTCGCCAAAATCGCGCGACAGCTGCACGCCGGTCACGCGCGACAGCGCCTCGCCGACGTTCTTGTCCGGGAATTCGCCGATATCCTCGGCCACGATGGAATCGACCACGGTGGCGGCGTTCTTTTTACGGTCGATGGCGCCCGCCACCGATTGCCGGGTGCCGGACACCACGACCACGCTGCGGCCATCGGAGGCTTCGCTGGTGGCGGTGGTTTGCTGTGGTGATTGTTGCGCCAGCGCAGCAGATGCGCTGGCCAGGCCGAGCGCGCCCGCAACGGCGGCGGCGCACACGGTGGGACGGATGTGGAAAGGCCTGCAACGGTTCGATGCCATACGATTGTCTCCCAAGATTTTTTTATGGGAACTTCGAAAAACCTAGTGCGCGGTCCGCTATCGCCGCTCCGTTGCTCAGCGTACATCCGTACGCTTCCGCTACTCACGACGATAACGAACCGCTCGCTACGGTTTTCCGAGGCTCCCTTATGTTGTATTGACCTGCTTTCTTATCTTAGGAGAAGAAACTTCGATAAATTTGCCTTGCAGGCAAATAGTCAAACTGATGACTTTTACGGCAGTGGGCGTTGGATGGGTGCAACAGGCGATGGTGGGGGCTGGCCGACTGGTTGGCGGCTTGACCAGTCCCGGAGCGATGCGACGGCCGCAATCGCAGCCTGCGACCTTAGAGTTCTTCCCACGTCGACGATGCGCCGGCGGCTACCGGCAAGGAGGCGTGCCGCTGTGCAGGCGCCCGGGGCGCCGCTACCGCTGCAATGACCGGGCGCGCTGCCACCGCCCTGCTGCTCGCCGCCGCAGACGAACCGGTTTCGCGCAACTTGAAGACCGACAGCACTTCGCTCAGTTGCCCGGCCTGCTCGCGCATCGATTCGGCGGCGGCAGAGGCCTCTTCCACCAGCGCCGCATTCTGTTGTGTCATGCCGTCGATGCTGGTAATCGCGTGGCCGATGCTTTCGATGCCACCGGTCTGTTCGTTGCTGGCGGCGGTGATGTCAGACATGATCGTAGCAACTTTTTTGACCGACTCGACAATGTCGCCCATGGTCACGCCCGTTTCGTCGACAAGCTTGGAGCCAATGCCGATCTTGGCTACCGAGTCGCCGATCAGGTCCTTGATCTCCTTGGCCGCACTGGCACTGCGTTGCGCCAGGTTGCGCACCTCGCTGGCCACCACGGCAAAACCGCGCCCCTGCTCACCCGCACGCGCCGCCTCAACCGCAGCGTTCAGCGCCAGGATATTGGTCTGGAACGCGATACCGTCGATGACGGCAATGATCTCGACGATTTTCTTGGAGGAACCGTTGATGGCGCCCATCGTCACGACCACCTCCTGCACCAATTCACCGCCACGGGTAGCGATAGTCGAGGCCGACAGCGCCAGCGAATTGGCCAAGGTGGCGTTGTCAGCATTTTCTCGTACCGTCGCCGTCAATGTCTGCATCGACCGGGAGGTCTCGTCAACACTGCCGGCCTGCGACTCCGTACGCGCAGCAAGGTCAGCGTTTCCAGCCGCGATCTCGTGGCTGGCGACCTTGATGGTTTCTGCCGACATCTTGATCTCGGCCACCATGCCGCCCAGTTTTTCGCGCATTTCCTTCAGCGCCACCAGCAGACTGCCGGTATCCTTGGCGTCGGTGCGGATATCCATCGACAGGTCGCCATTGGCCACCGCGCGCGCAATCTCGCGTGTGTACTCGGGTTCGCCGCCAAGCTGCTGCCAGATGGTACGAACCACGAAGTATGACACCCCGACCAGCGTCCCGATGACCACCAGCGCCACTGCAATGCTGCTGATCAGGACCCGGCCGACACTGGTCTGGCTTTGTACGATGCCGGCGCTGAAGCGGTTGCGCGCATCTTCGTTGATCTGCGCGATGTCATCGTTCAAGGTTTTCAGTGCATTTTGCATGCCTGTCACTGCCGCCTGGGGATCGCCCTGCTCAATTTCCAGCATGATGCGCGCTACTTGCAGCGCCGGTGTGAAATAGGCCTCGAATTCTTGCGTCAGCCGCGTTGCGGTGGCGTTCTGGCCGTCAAGCTCGCCGAATTTCTTGAGCTTGACGCGCAATTTTGCCGCCTGCTCGGGCATCTGCTCGATACGGCTCTTGTCGCCCTCAACCACCGCGGCGCGCAGCGCGTCAGTGATCGCGCCGATGTCCAGCGCCAGCGTCTTGGCCCCGTCAAGCACCGGGTAATCGACGCTCTCGGTGGTGTGAATCGAATTCTGTGTTTCAAGCACCGTGTACGTGGTGACCGACAGGCCCAGCGCGAAGACCAGGGTAGACACCAGGGGCAATGCCCAAATTTTCTTTTTGATGCTCATTGTGAGCCTCTTACGGTAATGGGAGTAATCTTCAGTACGCGCAGCGCAGGTACGCGGCGGTGGCAGTTAGCGCTGCGCGAGGGGGCGACTTTACTTAATAGTGAGCAGCACCTTGACCGTGGCGTCGGCAGCACTCTTGTCGATGTAGCCGATGATGTTTGGATTGCCAGCCACCAGCGCCTTGACGGCGGCGCTGTCGCCGGCATCCTTGGGCGCCTGCCCCTTGCCGGTGAAAATCAGCTTGGACCAATAGGCTTTCATCTGGGCGCCAGTTTTGCCTGCCACTTTGGTATAGAACTGCTCGCGCACTGCCGAGCTTTCCGATTGATCGACCGGCACCGCCTGGCCGCCACCCGGCAGCGTGTTGCTCTTGCCGAGGAAAACGTCGGCAGCCTGCTCTTCGGTGAGCGCGGTGGCAGCGCTTTTGGCCGAAACGATGACGACAATCTCGGCAAACGCCGGCAACGCGGTAAACGACAAGCCGAAGGCGAGTAAGGCGATGTTGGCTTTTTTATGGATGAACATCATGGTCTCCCCGTTCAGAATACGAAATCGGCTGCGACAGTGACCAGATTCACCTTGCTGCCGGCCAGGCCGGGGCGCACCTTGGTGAAATAGCCGATCGAACCCTTGGGCAGGTCGACGCGATCGAATTGCAGCTTGACGGCGGTGTTGCGCATCGCATCCCAGCGCAGGCCGAGGGAGGTGGTGCTCTGGTCATAGGAAAGGATGGCAGGTGTCTTGTCGGGCGAACTCTTGGCGTAGATTGCGTACGGGGTGAAGGCGCCGAGACGGTAGCCGCCAGTCAGGTAGCCGATTTTGGTGGTCGGCACAAAACCTGGCAGCTCGGTCCTGGCATACTCTCCCTGCACGAACCAGGTACCCGGATCGTAGACAGCGCCGACCGTGTAGGCCTTCTGATCGATGGAAAGTCGAAAATTGGGGCCGAGAAGAATGCTGACATCGGAGCGTATATACCCGACCCGCGCCGACCAGGCGCCGAACTCGAACGTGTTGTTGACGCCAACCACGTTACGAATCTCGGTGCCGGGCACTTTTTGGCCCGCACCGCCAATCGTCTCGATGTCGGTGCGCCCGCTAAACACTTGCAGCGTGCTGGTCACTCCGCCGAAACGCTGCCGGTAAGAGAGATCGATGCCGTCGAGGTTAGTCATCGGGATGGCGCTGTACATTTCCGACGGCGGGCGGATCCAGGTATTGGCGTAGCCCACCAGGCGAGTTTCCGAAACCATGAAGCTCGCCAACGCGGTGCGGCCGACGCGCACCTTGAAGTCGGGCGTGAAGGCGTATTGCAGATTGGCCCATTCGAAACGAGGATTGTAGGTATTGTTGGTCCTTGGCATAGCCACGACCTGCACTACGGCCGACAGCTGGTCGGTGATCCTTGCATTGACCTGGGCGCCGAATTTGGTAGTGGCGCCCAGGTCCCAACTGCGCGTTGCCCCCGCGCCGGACGGCTGGTACAAGGTGCTGACAAAGTCGCCGTCATCCGAAGACGAGTGGGTGGCGCCAAGGGTGCCGAAGCCACTAAAAGTAAACATGCTGTGGGTGTCTTGCGCCTGGGCAGTGCCGGCGAGCATGATCAGCGCCAGCGGTATGGCCTTGAGGCTCAACGCGCCATGCATCGGCTTTCTGGAATGCGAGGAATTCATTGTTTCTCCTTGAGGTATCTTTTTTGATAAATCCATCATCAAATTCCGACAGCCCCTGCTAAATCCGGGCTCGACCAGGCAAGATGATTGCTTTTTGATATACAAAAATTCATCAAAATCATCAAATTCGATGTATTTGATGTTCTTTTGACGTAAATAATGATATCGATGCCCAAGGGAAACATCAACATATTTTCAAAAATCTGTTGTATTTGAAGAAATTTACTTGAATATTTATAATTACTTATTATTACCAAAAAATCAGTTTTAAGTGATGTATCAGATACTCACAAGTAGCGTTCCGCAATAAACAGCGTTGCTTCACGCGAGCGTCCAAACCAGAATGCAGGCTTACGGACACACCGCTGCCGCACCAGGGAACTGATGCATTATGAGGAAACAATGGGACGACCGATTGTTACAGGCCTGCTGGTGTTGCGGGCGGTAGTGCTGTTTGCCGCCGGCTTGTGGGCAGGGCGAGGGCTATCGATTGATCGCTGCCTGGATCGTGGTGGACGATGGAATGACCAGGCAGCTGCTTGCGAGGGGGCGACGGAATAGTTTGCCTGTTACTCCCCTGGCTACCATGACATTCGCTCCAGCAACTGCTGCTCCGCCCGCTCACTGAGCACCAGCACCAGCTTGAGCCGCGCCCGGGTCATGCCGACGAACAGTTTGCGCAGCACTTTTTCATCGATCTGCTCGAAGTCGATTTCGGTAAAGATCACCGCCGGCGCCGACTGGCCCTTGAAGCGGTACACGGTTTCCGCCAGCAGGCCGCCGTCGCGGTATTCGGGTGTGCCGAACAGGTCGTACTCGCCGGTGAACGATTTCAGCGTGTGGGCGTCGCTGAGCTGGTCCAGGTGCAGGATCACCGACTTGTCGCGGCCACGGAACGAGGCAATCGCAATGTCGTGGCGCGCAAAGCCGGCCGCCAGGCAGGCAGTGACGGCGCGCCGGGTTTGCGCCAGCATGGCGGCGCTGTCGCCGTCCGGGTAGGTGAGCTCCTCGATATCGGCGCCACGGAACGGGCTGCCCGCCTCCACCGGCGTACGGACGGCGCCTATCGCCGTCAGCCGCTCGATGATCTGGCGCGGGCTGCGGTAGTTGGTGTCCGAGTGCAGCGTTACCCAGCCCGGCAGCGGCACCGTGGCGCGGCCGTAGATGTTCTGGTTGGGATCTTCCAGCCACAGCGCGCGCCCTTCAGGCTTGAGCATGCGCAGCAGGATGTCGCGCCAGTCGGCGGAAAAATCCTGGCCTTCATCGACGATCAGCACATCGTAACGCCACTCTGGCGGCAGTTCCGAGACCAGCAACTGCGCCTCGATGCGCTGCCACACATCGGGCGCGCCATAATCGGGAATCTGGCCCTGGGCGCGCACAAACGCATCGCTCAGCATATGGAACGAGGTGACGCGGCCACCGGGCGGCGCCACCTGTTCGATGTGGTCGGCCAGCGGCCGGTTATAGCAGACGTACAGCGGCGACAGTCCGGCCTCGATGGCGGCGCTGTATTCGGCCAGCGCCAGCTGGGTTTTGCCGCTGCCAGCCGTACCGACCACGTGCAGCCGGAACGGAGAAAATTCGAGCCGCCGCGCCCAAGTGGACAGGCCGCCCGACAGCCGCGCCACCATGTGCGCGGCATTACCAATCATGGCGCTGGGGTCGGGCCGCAGACTGAGCATGTTGCTGAGAAAGCGCGTGACCTTGTCGAACTGCTCGCCGGGCTGGTTGTCATCGGGCGCGCTACTCAGCGGCAGTGTGTCGCGGATGACCTGGGCCAGCTTGTGGCGGTTGTTGGCGTCGATGATGTGGCGCGGATCGATGCCGGCCTGGTTGGGATTGCGCACCACATAATCGGGGCAGTACAGCAGGTAATCGATCGACAGCGGCGCGCCAAAGCGCTCGCGCAGGCCCTTGATCGAGCGCAGGATGTGGTTGGCCACCTTGCGCGGCCTGCCTTCGTAATGGCGGATCAGGCCATCGGCGGTTTCGCTCAAAAAGCCTGATTTCTGCTCGATCAGCAGCAGCCGGCCGGTGGGCGCCACCACGATAAAGTCGATTTCGCCATACACCGAATAGCCGTTTTCCACATTGGTCCAGTGCACGCCGTGGTACACGCGGTAGGGCAGATCGGCCAAGGTGGCCTCGAGGTAGGACAGGGTTTCGATCTCGCGCGCCGCAGTGCCGGTGACGGACATCTCCTGCCAGCCGGTCGGATGTATCAGAGCCATGGGAAAAGTCGGACATGGAAAAACCTGATTGTAAGCCAAGGGCCGTGGTGCGGGCGTCTCCTTCCTTTGGGTGTACCCATGCGGCGCCGCACAAAGTATAATGAGAATCATTATCAATAATCAGGTATTTGATCGATGACGTCTTTCCCGCCTTCCCGCCTTCCTCCCCCTACTCTGCTGGCGCGCCTGTGTGCGCTGGCCGTCTGTTCCGGCACGCTGTTGCAGATCCAGCAGGCGCAAGCCGCCACCACCGAATCCACTGACACTGCCGACGCAGCACCGCAAGTTGTGGAAATCAGCGGCGCCCGCAGCGATGGCGACGGCTTTACGGCGCGCCGTGCCGGCAGCAGCACCAAGTCCGACCTGTCGCTGCTGGAAACGCCGCAATCGGTCACCGTGCTCACGCGCGACCTGCTCGACGCACGCGCCGTCACCACGCTTAACGAGGCGCTGCAAACCAGCGCCGGCGTGGCTTCCGGCAGCTGGGGACGGCGCGGCTGGGATGATTTCATCATCCGTGGCCAGCGCGCTTCGGAATCGCTGCATGTCGATGGCCTCAAACGCGGCCAGAACGTGTACGTAGGCCAGGAAGTGTTTGGCGTCGAGCGGATCGAAGTACTGAAAGGGCCAGCCTCGATCAACTTCGGCATGGTGCAGCCCGGGGGCTTGGTCAATATGGTCAGCAAGCGCCCACGGGCGCAGGCATTCAACCAGTTTGGCGCGACCTATGGCAGCAACGATTTCAAGCAGCTCGACTTTGACCTGGGCCGCCCGCTCGATGATGCGGCAGGGTCAACGCCGGGCAAGGCGGCGTTCCGCCTCAACGGCATGTGGTCCGACCAGGATGATCCCATCGATTTCGTCTACTTCAAAAAACGCTACCTGGCGCCATCGCTGACGCTCGACCTGGGCGCGCGCACCGATTTCACGATCCTGTCGTCGTACACGGCGCGCGAATACCTGCGCAGCCAGGGCGCTCCCGTGCGCGGCACCGTGCGCAGCAACCGCCATGGCGCGTTTGAGCGCAGCCGCTTCACCGGAGAGCCGGGCTTCGGTCCTTACGAATCGTGGCAGGCGGCGCTGGGCTACAGCCTTGAGCACCGCTTCGACAACGGCTGGAAGCTGGCGCAGAACTTCCGCTTCCAAAAGCTGGACATGGATGGCCGCTTCGTCTCGCTCGGCGCACTGGCCGCCGATGAGCGCACCCAGGCCCGCAGCGGTTCGATCCAGGATGTGCAGGGCCACACGCGCGCGCTCGACACCTACGGCGAACGCACGTTCAGGCTGGGCGAGCAGCAGCACACGGTGATGGCCGGCCTGGACCTGAACAGCGACATGGTGCAAAGCGGATCGACCGCCTGCCGCATTCCTGCGCTCGACCTGTACCGCCCCGTATATTTCCAGCCCTACACCTGCCCCACCTCCCCCACCAGCCTGACCACCACCAAGGTATCGTATGCGGCGCTGTACCTGCGCGACCAGATCGCGCTGACTGACGCATTGAACCTGAGCCTGTCGGCACGCCACGACCGCAGCAAGAACATCCTGTACAACGGCCTGAATAACCGCACGACCGAACTGCACGACAACAAGACCACCGGCAGCGCGGCGCTGCTGTATCGCGCCACACCGCATCTGTCGCCGTACATCAGCTACGCCAGCTCTTTCCTGCCGGTTTCCGGCAGCGATTTCTTCGGCGCCCAGTTCAAGCCCGAGGAAGGCAAGCAGGCCGAAGCCGGCGTCAAATTCGACTATTTGGGCGGACGCCTGACCGGCGCCATCGCACTGTACGACCTCAAGCGCCGCAACGTCACCACGGCCGATCCCGACCCGGCCCACATTGCGGTATTGCCGAACGCCCAGGTACAAACCGGCGAAGAACGCACGCGCGGCCTGGAGGCCGAACTGAACGCCGACCTGCGCAACGGCTGGCATCTGCAGGCGGCGCTGTCGTTGATTAACGGCGTCATCACCGAAGACAACGCCGGCAACGTCGGCAGGCGCCTGCTGAACGTGCCGCGCCAGAGCGCCAGCATGCTGGCCAACTACCGCTTCCGCGACGGCCTGCTGAAAGGCATGGGCGCCGGCCTGGGCGCGCGCTACGAAAGCCAGAAGACCGGCCCGGCAGTCAGCTACACGGTGCCCGGCTACACCGCCATCGATGCCAACATCAGTTATGAGGCGGCCGCGTATCGGCTAACGCTGAGCGTGAAAAACCTGTTCGACCGCGACTATTACGCCGGTGTGCTGAACAACAATGTGCTGCCGCTTGGCGATCCGAGGACGGTGCTGTTACGGGTGACGACGAGTTTTTGAGGCCAGGGGACGCCGGGGGCCTGGCGGCAGTAGCGTTCAAACTCCTGCCGGGCCAGCAGTTGACGGTAATTGACCAATTACAGGTCTTCCAATTCTGGCGCCAGAGCGCCCTTGTTAGG
>JBEVNE010000243.1:0-7586 GCA_040508275.1 Duganella sp.
CTGATCGAGCGCAGCTTTAACGGCCAGGGCGCCGGTTTATAAGACCTTATCCAGCACCCGGCCCCATGCGCTGATTAATGCTGCAATAAAGCGTTAATCGGCGTCAGATCCTCTTCCTTCAGGGTGCCAGCCGCCGACTTCAGGCGCAGGCCGTTCATCACCGTGTCGTAACGCGCCTTCGATAAATCCCGTTGCGTGGAATACAGCTGGCGCTGTGCATTGAGCACGTCGATATTGATCCGCACGCCAACCTGGTAACCGAGCTTGTTCGAATCGAGCGACGACTTGCTCGACACTTCCGCCGCTTCCAGCGCTTTGACCTGAGCCAGGCCGCTGGTCATGCTGAGGAAGGCCACGCGGGCGTTTTGCGCCGCCAGACGCTTGGTCGCCTCGAGGTCGTTGCGCGATTTGTCTTCGAGCGCGATCGATTCGCGCACGCGGCTGGTTACGGCAAAGCCGTTAAAGATCGGCACGTTCCAGGTGACGCCGATGGCGTTGTTTTTTGCCGTGCCCGAGGCCGTCGTGCTGCTGTGGCTAGTGCCTGCAGCAAGGTTGAGGGTCGGCATGTGGCCGCCACGGTTACGCGAAATGTCGCGCTTGGCGATTTCCAGCGACAGCTGGGCGGCGATCACTGAAAAGTTTTGTCCTTCCGCCGAATTGACCCACGGCTCGATGGCGGCCGGCTCCGGCGAGGCAATGGTGACACCGGCGCGCAGCGGCGCCAGCTCGCCGGTAGGTTTGCCGGTAATCACCTGGAGCGCCGTGCGCTTGTTGTCCAGGTCGGTAATCGCGGCAAACTCCTGCGCCACCACCAGGTCGTACGCCGCTTGTGCTTCGTGGGTGTCGGTAATGGTCTGGGTGCCGACTTCAAAATTGCGCTTGGCCGATGCCAGTTGCTCGGTGGTCGCGGTTTTTTGCGCCTGGGTCGAAGTCAGGTTGTCTTGCGCGGTCAGCACGTCAAAATACGCTTGCGCCACGCGCGTGATCAAATCCTGGCGCGCCTGGGCAAACGTGGATTCAGCCACTGCTTGCGCCAGCTTGCTTTGCTGATAGGTTTGCCAGGCGGTCCAGTCGAACAGCGGCTGGCTCAGCGTGACGTTATAACTGTTGGTGTGATTGTCGCGATTCTGACGGGTAATAATGCCTGGTAAGCCGCTGGGCGTGGTGCCCAGCAAGCCTTCGTTGAATGGACTGAAGTCGCCGGTATTGCGGGTATTGCTGCCGCTGGCAGACACGGTAGGCAGCAAGCCGGCACGCCCCTGGGTAATGCGTTCACGCCCCGCATCCAGTGATGAGCGGGCGCTGGCGTACGTGGCGTCATTGGCCAGCGCTTGCTGATACACTTGGATAAGATCGGCCGCTCGTGCGCCAGGTACGCTCAACGTCAGAAAAGCGCTGGCCATCAGCACGGCGATAAGGGGTCTCTGCATTGCATTCTCCGTTGGAGTCTTAAAAGTTAATCAAACATTGCCGCTATGCCGCGCCAGCCGATATGCCGCGCTTGCTGTCAATAGGTTGGCATCGCCGCATCCACCTGCAAAGCCCAGGCATGCACGCCGCCCGTCAGGTTGACCATCTTGCCAAAGCCGTTACGCTCGAGATACGCAGCCACCTGCAGGCTGCGCGCACCGTGATGGCAGATGCAGACGATTTCCGCATCTTCATCGAGATCATCGATGCGTGCCGGAATGGTGTTCATCGGTATCTGCACCGAGCCAGCGATATGGCAGGTGGCAAACTCCCAGTCTTCACGCACATCGAGCAGCACCGGCTGCGGCCGCGATGCGTCAGCCAGCCAGGCAGCCAGTTCCGGTGCAGTAATCTGTTGCATAAGCCGGCCTCAGAATTTGAACGACGACGGCTTGCTGGCCAGCTGCAAAGGCTTGGCCTGCGTTTCGAACAGCGTGCGCGTATCGTAGCCAGCCTCGCCGGTGCGGGTAACCAGTTGCGCCTGCATGGCAGGCGCCTGGCCGATGATGACTGCCAGGCGGCCGCCAACCTTAAGCTGCTGAAGCAAGGCTTCCGGCAGTTGCGGCAGCGAACCCGATACCACGATCACATCGAACGGCGCACCGGTCGCCCAGCCTTGCGCGCCATCGCCGAGCTCGACCGTTACATTGGCCACACCGTTGTCGGCCAGGTTTTTTTCCGCCAGCGCTTTCAGTTCGGGCGAAATTTCCACGGTAGTGACATGGCGGGCACGATGCGCCAGCAGCGCAGCCATGTAGCCCGAACCGGCGCCGATTTCCAGCACCGACTCATGTTTTTTAACAGCCACGTCCTGCAGCAGGCGTGCTTCGATCTTTGGGTACAACATGTTTTCGCCGCCTGGCAGCGGAATCTCGGCATCGACAAAAGCCAGCGCCTTGTGCGCGACCGGAACGAAATTCTCGCGTTTGACCACGTGCAGCAAGTCCAGCACCTCGGTGTCCAGGACGTCCCATGGACGGATTTGCTGTTCGATCATGTTGAAGCGGGCTTGTTCAATATTCATCTTAAGACTCGGGTCGGGATTGATTAATCCGCCATTTTATCGTTGAACTGGCGTCGGGGGACATATTAACGAGTTGGCGGCCATACGGAAGCAGATTGCGACAGTCTGCATTTTAAGGGGAGTGAACTGACTGAAAAGGCAAGTTGGCGGAAAAAAACAACACGCATGGTCAGGCTTTCGGCACGGCCAGGCCGGCCAGGGTGTTGTCGATAAAGGCGGCCATGTAGGCATCCGGGTCGATTGCCGGCATTTCACAGGCCGGTATGAACGAATGCGTCCACATCATCAGCATCATGACCGGCGCCACCAGCACCGGCATCATGACGTCCGGATCGACGGCACGAAATTCCCCGCGCGCCATGCCGCGCACCAGCACGCTGTGGATCAGCCTGGTGCCGCGCGCCACTACTTCCTCGTTATGAAAATGCGCCAGTTCAGGGAAATTATTCCCTTCCGCAAACATCAGCTTGGTAATCCCGGCTAACTGGGTCGAGCAGCACTGGCTCCACCAGCGCAACAACAGCGCTCGCAGCAACTCGGCGCTGTGCCCCTCGAACACGGCCGCATCCTGCTCGGCCTCGCCGATGACCTCGACGATGGTACCGCGCACCACGGCCTTGAACAGTTCTTCCTTGTTGGTGAAATACAGGTAGAGCGTGCCCTTGGACACGCCGGCGCGCCGCGCCACATCCTCGAGCCGCGTGGCGGCATAGCCACGCTCGACAAACTGGTCGAGCGCGGCCGCCAGCAACTCCTGCGGCCGCGCATCCTTGCGCCGCTCCCAGCGTGGCTTGGTATCTTGAGGGGCTTGCATCGGAATGGCTACTTTCGACTGCGGGTTGGGTTACTTGCGAATTACTTACTCGTGAGTCATTAATATAATCGCAAGTGGGTGGGGCGTCAAGATAACAGCGTTCAGCCTGTTGCTATGCGAAAGGCATCGCTACGCCTCAGCGTACGTCGAGCAGTTCGATATCGAAGATCAGGGTGGCGTTTGGCGGAATCGGGCCGGCACCGCTCTCGCCGTAGCCCAGGCTGGCAGGAATGATCAAGGTGCGCTTGCCGCCAATTTTCATACCCTGCACGCCGTCGTCCCAGCCCTTGATGACCTGGCCGGCTCCGAGCGCGAAGCTGAACGGCGCCCGGCCTGCCGAGGAATCGAACTGGGCGCCGTGCTGGAGCGGCGCGTCCGGTACGTACAACCAGCCGGTGTAGTTGACCACGGCAGTGGCGCCGGCCACCGCTTCCTTGCCGGTGCCGGCCAGGGTATCGATCTTTTGCAGCGCCGTGACGGGCGCGGCGGCAGGGGCAGCAGGGGCTGCGGGGGCAGGGGCGGCCGGGGTGGTAGCGGCAGGCGCTTCCTTGGCGCGTTCGCATGCGGCCAGGGTCAGGGTAAGCGTCAGACCGAGCAGGCAGGAGGAAAGCAGTGGTTTCATGGCGGTCTTTCTTCAAAGTTGTCGTTATCAGGTGCCGCCGCAGCATACAGGGCGCCGCGCCTTAAGCCAAGACGGCGCTTACCGCCATCGGCCTGTTCGGCCACTTGAATACCCTGATTGTGCATTTCGTCGCACATCGTCCCCGGTGCCGGTTTCGCGTTGATATGCTTCGCACACATCCGATTACCTGTCATTTCACCCCAGTCGCGCATACGACACGCTCAATCAACGGGAAAACATGAAAGTTCTGCGCTGCACGCCACGACTCACCGCCTTGCTATCACCGGTGCTGATCCTGTTCTGTTGCGCCGCAGGCGCCGGCGCCACACCGCCACCGCAACCAGCACCGATTACGGCCGACCAGTTTCGTGACGATGTTGCCTTCATCCGCGCGTCGATTGCACGCATGCATCCCGATCCGGGATTTTCGACCGACCCGGCCGCCATGCAGGCCGCGCTAGACCAACTGCTCGTCGATTTGCCGGCGACAATGTCGCGCGATGCATCGTGGCGGCGGCTTGCCACGCTCAACCCCTTGCTGGCCGACGGCCACTTTCTCATCGGCTATCCCGACTGGCGCGGCGAAACGCGCGCCTGGCTGGCCGAGGGCGGCAGCCTGTTTCCTGCGGAGGTGTCGATAGACGCCGACGGCAAGCTGTTCCTGCGTGCTGACAGCGCCGCGCCTGCGCTGGCCCCCGCGCGTATCGTATCGGTCAATGACATAGCTGCCGATCAGCTGGTGACAACGCTGCAGGCTACCGTGCATGGCGATACCCCCGCGTTCCGGCGCCAGCTATTGGCTCAGCGCTGGTGGCTCTACTACTGGAAAATCTACGGTACGCCCGCACACTACCGCCTGACGCTTGAGCAGGATGGCAAACAGCGCACCGTCATCCTGGCGGGCAGCCGCGACCTGCCGCTGGTGCTGCGCGACGAAGCCCGGTTACCGTACGAGTTGACGATACGTCCGGACGGTGTGGCCGTACTGACGATCAGCTCTTTCAATCTGGCAGATGCTGCGCCCTTCCTTGATTTCACCCGTGCGGCGTTCACCCGCATCAAGGCGGAAGGGGTGAGCACACTCGAGATCGACATCAGCAGGAATGGTGGCGGCAGCGACGCCATCTGGCTCGAAGGCGTCATGCCCTATCTCGCTACGTGGCCATACAGGACAGGCTCGACCTACCGGTCCATGACACGGCCGCAGGCCGACGTGCCGAGCAAATTGATCGATGGAGAAATTACCACCTGGCGCCAACCTCAGCTGGACAATCCCTTGCGCTTTGGCGGCGCTGTCACGGTGCGCATCGGACCGGGCACCTATTCCTCGGCGATTCTGTTTGCCAATGTCATGCGGGACTTTGGTTTTGGCACGCTGGTCGGCACCGGCACCGGCGGCGCCGCCCGGCAAACGCAATCGGGCGGCGTGCGCGATGTCACTCTGCCGCACAGCGGCCTGGTGCTGTCCCTGCCACGCTTCATACTCGATCCCCCTGCCGGCCGCACACCGGGCGCCTTGCTGGTGCCTGCCGCGATATCGCGGTGAGCGCCCCCGCTGCAGGCGAGCGACACGGGATATTCCGCTATCTACTTTGGTTCGCCTGAGCATCTGCAGGAGACTGACCGTCACGGGAAGCGCCAGTGCGCTGAGCCCCCCCCTCGTTCGTTGCACGCCTATCTATTTTTCAAAATGCTTAATATTAACTAGGTAAACGCTTAACCCTGCCAAATAAAGAGTATTCAAACATCGTTGAAAACAAATCATTTGCCGGTCAGAAATTAATCAGCTAGACTTGCGCCAATTGCTGTCACGCTGCCGATGACAACCCACTCGGGACCCATCGCACATACGCTCGCCGGCCTTATCCCCGCCGCAGTGACGAACATTTAATGTGGCCCATTCCCCTGCCATATCGCGGCACGCCAACTATCAACGTGCCGCGCGGAGACTGATTTCCCGTAACCGACCTTTCTTCCCACCGGTCCGTTACCGCAGTTAACACATAAAAAAAGCCGCAACCAAGCCGCCGTTAACCGTACTTTGCGTACTTTGCGTACTTTGCCTGCACGTATTTTGCCTGTCTGGCACAGGGACACTCCTTGAATGGAACCATCATGTTTACAAACCTTACTATCCGTACCCGCCTGATCGGCACCATGGTCCTGCTTGGCGCGCTGATGATTTTTATCGGCGTACGCGGGATCTCCGCCCTGCATACCACTAATGGCGTGCTCAAGGACGTCTACGAAAATTCGATGGCGTCGATGAAAGACATCGCCGACGCCCAGATCCAGATCGACCGTGCGCGCCTGTCGATCGACCGCGTGGCGCTCAAGCCCGACGCCGCCAATGTCGATGAAATTCTCACCCGCACCCAGGGCTTCCTCGAAGCCAGCGACAAGGCCTGGGCGCACTATGTCACGCTGCCCTTCGGCGACGGTGAAAAAGCGCTGGCCGACCAGACCGGCGCGGCGCGCCAGGCACTGGTCAAGGATGGCATTACGCCTGCCATCAAGGCGCTGCGCGAAAAAAATGCGGTGGAAATCGAGCGCCTGATGCTCAGCGAAGTCACGCGCCTGTTCCGTCTGTACACAGAGAGCGGCGAAAAGCTGGTCACTTACCAGCTTGAAGCAACCGCCAAACAATACCAGGCCAGCCAGACCGCCTACAGCCGCAACATGACGCTGTCGATCAGCGCCATCGTGCTGGGCCTGATCGTCGCCGGCATTTCCAGCGTCATGCTGTTGCGCGCCGTAATGCAGCCGCTGAACCAGGCGCTGTCGCACTTCAATGCCATTTCCGACGGTAACCTGGCCAACCAGATCGACCTGACCCGCCGCGATGAAATGGGCGCGCTGATGACCGGCCTGCACCAGATGCAGGAACGCCTGGCCGGCACCGTGCGCAGCGTGCGCGAAGGCAGCGATGCCATCGCCACCGCCAGCAACGAAATCGCCGCCGGCAATATGGACCTGTCGCGCCGCACCGAACAACAAGCCGCCAGTCTGGAAGAAACCGCGTCGTCGCTGGAAGAACTGACCTCGACCGTCAAGCAGAATTCGGACAATGCGCGCCAGGCCAACCAGCTGGTCGGTTCGGCTTCCGACATCGCCGTCAAGGGTGGCGAACTGGTGTCGCGCGTGGTCGATACCATGGCCTCGATTACCGAATCGTCCGACAAGATCGCCGACATCATCGGCGTGATCGATGGCATCGCCTTCCAGACCAACATTTTGGCGCTGAACGCGGCCGTGGAAGCAGCGCGCGCCGGTGAGCAAGGCCGTGGCTTTGCCGTGGTGGCCACCGAAGTGCGCAACCTGGCGCACCGTTCGGCCAGTGCCGCCAAGGACATCAAGCAATTGATTACCGATTCGGTGGAAAAAGTCGGCACCGGCAGCGCGCTGGTCAATGAAGCCGGTTCGACCATGGAAGAAATCGTCGCCAGCGTGCGCCGCGTTACCCAGATCATGGGCGAAATCAGCGCCGCCGGCCAGGAACAGGAAATCGGCATCGAACAGATCAACACTGCCGTGGCCGAGATGGACAACGTCACCCAGCAAAATGCCGCCCTGGTCGAAGAAGCCGCCGCCGCCTCGCAATCGATGCAGGAACAAGCCGTCAAGCTAGCCGAAATGGTGAGTGTATTCCAGGTGGC
>JBEVNE010000001.1:0-8316 GCA_040508275.1 Duganella sp.
TGATCGCATCCGGGCCAGATGGGAGTTCGTATGAGTACACAGTACAGGTGCTGGCGCATGCCGGCGCTGCGCACGGGCGTTGCCGCGCTGCTGGCATGTGGTTTGTCCGCGTGCGCGCTGGGGCCCAATTTCAATACGCCGGCAGTTCCGGCCAATGCAGGCGATCACTACACCCCCACGCCGCTGCCTGCGCAAACCGTGGCGGCGCCGGGCGTGGACCACGGCGGCGGCGCCCAGCGTTTTGTCAGCGGCATGGATATTCCGGCCCAGTGGTGGAGCGTGTTCCGCTCGCCGGCGCTGGACCAGCTGATACGCAGCGCGCTCGAGCAAAGCCCCAGCATGGCGGCCGCCGAAGCCACGCTGCGCCAGGCGCAGGAAAACTACAATGCCCAGGCTGGCGAGCTGGTCTATCCATCGCTGAACGGCGCGCTGGGAGCAGGGCGGCAAAAAACGCAGGTGGCCACGCCGCAGGGAACGGCCAGCAGCGTGCTGACGTTATATAACGCCTCGGTCAATGTGGCGTATACGCCGGACGTGTTCGGCATTACGCGGCGTACGCTGGAAGGCGCGCGCGCGGCAGTCGATTACCAGCGCTTCCAGGTTGAAGCCACTTATCTCACGCTGAGCGCCAACGTGGTCACCACGGCGATCCGCGAAGCCTCGCTGCGCGCGCAGTTGCAGGCCACGCGCGAAGTGCTGGCGGCGCTCACCGCCCAGCAGGGCCTGATCGAGAAGCAGTTCGAATATGGCGCGATTCCGCGCACACAGTTGCTCAGCCAGCGCAACCAGGTGGCGCAGACTACCGCCACCGTGGCGCCGCTGGAAAAAGCGCTGGCGCAAACCCGGCATTTGCTCTCCGTCCTGGTGGGCAAGCTGCCCGGCGAGGCCGGCATGCCCGAATTTACGCTCGCCTCGCTCACGCTGCCCGAGGACCTGCCGGTATCGCTGCCGTCGGCGCTGGTGCGCCAGCGCCCCGATATCCGCGCCAGCGAAGAATTGCTGCACCAGGCCAGCGCCCAGATCGGCGTGGCCACGGCGGCGCAGTATCCGCAATTTACCCTCAGCGGCAGCTACGGCGCTGCGTCGCCCACGTTCAGCAAGCTGTTTGAAGGCGATAACGCAATCTGGAGCCTGACCGCCGGCCTGACCGCGCCGATCTTCAATGGTGGCGCGCTGCGTGCCCGCAAGCGCGCCGCCGAAGCCGCCTACGACGTCGCTGCCGCGCAGTACCGCAGCACCTTGCTGACGGCGTTCCAGAATGTGGCCGACAGCCTGCGCGCGCTCGAATCCGACGCGGCGGCGCTCAAGGCGCAGGCCGAGTCCGAAGCGCTGGCGGCGGAAACGCTGGCGCTGGCGCAGGAACAGTACAAGCTGGGCGCCATCAGCTACCTGGCGCTGCTCGATGCGCAGCGCAGCTTCCAGCAAGCCCATATCAGCCTGGTGCAGGCGCAGGCCACGCGCTACGCCGATACGGCGGCGCTGTTCCAGGCGCTCGGCGGCGGCTGGTGGAACCGTGCCGAGGGAGAGCCGGCCGCCACGCCCGTATCGGTGGCGCCGTCTATCGGCCGCAGTCCCTGAGCTGGCGGACGCCGGCCTTGTCCGTGCACGTTTTCCTTCCACGTTTTCCTACCAAGAACTGACCAAATAATACATTGCAGGGGAGTGTTGTATGACCAAGCGTATGCTCATCATGGTTGGCTGCGTGATCTTGCTGGTTGCCGCGCTGGCATTCGGCAAATATCTGCAGATTCAAAAACTGATCGCCAGTTCGCCCAAGCCGGGTGCACAGACGGTGACGGCGATCAAGGTCACGGCGTCTGCCTGGCAGCCGCAGATCAACGCGGTCGGCACGCTGGCGCCGGTGCGCGGCGTCGATGTGACCACCGAAATCGCCGGCATGGTGCGCAAGGTTAACTTCAAATCTGGCGACGAGGTCAAGGCTGGGCAGGTGCTGTTTGAACTCAATGCCGAATCCGATATCGCCCAGCTGCGCTCGCTGCAGGCGGCGGCCGGGCTGGCCGAAACCACGCTCAAGCGCGACCGTTTGCAGCTGGCGGCGCAGGCCATCAGCCAGGCGCAGGTGGACAGCAGCGAAGCCGAACTGAAAACCCGCCAGGCGCTGGCGGAGGAGCAAAAAGCGCAGGTCGCCAAAAAAACCATCCGCGCGCCGTTTTCCGGCAAGCTCGGCATTACTGCCGTCAATCCGGGCCAGTACCTGAACCCCGGCGATACGCTGGTCACGCTGCAAACCATCGACACCGTGTATGTCGATTTCTTCGTGCCGCAAAAGCAGGTGGCGGGCCTGGCGCCGGGACAAAAACTGAAGCTGACCAGCGACGCCTTCCCGGGCGTATCCTTCCCCGCCAAGGTGACGGCGATCAGCCCCAAGGTGGATGCCGGCACGCGTAACGTGCAGGTACAGGCCACCGTGCCCAACGACAAACGCCAACTGCTGCCGGGCATGTTTGCCAACGTCAGCCTCGACCAGGGCGAGGCCAAACAATACCTGACGCTGCCGCAGACGGCGATTACCTACAACCCTTACGGTTCCACCGTATTCGTGCTGGCGCCGGCGCAGGCCAAAGACGGCAAGGAAGCGCCGAAAGACGACAAGGGCAATCCGCAACTGCTGGCGCAGCAGGTGTTTGTGACCACCGGCGCCACCCGTGGCGACCAGGTCGCCGTGCTGTCGGGCGTGAAGGAAGGCCAGACCGTGGTCACCAGCGGCCAGCTCAAACTGAAAAACGGCACGCCGGTGGTGGTCAACAACAAGGTGCAGCCGGCTAACAGCGCCAATCCGACGCCGCAGGAACAGTGAGAACGGACGCGCCATGAACTTTACCGACATCTTCATCAAGCGGCCGGTGCTGGCCAGCGTGGTCAGCCTGCTGATCGTGGTGCTGGGCCTGCGCTCGCTGTTCAGCCTGCCCGTCAACCAGTACCCGAAAACACAGAACGCGGTGGTCACCATTTCCACCACCTATTACGGTGCCGATGCCGCCACCGTGGCCGGCTTCATCACCCAGCCGCTCGAGGCAGCGATTGCCCAGGCGCAGGGCATCGACTACCTGTCGTCGTCGAGTAACAGCGGCGTATCGACGATTACCGCCACACTGCAACTGAACTACGATTCCAACCGCGCGCTGACCGAAATTACCACCCAGGTCAATTCGGTGCGCAACCAGTTGCCCGCGCAAGCTCAGCAACCGGTGATGAGCGTGCAGATGGGGCAGACCACCGACGCCATGTACATGGGCTTTTACAGCGACACGCTGCCCACCAATAACGTCACCGACTACCTGGCGCGGGTGGTCAAGCCCAAGCTCGACTCGATCGACGGCGTGCAGACCGCCGAACTGCTGGGCGCGCGCCAGTTTGCCCTGCGCGCCTGGCTCGACGCCGATAAAATGGCGGCCCATGGCGTGACCGCCAGCGAAGTGAGCACCGCGCTGGCCGCCAACAACTACCTGGCGGGGCTGGGCGCTTCCAAGGGCCAGATGGTGACCGTGCCGCTGACGGCCGGCACCGACCTGCACACGGTGGAGGAATTCAAGGCGCTGTCCGTCAAGCAGAGCGGCGGCGCTATCGTGCGGCTGGAAGACATTGCCAACGTCACGCTGGGTTCGGAAAACTACGATTTCAACGTTGCCTTCAGCGGCGTGCGCTCGGTGTTTGTCGGCATCAAGGTAGCGCCGGACGCCAACATCCTCGACGTGGCCGAACGCGTGCGCAAGGTGTTCCCGTCGATCCGTGAGCAATTGCCGGCTGGCCTGACCGGTGAAATCGTCTACGACTCCACCGAGTTCATCAACACCTCGATTGTCGAGGTGGTGCACACGCTGGTGGAAGCCTTGATCATCGTCACGGTGGTGATCTACCTGTTTTTGGGCAGCCTGCGGGCCGTGATCGTGCCCGTCATCGCCATGCCGCTGTCGCTGATCGGTACGTTCTTCGTCATGCTGATGTTCGGCTATTCGATCAACCTGCTGACGCTGCTGGCGATTGTGCTGGCGATCGGCCTGGTGGTCGACGACGCCATCATCGTGGTGGAAAACGTTGATCGCCACATGAAGGAGGGCATGAAGCCGTTCGACGCCTCGATCAAGGCGGCGCGCGAGCTGGGCAGCCCGATCCTGGCCATGACGGTGGTGCTGATCGCCGTGTACGTGCCGATCGGCTTCCAGGGCGGGCTGACGGGGGCGCTGTTTACCGAATTTGCGTTTACGCTGGCCGGCGCCGTGGCGGTATCGGGCATTGTGGCGCTCACTTTGTCGCCGATGATGTGCGCCAAATTTTTCAACGAGCACCAGGACGAGGGCAAGTTCGTCAAGTTCATTGACCGCACGTTTGAAAAAGTCCATAACGGCTATCTGCGCCTGCTGCACAGCCTGCTGTCCACCTGGGCGGTGCTGATCGTGCTCGGCGTGATCCTCACCGGCCTGCTGGGCGTGATGTTTGCCATGTCGCAGTCCGAATTGGCGCCCGAGGAAGACCAGGGCATTGTGCTGGCCCAGGTGGTCGGCGCCCCCACCGCCACCTCGGACCAGATGCAGACGTACGCGAAAGAGATTTTCGAGATTGCCAAGTCGCTGCCCGAATACGACCAGATGTTCCAGATCACGGGCGTGCCGACTACCAATGCCGGCATCGGCGGCGTGCTGTTCAAACCCTGGGATAAACGCTCGCGCTCGGCCCACGAAATCCAGCAGGAGCTGCAGCAGCGCTGGGGCGGCGTGGCCGGCGGCCGCGTGGCGGCGTTCCAGTTCCCGGCGCTGCCGGGCAGCTCTGGCTTGCCGGTGCAGTTTGTGATCACCACCACTGAACCGTTTGAAAACCTCAACACGGTGGCGCAGGCGGTGCTCGACAAGGCGAATAAAGATGGCAAATTCTACTTTGCCGACGTTGACCTGAAAATCGACGCGCCGCAGGCCAAGGTCGATGTGGACCGCGACAAGCTGGCCACGCTGGGCCTCACACAGCAGGACTTCGGCAACGCCATGGCGGCGGCGCTCGGCGGCGGTTATGTCAATTACTTCTCGATTGCCGGCCGCTCGTACAAGGTGATCCCGCAGGTGCAGCAGGTGGACCGGCTGAATCCCTCCGATGTGCTCAACTTCCACATCAAAACCCCCAACGGCGACATGATCCCGGCCAGCACCGTGGCCAGCATTTCCTACAGCGTGCAGCCGGAATCGGTCACCCGCTTCCAGCAGCTCAATTCCGCCACGATTTCCGGCGTGTCCGGCGCTTCGCAGGGCGAAATTCTGGAGTATCTGCGCAACGCAGTGGCCGAAGCGGCGCCGTCCGGCTACACTGTCGATTACGCCGGTTCCTCGCGCCAGTACATGAACGAATCGGGCGGCTTCGGCCTGACCATGGGCTTTGCGGTGGTGATTGTGTTCCTGGCGCTGGCCGCGCAATTCGAGAGTTTCCGCGATCCGATTGTTATCCTGTTCTCGGTGCCGATGGCCTTGTTTGGCGCGATGATGTTCATCTTCCTCGGCTTTGCCTCGATAAACATCTACACGCAGGTGGGGCTGGTTACGCTGATGGGCTTGATATCGAAGCACGGCATCCTCATCGTCGAGGTGGCCAACCACCTGCGCGAAGCGGGTAAGAGCAAGCGTGAAGCGATCGAGGAGGCAGCCGCCACCCGTTTGCGTCCGATCCTGATGACCACCGCCGCCATGGTGTTTGGCGTGGTGCCGCTGGTGATCGCCTCGGGCGCCGGCGCCGCCGGCCGCCATGCCATGGGCCTGGTGATCTTTACCGGGCTGTCGATCGGCACCTTGTTTACGTTGTTCGTGGTGCCGGCCATGTATATGCTGCTCGCTGGCGAACATAAAGCCAGTGCAGCACCGGCAACGCCAGCAGCAGAGGGCAAGGCCGAACCGGCGCCCGGTTGACGGTGCGCTGCATTATTAAAATTGACAATAAAAGAGACCAGTCGTCGCGATGCCAGATTCAGACAATAGCAAGAGTAGCCCGTTCGCGTGGCTGTCCGACCGGCGCAAGCGCAGCAAGGAAGAAGTCATCCTGATGGTCATGTGCGCGCTGAGCATACCGAGCATCCTGCCATTCGGCCTTTACCGCCTGTGGCAGGGTGCCTGGTTGTCGGCGGTGGTCGATCTGGCGCTGGTGTCGGGCATGCTGGCCGTGATCGTGCATGTCTGGCACACCGGCCGCTACAAGCTGGCCAGCCTGGCCGTTACCCTGTTTTATTCGGCCGGCATGCTGGCCACCATCCACATGCGCGGCCTGTCGCTGGTGTACTGGGTGTATCCGACCATGATCGCAGCGTTCTTCATGCTGCGCCCCAGGGTGGCGCTGGCAATCAACAGCGTGTCGCTGCTGGTGCTGCTGACGATTTTGCTGCCACAGGTGGACATGCTCAATATGTTTACGGTGGTGGTGACCATTTCACTGGTCAACCTGTTCGCCTATATTTTTTCGCACCGCACCGGTTTGCAGAACCGCGAGCTGCATATCGAGGCCGAGCGTGATTTCCTCACTGGCGTGGGTAACCGCCGTGCGCTCGACAGCAAGCTGGCCAGCTATGCGGCCGAGCGCCGCCCGGCGCCGGAAGCCTGTCTGCTGTTGCTCGATCTCGATCATTTCAAGCAGGTCAACGACCAGCACGGCCATCATGCCGGCGACCAGGTGCTCAAGCGCCTGTGCGACGTGCTGCGCCACCATACCCGTTCGACGGACCAGATTTTCCGCTACGGCGGTGAAGAATTCGCCATCGTCGCCAACGGCGCTGGCCTGCGCGCCGCCGGCAAGCTGGCCGACACCCTGCGCAGCGCCGTCGCCGCAGCGCCGCTGCTCGACGGCCACACGATCACCACCTCGATCGGCGTGGCGCCGATGCGGCGCGACCTGCCATCGACTGTCTGGCTGGAGCAGGCCGACCGCATGCTGTATGCGGCCAAGGAGGGCGGGCGCAATGCGGTACGGGTGGCGCCAGAAATGGAGATGGAATGGCGGTGAGGGCAAGCATGGCGATTCTGCCGGCACTGCTTGGTGGTGCGTTCTGCCTTGCCAATGCTGCTGATGCTGCCAATGCTGCCAATGCTGCTAATGCAACCAGTGCGCCCGATGAAAAGCCGGCGCCGGAACCAGCTTTGTCCGCCGACGTGCTGGCGCCGACCTTGTCCGCACCGGCGCCGGCCGATCCGGCGGTGATTACCGATGCAGTGATCAAAAAGGCCGTGCGCGAGATGATCGCCGAAGATCCGCGCCCGCTGGCACCGCCGCTACAGGAGCGGGCCTTGAGCGGCGGCGTGACCCAGGCACAATTGAGCGCCGCATTCGACCGGGCCAGGGTGCCCGATTGCCTGCATCCGGACGCCCTGAAACATCAGCCAGCCCAGTTGGGGCCGATCGCTGTGGTCGGACTGTATTCGCTGCCATGGGTGATTTCAGCGGCGCTGCGCGGGAAGTGCAATTGACACCGAGGCCAGGCGCGAATGTAGCGTAGCTGCATCTGACGGTCACTTTGCATTTTTGCCTGGCTGTCATTAAACTTCCCACTTCATCGCCATCGCGGTGCTGATGACGACCGGCTACGCACTCGGTTTTTCCCATTACGCCTTCCGGGTGGGCTGGGCCAACGGCCTGCTGGCCCTGCAGATCGCCGTTATATTGATTCTCCTTTGCCGTCCGCCCAAGGTAGCCGTCGGTCGGGCGTGGGTGTACGCTGGCAGGTTCGGTGCTCAGCGGATAAATTTGGATGGTATTACGCGCGCTGGAACGGACTTGTCCGCCTCCCGATAGTCGGTCGGGACTGAATTCGGGCCCGGTTAAAGCCAGTGCGCTGGCTCAGGAGCTCATCGCCGTCGATACGCTCGGCCAGGCTGGCAATGTCTGACTGTGCCACACCGATATGCGCAAAGTGCTCTTGCCAGGTGTTGACAATACCAATGACGGCGGCAATCTCGGCCGCCGCTTCAGCTGGCAGCAGACCGAAGGCGTCGCACTGCGACATGGTGTTGTCGAGCGTCGATTCGTGGCCATGGGCGCCGCAGATGAATTCCTGAAATCCCTGTCCTGAATTGGACGGAAGGACATCGTAAGCCGGCGACAGCTTCAGGCGGCCATGGTCGTGCGGGTTTGCGACCAACAGCGCGTGATTCTTCTCATGGTCATCGGTGTTGTCGATCAGGATGTTGAAGACCATGCGGCGAAACAGCTCGCGTGCATCGCTCTGATTGATATTGTCTTGCGTAATGCCGATACGGCGCAGTATCCGCGCCAGTTGTGGATACCCCAGTTCTGCTTCGTCGCCGGACGCGGTGGCCGCACGGATGGCGGTAC
>JBEVNE010000231.1:0-4279 GCA_040508275.1 Duganella sp.
GCCAATGGCCATGACGTGCGCATCACTGTCGAGTCGGAAGCAGCATCCGGCGCCAGCGGTCGCCGCAGCGTGGCGGCGCCAGCGCAGGTTCAGCGTGGCCAGGCGCTGCGCGCCGTGCCAAATGAACAGCCGAGCAGCCTCGCCATCGGCGCCACCCTGCGCAGCGCCGCCTTGCGTGGCGCCGGCAGTGGCGCGTTGAACGTCACCCGGGCCGACTTGCACCAGCAGGTTCGCGTGGGCGCCAGTGCCAACCTGATATTATTCGTGGTGGATGCTTCCGGCTCGATGGCGGCGCAGCGGCGCATGGAGGCGCTCAAAGGCGCAGTGCTCAATCTGCTCACCGACGCCTACCAGCAGCGCGATGAAGTGGCGGTGATTGCTTTCCGTGGCCAGCGCGCCGAACTGCTGCTGGCGCCCACGCGCAGCGTGGACCTGGCCGAGCAGGGCTTGCGTGAGCTGCCCACCGGTGGACGCACGCCGCTGCCGCATGCGCTGCAACTGGCGCAGGAAACTCTGGCGCGCGCGGCCGCCAATGCCGGCAGCAGGGGCGCCAATCCGCCGCTGCTGGTGTTGCTGACCGACGGCAAAGGCAATGTAGCGCTCAGCGAAGGCGGCGATCCGTGGCGCCAGGCGCTGGCCCTGGCCGAGGCATTGGCGCAGCAGCGCTTGCCGGCGCTGGTGATCGACACGGAAAACGGCTATCTGCGCCTGGGCCGTGCGGCGCAACTGGCGCAGGCATTGGGCGCCGAATGTTTGACCCTGGAAGAACTATCGGCCGACAGCCTGGCGCTGACGGTCCGTGCAAGACTGGCGCATGTTTAGCGCCCACAGTATTTATTATCAGGAGTAGCAGTAATGATCATTTGTATAGGCGCCGGTCCTGGCGACATCGGTTATCTCACCCAGCGTGGCGCGGAGCTGATCCGCGATGCCGACGTCGTCGCCGGTTTCGAGGCGGTGCTCAATGTCGTGCGCACGCTGATTGCGCCGACCGCGCAAGTGATCAGCATGGGTTACCGCGACCAGGTGGCGCAGCTCGATAAGGTCGCCATCGAACACCACGCCGGCAAAAAATGCGTGGTGGTGTTCATGGGCGACATCCACTTCAGCGGCTTCCAGTACCTGGAGCGGGTGGAGCGCGCCTGCGGCCACCCGGTTGAATCGCTGCCCGGCATTTCGTCGGCGCAGATCCTGGCATCGCGCGCCAAGGTGTGCTTTGACGAGACCACTTTTATTACCTTCCACCGCCGTGGCGACCTGGAGCCGTTCAAGCGCCATCTGGTACACGTACTGCAGGACCAGCGCAACGCCATCGTGATTCCGTGCCCATGGGATGCGGCGCGCTCGTTCATGCCCTGGCATATCGCCAAGTACCTGATGGAGCAGGGCATCCCGGCCCACCAGCCGGTGGAAGTGTGGGAAAACCTGACCCGTGGCGAAGCCGAATGGCATGGCACGCTGGCTGAATGCGCCGAGCGCGAAGTGTCGGACATGAGCATCATGCTGATCCGCACCATGGCGCCCATGGCCAGCCAGATCGAACCGGCGCCGACGCCATGAGTGCCCCGTCTACCCAGCCGAAATCTGGCATCGTCATCGCCGGCCACGGCAGCCGCGATGCGGACGCCGTGCGCGAGTTCGAGGCGCTGGTGGAACTGGTGCGCGCGCGTGCACCGGATGATATCGTCACTCACGGCTACCTGGAATTTTCCACGCCCACCATCAGCGAGGCGGTGCAGGCCAGCGTGGCGGCCGGTGTGCAGCAACTGGCGATCGTGCCGGGCGTGCTGCTGGCGGCGCGCCATGCCAAGAATGACATGCCGGCCGAAATGCAGGCCGCTGCGCGCGATTATCCGCACATCGATTTTCATTTCGGCGCACCGATGAACCTCGATCCCAAGCTGCTGCAACTGGCGCAGGAGCGCATCGTCGAAGCGGAAGCGCGTTCGTCCAGCACCGTGCGCCGCCTTGATACCTGCCTGGTGGTGGTAGGGCGCGGCACGACCGACCCCGACGCCAACGGCGAAGTGGCCAAGCTGGCGCGCATGCTGGAAGAAGGCCTGGGTTTTGGCGCATCCACCGTGTGCTACAGCGGCACCGCCAGCCCGCTGGTGGCCGATGGCCTGCGCAGCGCAGCGCGGCTCGGTTTCACGCGCATCGTGGTACTGCCGTTCTTCCTGTTCGATGGCGTGCTGGTCAAGCGCATTTACAGCGCCGCCGACGACCTGGCCGAACGTGAGCCGGGCATTGAGGTGCTCAAGGCCGGCTACCTCGGCGTGCATCCGATCATGGCCGACGTCATGATCGAACGCGCGCGTGAAGCGGTGGCCGGGCGCGCGGCCATGAACTGCTCGCTGTGCAAATACCGCGTGCAGATCGTCGGCTTCGAGCAGCAGGTGGGCGAGCCGCAACAGGCGCATCACATGGCGGTGCGCGGTCTGTCGGCCAAAAACGCTGGTGTAATACCCGATGCTCCCGTACCTGCCACCGCAGCACCGCAGCAGTACGGCAGCTATGTACCGCACCCGATCGAAGCCGAAAGCTTTCGCATCATCGCCGAAGGGCGCGACTGGTCGGTGTTCCCGCAGGACCAGCTGACCATCCTGCAGCGCCTGGTACACACCAGCGGCGATTTCGACGCCGTCAACGATATGTATTTTTCCGCCGGCGCCGTCGATAGCGGCATCCGCGCGCTGCTGCGCTGCAAGCGCGTGCTGACCGACGTGACCATGGTGCAAACCGGTCTGAAACGGGCGCTGCTCGAAGAACTGGGCATCGACACCTGGTGCGGCGTGCATGACCGCGAAACGCATTTGATGTCGGAGCAGTACGGCATTACCCGTTCGGCTGCCGGCATCCGGCGCGGCTGGGAAAAATTCGGCAATGACGTGGTGGTGTCGATCGGCGATGCGCCGACCGCGATTGCCGAAGCGGCACGCCTGATCCGCGACCATGGCTGGCGTCCGCAACTGGTGATTGGCCTGCCGGTGGGCTTTGTCGGCACGCGCGAGAGCAAGGACGAATTGCGCCGCTGCCTGCAGGTGCCGCGCATTACCAACAGCGGCACGCGCGGCGGTTCGCCGTGGGCGGCCAGCGTGGTCAACGGCCTGATGATCGATGCGCTGAACCAGCTGGCGGCGTACCGGCCGGTGGAAGATGGCGCTGGCTGAACGCCAGCAACTCGATCTGAGCGTGCTGGCCCTGAACGGCCTGCGACGCGGACGCACCACGGGTAGTTGCGCCACGGCGGCGGTGAAAGCGGCGCTGCTGCTGATGCTGGACGGCGAGCGTGCGGCGCAGGTCGATATCAGCCTGCCCGATGGCGTGCACTATCTGACCGTGCCGATCCAGTCGGTGGCCTGGCTGGCGCCTGATGTGGTGCGCGCGGAGGTGCTCAAGGATGGTGGCGACGACCCCGATAACACCCACGGCGCCACCATCTACGCCGAAGTGCGGCGCAATGAAACCGGCGAGGTGCGGTTTTTTGCCGGCCGCGGCGTCGGCACTGCGACCGCGCCCGGTTTGCGGGTGGCGGTGGGAGAGCCTGCCATCAACCCGGTGCCGCGCCAGATGATGCGCGAGGCGGTGGCTGAAGTCAGTGACGCCGATTTCGGCTTTGACCTGACCATCGGCTGCGAAGACGGCGAACGCATCGCCGCCAAGACCTTTAACCCGAGGCTGGGCATCGTCGGCGGCATTTCCATCCTCGGCACCTCGGGCATCGTCGAGCCGATGTCGCTGTCGAGCTGGATCGCTTCGATAGAAGTATATATCCGCGTGGCCCTGGCCGGCGGCCAGCAAAGCGTGGCGTATTTGCCGGGCAAGATAGGGCGCGAATTTGCCCGCGAGGTGCTGCAACTGCCCGAGCAGCGCACCGTGCAGATTGCCAATTTTCTCGGCGATGCGCTCGATTTTACCCAGCAGGTGCTGGTGGAAGACCAGCGCACGCTCGACGTGCTGTGGCTGGCCGGCCATCCGGGCAAGCTGGCCAAGGTGCTCGATGGCTGGTGGGATACGCATTCGGGCAAGAGCAGCATGGCCATGGGCGGCGTGGCGCGGGTAGCGGCGCAATGCGGTTATGCCGCACAGCTAGTTGAACAGATAGAACAGGCAAATACAGTGGAAGCAGCAATGGAAATTTTAAGGCGCGAGCCGGGATCGGCGGCATTCTGGCGCGAAGTCGAACGCCGCATCGGCGTGCTCGCGCATGGCCGTGTGCCAGCGGCGCAGCGCATCGAGGTGCGTTTGTTCGACCTGGCCGGCAATCTGCTGGGGGAGG
>JBEVNE010000264.1:0-15946 GCA_040508275.1 Duganella sp.
CAGGCGCTGGGCCAGTTCGTCGAGTTCGTGGTCAAACTGGCTGACGTCGCGCAGCAGCACATGAATCACCATCTCGGTGGCACGGCGCGGTCCGGCGCTTTCAATGTCAACGTTACGCGCCGCCACGGCGCAGCCTTCGGCCAGGCCGATCACCAGTTCATCGGCGACGATGTCGCAGTTGGAGGCATGGCCGATGCGCACCCGCGCTGCCGATATCACGCAGTTTTCGGCGCGTTCCATGGTGAGTACGCCGCCGGCGGCAAGAATGATGGCGTTCGAAGCCACGCCGGCAATGCTGACCGTGCCACCGGGGTTGTGCACGCTACCGCTCACCAGGTTTTGTCCCAGCCGCACCGTGCCGCCGCGCGAATGGATATTGCCGTACACATTGCCATGCACGGTGATGTCGCTGCCAGTGACGTCACGCTGCTCCTGCACGTCGCCATATTCTTCGTAGGCGCCGGCCAGTTCGAGGTTGCCTGTGGTGCGTCCGCTCACGCCTTCCAGGCTAACGATCTTGTCGGTGATGGAAATACGCCCGCTTTTGGTGTCCACGCTCAAAAAACCTTCGCGCGTGGAGACCAGGTATTCGCCGTCTTCGCAGGTACGCGCCTCGGTGCCCTCGCCAGCCAGAAAACGCAGCGTCAGGTCGGCGGGCGGCGCCGGCACGCTGATGCGCCCGGACAGGTCAAAGCCCGGCAGACCGGGGGTGGCATCGACTTTTTTCAGCAGGCGTACTTCGGGCTTGATCTGCGGGAAGCGGTTTTCAAAGCTTTGCAGATCGATGCGGCCATCGGCACGCGCCTTGGGTGCATCGCTGCGGTGCAAATCGCTGGACAATTCGAGCACGGTGGCGTCGCAGCCCGGCTCCGGTTCCAGGTCGCTGGCAAAGGTGATGCGCTCGGCCTTGGGCGACGCCATGGCCGCCGCCACTGCGCCGACATCGATGCCAAACCGTATGCCATGGCGCCACATGGCGGCGATGAATTCATCGATGTCGAGCTGCGCCAGGCGCTCGGGCAGGCAGGTGCCGTCGGCCAGCACTTCCTCATCGAAATACAGCGGTTCAAAATAGTATTCGGCGTAGCCGCGCCCCATCCTGGGCGGTTTGTAGAGCGGCGCGCGCTGCCCGTCGATCAGCCGCACATCGTGGGCCAGGCGTACCGCCTGCGCCGGCCCCAGCGCGGGCCCGACATCGTACAGCGCTTTGATCAGCACCGGATAACTGAGGTCTACGAGACAGAAACCCGCGTCAAACACCTGGTTGACGGCCGCGATCCGCGCCGGCGGCGGCAGGCCCAGGTCGATATGAATGCCATCGGCGCGCCTGATCAGGCCGATGGGCAGGCTGACGTCTGGTGCCACGTGATGTCTCCGATGGGAAAGTGCCGCAGGAAGGAGTTGCGCACAAAAAACCAATATTACACATAGTCAATATAATTGAAAGCGGTTTCGCATGAATAAACTTTCAATGTGATGTGTTTGATACACCCAATATCATCATGACAACAGAATGAAGTCATCAGGCACGCAGAACCTTACACCACCAGCAAACCAAACTCGCGCATGAAACTGGCCGCCTGCGACGGCGAAATCGTCGCGCCCTTGAACAGTTTGACGTCGCCCAGTTTGAGGCCGCCGATATCGACTGCGCGCAGGTCGGCGTTCTCGAAGCGGGTCTGCTTGAGGACGGCGTTGCGCAGGCTGCCACCTTCGAATACGGCTTCGCGAAAGTCGCAGCCGGACAGGTCGGCGTCGGACAGATCGAGGTTGTTCAGCCGGGCTTTTTTGAACGACATGCCGCGCAGGTCGGCGCCCACCAGCAGGCTGTCCTCGAACTCGATGCCAAGGTGGGCCACTTCCTCGAACGTGGCGCCGGTCAGCTTGCAGGCGCTGAAGCGGGCCGCAGCGAGCTTGGCGCGCCGCCATTTGCTGTTATTCAGGTCGCAGCCCTGGAAATGGGCGTCAACCAGGTCGCAGGCTTCAAAGTCGGCGGCGGCGGCGCGGCAGCGTTGCCAGCTGCTGCCACCCAGCTTGCAGGCGTACAGCACGGCGCCATGGAAGGTGCAGCGCTCGAAGCTGCAGCCTTGCAGGTCGAGGCGCGACAGGTCGGCTTCGTCGAATACGCAGTTGACGAAATGGCGCGCCGACTGCGCCAGATGGTGTTCGAGCTCGGCGCGATCGAGGGTGAGGTCGGCGACAGCGGTATTTTGGGGACTGGACAAGGCGTGAAACTCCGGGATGATCAGGCTGGCCATCCTATTCCATGGGCGGTGCCGGCGCAACCGCGCTGGCGGTGCCGGCAGCCCCGGCGAGCGGTTTGCCGCGCGCCAGCAGCGCGTCGATGTGGCGCGCGATTTCGCCGTGCAAGGCGTTTTCGTCGATCGGCTTGGCCAGGAAGCCATCGGCGCCGGCGCCAAGGAAGCGCTGGCGTTCCTCGGGCGAGGCGTTGGCGGTCAGCGCAATCACCGGCAACTGGGCGTCGCGCACGCCATGCAGGCCGGCGCGCAGTTTTTGCACCGCCTCGATGCCATCCATGCGCGGCATGCGGCCGTCCATGATGACCAGGTCATAATCGCGCGCGGCCAGTGCTTCCAGCGCCTCCAGGCCATCTTCGACCATGGTGATCACATGGCCCATGTGGCTGAGCAGTTCGCGCAGAATAATCTGGTTGGTGATGCCGTCTTCGGCGCACAGCACAGCCAGGCTGGCGGCGTGCGGACGGCGCAGCGGCGCCTCAGCCGCCAGCACCGGCACACCGCGGGTCAGCGGCAGCGTCACGCGGAACACGCTGCCCACACCTGGCTGGCTGCTGGCTTCGATCCGCCCGCCCATGGCGGTGACGATATGCTTGCAAATGGCCAGGCCAAGGCCGGCGCCGCCGTATTTGCGCGAGGTGGCGGCATCGGCCTGCTCGAATTTCTGGAACAGCCGGCCCAGCGCTTCGGCCTCGATGCCGATACCGCTGTCGCGCACGGTGATCACCACGCCCTGTCCTGCCTGGGCATTTTGCCGCGCCACGCTCAGCAGCACCTGCCCACGCCCGGTGAACTTGATGCCATTGCCAACCAGGTTGACCACCACCTGGCGCAGCCGCACCGGATCGCCGCGCCACCAGGAATCGAGCGCCGGGTCGATGCTGGCCACCAGGGCGATGCCCTTTGCGTGTGCGCGCTCGCCGAGCAGATCGACGACCTCGTGCAGCATGGCCGGCAGATCGAAATCGAGCACTTCGAGCGGCATCTTGCCCGCTTCCAGACGCGAGAAATCGAGAATGTCATTGATGATTTGCAGCAACACCTCGGCATTGCTGAGGCTCAGGCGCAGCTTGTCGCGCGTGGCCGGCGCCAGGCTGCCGTCTTTCAGCGATGAGCGCAGCATGCCGATCACGCCGCCGAGCGGGGTGCGCACCTCGTGGCTGATCATGGCAAGGAAATCGCTTTTAAGCTGGTTAGACACTTCCGCCGCCCGCTGCGCCGCCAGCGACTCGGCGTAACGCTCCTGCGAAGCGTGCAAATCCGCCTCGCGTGCGTGCAGCGTGGCGATCTGGGCTTCCAGGGTTTGACGGTAGCGCACTTCGTTGTCCGAACTGCGTGCATGAATGGCGCGTTCGCGCAGCAAAGCGCCACCCAGGCCATGCAGCAGGTAGGTGCACGAGACAGTCAGTACGGCAGCCACCAGCAGGAAATTCATGCTGAGGATGAGCCAATGCAGGAGCGGGCTGACCACCACCACCGCCATCCCCGGCTCGATACCGCCGACGTAGCCGGCCAAAAACAGTGTGGAGCTACAGCCGAGCAGCACCAGCAGCGCCGCCCGGCCCCCTACCAGCACCGTGCACAGCACCGGCACGGCCAGCAGGTAGATTTGAGAAAGCGGCCCCAGGGTAAACAGCAGTACGACGGCCAGCAGGTAGGCGACCGCCAGCAGCGCCAGGGCACGCCAGCGGTAAGAAATACCAGTGCCACGTCGGAAATTGAGCAGGGCCATGACGGCCAGCGCAACAAGGTCGGTTGCCACCAGGGTCCAGTGCCCCTGGCGCGCGGCGCCCCACATGCTGGGCACCATCACCAGCATGCCGAGCCAGAAGGCCACGCTGCACAAGCCGTCGAGCAGCCGGTTGCGCCAGCCCTGCAGGTCCTGGTCACCATGGTCCAGCGCCTGGACACGCTGCTGGAAGATGGCGCGCAAGCTGCGTAGCGGTGGGCTGTCTGTCACGGGGCACTCTTAAGAAAAGATGGGACCCCGTGATTTTACCCTCTTGATCAGCGCCGTGGCGGCAAGGCGTAGACGTCCTGGCCAGCTTCGTTGATCTGGCGGCGCAAATCGCGCCGCTCGTCGGCCGTCATGCGGCCCACGCGGCTGGAGTTGCTCATTTCTGCGGCGCGACCGCTCATCTCCGCCGCACGGCCATCACGCATGGCACGGCGCTGTTCTTCGGCCCGCAGCTCGTAACTGCGTTGCTCCAGCTGGCGCTGCTGCTCGGCGCGGATATCCTGCTGACGCTGAGCGCTTTGCGCAGTGCGCTGCTCATTGCGTTGATCATCGCGGCGACCACCATCCTGTGCGTGCGCCAGGGCTGGCAGCACTGCAATCAGGCCACAACAGAGCAGAGCGGGAGCCAGACAAGTCCGAACGCAAAAAGATGCGCTTGCTGCCGCGTGTATTTTTTTGTGATCGATGGACATGGCGTTCCTAAAACTGATACTGTGATGGCAGTGTATGATGGTTTGTCAGAGGGGGTAAGACGAATCGGGTAAAGTTTGTAACACTTTGTAATGGGGTGTCACAGACGTTTTCGCGCCACGAATTATGACGTTACCATAGCAACATCAAGAAGACAACCAGGCCGAGAAATGACCAGTACACCTATCGATCCCAGCAACACCACCGCCAACCAGCATGGTCACCAGGCCAAGATCATGGTCGTCGATGACGACGTGCGGCTGCGCGACCTGCTGCGCCGCTACCTGACCGAACAGGGCTTCAACGTGTTTACTGCGGAAAGCGCCACCGCCATGAACAAGCTGTGGCTGCGCGAACGCTATGATCTGCTGGTGCTCGACCTGATGCTGCCCGGCGAGGACGGCCTGTCGATCTGCCGCCGCCTGCGCGGCGCCGGCGATCAGACCCCGATCATCATGCTGACCGCCAAAGGCGAAGACGTCGACCGCATCGTCGGCCTCGAGATGGGCGCCGACGACTACCTGCCCAAGCCATTCAATCCGCGCGTGCTGGTGGCGCGCATCGGCGCCGTGCTGCGCCGCCGCGGCCCCGACGAAATTCCCGGAGCGCCGTCCGAAACCCCGCAAAGCTTCGAGTTTGGCCAGTTTGTGCTCGACCTGGGCACGCGCACGCTCAAGAAAAACGGCGAAACCGTGCCGCTGACCACCGGCGAATTCTCGGTGCTCAAGGTATTTGCGCGCCACGCACGCCAGCCGCTGTCGCGTGAAAAACTGATGGAACTGGCGCGCGGACGCGAGTACGAAGTCTTCGATCGCAGCCTCGACGTGCAAATCTCGCGCCTGCGCAAGCTGATCGAACCCGATCCATCGAGCCCGCTGTACATCCAGACCGTCTGGGGCCTTGGCTATGTGTTCATCCCGGAGGGGCAGCCACGCTGACGGGTGGGCGCGCGCATGAAGTCCAAGTTCTTGTTCTACGTGTGGAATACCTTCCGCCTGGCCAGCCTGAAAAGCGGCCTGTTCTGGCGCACCTTCTTCCTGCTGGGCGCCCTCACCACCCTCAGCATGACGGCCTGGGTCGGCATGATCAGCGTGGTGCAACATACCCCGCAGGTGCAGCAGATCTCGGCCCAGGTGGTGTCGGTGGTCACCATCACCCACGCCGCCCTCACCCACTCCGCGCCCGAACTGCGGCGCGAGCTGCTGTTCGACCTGGTGTCCAACGAGGGGATCCGCGTATTTACGCTGGAGGCCGACGACCAGGTCGATCCGCCGCCCGATAACGCCCTGATGCCCGACATTCAGCAACTGGTGCGCGCCAAGCTGGGCGCGGACACGCGCTTTTCTTCCAAGGTCAATGGCGTCTCGGGCTTCTGGGTCAGCTTCAAGATCGACGGCGATCAATACTGGCTGATGCTGGAACGCGAGCGCATACGCGGCCTGACCGGCATCCAGTGGCTCGGCTGGGCCAGCGTGGTGTCGATCGTGTCGCTGCTGGGCGCGGCGCTGATTTCCAGCCTGATCAACCTGCCGCTACGGCGCCTGACCAGGGCAACGCGCGCGTTTGCGCTGGGCCGCCGCCCGGACCCGCTGCCCGAAAAGGGTCCGATGGAAATCATGGAAGCCAACCGCTCGTTCAACCACATGGTGCAGCAGCTGCAGCAGGTGGAATCGGACCGCGCCGTGATTTTGGCCGGTATTTCGCACGACCTGCGCACGCCGCTGGCGCGCATGCAGCTGGAGCTGGAAATGGCCAACCTGTCGCCCGAGGCACGCGACGGCATGCAGTCGGACATTGCGCAGATGGACGCCATCATCGGCCAGTTCCTCGACTACGCCAAGCCGACCGAAGCGTCGTCGTTTGCCAATGTCGATCTGGGTGAACTGCTGACCGACAGCGCCCACGAGGCCGCGCGCCTGCCCGACGTGCGCGTGCAGGCCAATATCGCGCCCGAAGCGCATACGCTGGGCAATGCCACCGAGATCAAGCGCGTGATCAACAACCTGGTCGAAAACGCGCGCCGCTATGGCAAAACCCCGGGCCAGGATTACACCGAGATCGATATCAGCTGCAGCGTCAACGATACTCCGGTGGGCGCTGAAGTGGTCATCGATGTGCAGGATCACGGCGTCGGCGTGCCACCCGAACAGATCGAGCAGTTGCTCAAACCATTCACGCGCCTGGACAGCGCACGCGGCCAGGCCAACGGCGCCGGGCTGGGACTGGCGATTGTGGACCGCGTGATCCAGCGCCACGGCGCCCAGCTGTTGGTGCGTAACCGCGACGGTGGCGGCCTGGCCATCCGCATCATAATGAAAGCGCTATGAGCGCCGGCCGCTGCCATCGCGCAGCCTGGCCTGCTGCTGTTGCTGCGCTGGCATTGGCCGCCATGCCGGCCCATGCAGCGCCCGCGCCTGCGCCGGGACCACTGCAACAACGCGCCCCCACAGCACAGGAACGTGCCAGCTTCGAAGCGTTTTTCGAAGCGCGCCTGGCCGCCACGCCGCAGGGACCGTGGGCCGTGCGGCCGCTGTTCGCGCCGACTTTCGAGATCGAGCGCCACCGTGGTCAGCCATGGCGCGTGGTGGCGCGCGTGGACGCCGCGCCGCGCCGCCTGTCGCCGGACCTGTGCCGGCAAATCCGCTCCAGCTTTGTGTATGACGCCAAGGCGCCAGAGAATGAACGCTGGCAGGACGCCGCCGAGCCGCCACGCTGGTATGTATGGCTGGCCACGCCCGGCGTGGCCTGCGCCGCCGCCCGCTACACCACGCTGATGGACCCGGCCGTGCCGGCGCACGAGGTAGTGGCGCTGCTACGCCAGCACCGCGAACTGCTGCTGCGCGCGCGCCTGCTGTTTGCCGGCCACTCGCAATGCGCACACCAGCGCGCACTGACCTTCCGCCTGGCCGCCATCGAACCTGCACCGCCGCAAGCTGGCGCAGTGCAGATGTTCGGCCTGGTTTTCGAGAGCGACCGCGATACCGTGGCCAGGGTCAAGGTGCGCAAAAGCCGCACTGAATATGCGGCGTGGAGCGTTGATTGCGGACCGTAGTAACTAAGAAGTTGTTTCAAAATGAGCGCAGCGAGGCGCGGCAACGACGGCAGTGGGCCTGCACGACGAGGAGCCGCAACGACGCTGCGGTCTTTTTGAAACGGCTTCTAAGCGCTGACAGGACGATTGAGCGGATGATCGGGTGTTTCCAGCAACCTGGTCAATAACAACTCGGCAGACCCGTAGCCATACAGCGAGTCCGTCTCCAGTCCCGTGGTTTCATATGGCACTGACTCCTCGCGCTCGGAGCGGCCCGGATCGCTGCTGGAGTACGTGACGCGCCAGGCGCGCTTGAGGGCGTCGGCGCGGCGCAGAAATTGCGGCATCGGCCATTGCTCCGGGTTGAAATCGCTGGCCTGGCCAAGCACGCGCCAGTGGCCGCTGACCAGCGCCATATCGCCTACCCGCAAGACCTTGACGGCGTGTTCGGCGCGCAGTTCCTGTAGCTCATCCATGGAGGGCACCTGCTGCCGCTTGGGGCCGAACAGATAGACCAGCATGATCTTGCCTGCCGGCGACAAGCGCGCCACCAGACCACAGCCATAACCGCCATCGAGTAACGGTACGGCAAAAAAACTTCCTTCTTGGTACGACTGCCTCATTCCCATCCTTTCGCTGCACAACGCGGCCACCGTAACACCAGTGCGTGATGACCGCTGCGGCGCCCAGGAGCGCCAAGGCGCAGTGTAACGATGGCCGCTGCGACGTGGCGCACGGGTGACAGTCTCGATGCTTTGCATGCGCCATAGGCGCCGTTTGCGGCACTCCTTGTGATACACTGCCGCTTCGCTAGGGGTCCTGGAACTGTTTCCGGGTGAGAGATACCCTTCGTACCTGATCTGGATAATGCCAGCGAAGGAAAGCGCAAAAGTCGGTCTCCCCCCTCCTTTGATGGCTCTCTTCGCGGCTGCCAGCCGAAACCGCAGAGAGCAGATATGCCCACACCACACCTTGCCGTATCCGTCATCACCCTTGCGCTCAGCCAGGCGTTTGCCGGCGCCGCCCATGCCGACAGCGCTGCTGCCGCCCCCGACCAAACCATGACCGAAGTCGTCGTCACGGCCGCAAAAACCCGCGCCGACAACGCCTCCGTCGCAGGCTTCTCCAGCGCCGCGCTGCTCGACACCCCGGCCTCGGTCAGCGTGCTGACGGCGCGCCAGATGCAGGACCTGCAAATCCGCTCGACCACCGACGCCGCCCGCTACGATGCCAGCCTCAGCGACGCCTACAACGCCGTCGGCTACGCCGAGCAGTTTTCGATACGCGGCTTCAAGCTCGATAACGCATCGAGCTACCGCAAGGATGGCATGGCGATTGCCGGCGACACCCAGATCGCCCTGGAAAACAAGGAACGCCTGGAAGTGCTCAAGGGCCTGTCCGGCCTGCAGGCCGGCGTGTCGGCACCCGGCGGCGTGATCAACTACGTCACCAAGCGCCCGACAGATACGCCACTGCGCACGGTGATACTGGAAGCGCGCGAACGCGGCACTCTGTACGGCGCCGCCGATGTCGGCGGCCGCTTCGAGGACAACCGTTTCGGCTACCGCGTCAACGTTGCCGGCGAGCGCCTGCGCTCGATCATCAAGGGCGCCGACGGCAACCGCAAATTCATCTCCGGCGCCTTCGACTGGCGCATCTCGCCGCAGGCGCTGCTGCAGATCGACGCCGACTACCAGCGCAAATCGCAGCTGACCGCGCCCGGCTTCCAGCTGCTGAACAACACCACGCTGCCGGTCATCGACGCCGACACCATGCTCAACGACCAGCCGTGGGCGCGCCCGGTAGAGACCATCAGCAGCAATATCGGCGCCCGCTTCGAATACAAGTTTTCACCCGACTGGCGCGCCACCGTCAGCGCCAATCAAAACACCTTCAAGCGCGACGACTACACGGCCTTCCCGTATGGCTGCGGCGCCCAGGACCTGTACCCTGGCTTCTGCGGCAACGGCGACTACGACGTCTACAACTACATCAGCGAAGGCGAGAAAAAATCGCCGCTGACGGTGCAGGCGCTGCTGCAGGGCCGCTTTGCCGGCGCCGGCATTCAGCATGACGTGACGCTTGGCGCTTCGCTGCTGCGCAACAGCGAAAAATGGGGCGACGACCTGTACGATTATTCCGGCACCAGCAATATCTATCGTCCAGTCGTGGTGCCACCCGCGCCGGGCACCAGCGGCCCGGTCTCCGAGCGCCGCCGCACCAACGAGCGCGCGCTGTTTGTCCAGGATATCGTCAGCCTCAATGACCAGTTGACGCTGCACGCCGGTGCGCGCTACGTGCAGTTGCGCCGCAATGAAAACGTCGGCGAGAACGAGAAAGGCGAACAGCAGCCAAACGCCATCACCGACCTGGGTTTCTGGCTGCCCAATGTGGCGCTGGTGTACAAGCTGCGCCCCAACGTCTCGCTCTACAGCTCCTATGCGCAGGGCCTCGAACACGGCGGCATCGCCCCCAAGGGCACGCTGAACGAACGCCGCGCATTGACGCCGTCGCGCGCAAAGCAGATGGAAGTCGGTATCAAGACCGACATCCTGGCGGACCTCAGCGCCAGCGTTGCGCTGTTTGAGATTCGCAAGGGCCTGGAATACACCAACGCCGCAAATTACTTCGTGCGCAACGGCGAGGCGCGCAACCGCGGCCTGGAAATGGCCCTCAACGGCCGCGCCACGCGCGAACTGACGGTGGGCGTATCGGCCACTGCACTCAACACCCAGCAAAGCGGCACCGGCAACGCCACCCTCGACGGCAAGCGCGTCACCAACGTCGCCGCCTTCAAGTCGTCCGTCTATGCCGACTACGCCGTGCCGCAGGTCAGCGGCCTCAATCTGGGCGCCAACTGGCAGTACTCGGGCAAGAAGGCCTTCGATGCAGAAAACCGCGTGTTCGTTCCGGCCTACCACGTGCTCAACCTGACCGCCAGCTACGCCCTGCGCACCGGCGGCACTGCGGTCACGCTGCGCGCCGGCATCGACAACGCCCTCGACAAATTCTACTGGCGTGACGTCACGCCCGACCTGGGCGGCTATCTGATGCCGGGTGCATCACGCACGGCGCGGGTGTCGGCGCAGTTTGATTTTTAAAAAATCAACTGCACCCGCATCGAAAAGCTGTTGGCGGCGCGGGCGGTGTTTTTGCCGAACAGGTAGGCAAATTCGTATTTGATTTCACGCTGGCCGCCATGGCCAATATCGCGGTGGCCGTAGATCATGGGGCCGGCGCGGTGTGACTGCTGCTTGTAGGGCAGCCAGTCGTTCCACTTGCCGACTTCGCCAAAGGCCTGCAGGCCGGGCTGGAACCATGGCTTCCAGTTATGCTTGACCTGCAGCTGGTAAGTCAGCTCGGCGCCGCGCCGTTCCACCCCGGCGGCATGGCCGTAGTCGCGCTGAAAAAACAGGTTGGCGTTGAACTGGGTGCGGCCGATCTCGGTCTGCAGCACCGGTCCCCATTCGATGGAATAGCCGCCGGCGGCGTCGTGGCCCTTGGCTACTTTGGTATGCAACGCCAGGTCGAACGGATACTGGCCCTGGGTGAGCATGTAGTCGTTCTGCCAGGCTGTCTCGAACATTTTCTGGGCGCCGTTGCCGATCCTGAGCCACTGCACATACACCTCGGTGTACCAGCGCGACGTGACGCCATAACCGATACCGATCTCCGGCGAGGCGAAACCGCCATCGCTGTAATGGGCGTTCCAGTATTTATAATCGATCGATGTCTGCCCTGCCACATCGTAGGTGGAGACCAGGTAATAACCGGTGTCGGCTTGCGCGGCGGCAGGCCAGTACCAGGGCGCTGCCAGCATCAGCCACGCCGCACGCCGTGTCATAAATAGCGCTCCACCTGCGCCAGGCGCCGGGCAGGATCGCCCGTGACCTCCAGGTAGGGAATATCGCGCGCCGCCAGTTCCTGTAGCAGCATGGCGTGGATGGTTACGCTGACCTGCTGCGACTCACGCTGCAGGCCGTCAGCCACCCAGGGAATATCGGGCGCGGTGAGCACTGTGCGGGCATAATCGTTCTGGTGTGCGTCGGCCAGCAGCGCCAGCTGGTCGTCGATGCCGCCAAAGTAATGGCGGCTGTAGACGGCCGTCATCAGCGGCGTGGTGTCGCAGAACAGCCAGCGCTTTGCTTGCGAGATGGCGGCGTTTTCGCGCGCGCGCTGGGTGCGGGCGATATGGATTTGGTCTGCCGCCACCGGCACGCGCTGCTCGCTGTCGACGAATTCACGCAGGTATTCGGGCACCCACACGCTGCCATAGTGGCGCGCCAGCGCCGCCGCCAGCGTGGTTTTGCCGGATGAGGCCGTGCCGAGAATGGCAACCCGCGCCGGAGCAGCGGCCATGGTCATTCGAGCACCAGGCGGCCGGCGCCGCTGTTTTTGCCACTGCCTTTGCCACTGTCTTTGCTGCCATTGCCCCCTGCGCTGCCACTGCCGCCATCAATGCCGGCCGACTGCCGCCAGGCGCGCAGTCCCGCCACCGCCATGCCGACAAAAATCGCGTACAGGATAGCCGTCAGCATCAGGTTCTTGTGCAGATACAGGCCCACGTACAGCACGTCGACGATAATCCACACATGCCAGTTTTCGACTTTTTTACGCGACAGCAGCAACTGCCCCACCAGGCTGCCGGCCGTCAGGAAGCCATCCGAATGGGGTACGTCGGTATCGGTGTAATGCTTGAGGAACCATGCCAGCAGCACAAAACCGGCCAGCCAGCCGCCGGCCGCCAGCCAGCGCCCGCGCACAGTCAGGGTAGTCACCGGCAGCGACTGACGGTGACCATCAACCGGGCCATGCAGCCACTGGTACCAGCCGTAGATGGAAACGGCAATGAACACCAGTTGCAGGCCCATGTCGCCATACAGGCGCGAACCGAAAAATACCAGGCCGTAGGTGGCGGACGACAGAATGGCGAACAGCCAGGCCCAGTGGCTCTGGCGGATATTGAGCCACACGGTGAGCACGGCCAGCACGAAAGACAGCAGCTCGAGCGGCGTGGTGGCAAACACCGCCAGGTGCAGCGGCAGGTTGACGTACTCGAGCAAGGCTGTCAGCGTATTCATTATTTGTTGGCGGAGGCAGAGGCGGCGACAGGATAGCGGATGGTCATTTCCCGCAGCAGATTGTCGGCGTGATCGACTTCCTTCATCACCCACAGCATATACCGGATATCGACGTGAATGGCGCGCGTGATATCGCTGTCAAAGTACCAGTCCTTGGTAATGGACTCGTAGGTCGAATCGAAATTCAGGCCCACCAGTTCGCCGTGGCGGTTCATCACGGCGGAGCCGGAATTGCCGCCCGTGGTATCGGCGCTGCTGAGGAAATTGACCGGCACCGTGCCCAGCACCGGGTCGCGGAACTGGCCGTAGCGCTTTTCCCTGATCGCTTCCAGCAGGCCGGCCGGCGCGTTGAACGGGTCTTTGCCGGTATGCTTTTGCGCGATGCCTTCCACCGTGGTGAACGGCCCCTTGATCACGCCATCGGCCGGCGCGTACGGCGCTACCGTGCCGTAGGTCACGCGCAGGGTCGAATTGGCATCCGGGTAGACCGGCTTGCCCTGTGATTTTTTCCAGGCGATGACGGCCGCCATGTACTGCGGGATCACGCGTTCAAGGTTGCCATCGAGTTCGGCACGGCGGTCCCGGAGCGACTGCGTTACACCATGGAGCTTGAGCGCCAGCTGCAAAAAGGCGTCGCTTGACGCCTGCAAGGCAGCCAGGTCCTTGCCCATCCAGGCCACGCGTTTGGCGGTATCGCCCAGTTGCGTGGCGGCGTACAGCGCCGGCACCCCGGCGACATCAGGCAGCAACGCATCGAGGCCCTGCACATGCATGGCTGCGGGCAGCCTGGCGTAGCGCTGCAGCGCCGCCGCAAAGCGCGCCCGATCCACGCTGTCCACGTACGATTGCTCGAGGCGGGTCAGGCGCGCACGGATCATGCCCAGGTCGCGCTGCTGGTAGCCGCCCTCGCGCTCGGCGTCCGGCAAGGCGTGCTGCGTTGCCAGGCGCACCAGCGAGGAGGCACTTTTCAGCAGGTCGCTGTTGTACGCCACTTCAAGGCCAAATTCCTCGTTGGACAGCGCCAGGTCGGCGGCAATCACGGCATCGAGCTCGCTCAGCAAGGTCGCCGATACGCCGGGCTGGCGCGCGTACCAGGCGCGGAACTCGGCATCCTGCACATCCTTGATGGCGGCGATATCCTTGCGCGCAAAACCATCCATCAGCCCCTGCGCCTTTTTCATGACATTGTTCTTGCTCTTGACCACGCTGGCGTAGCGCACTGCATGGGCAGGGTTGCCCTTGGTGGCCAGTTCGATCAGATCGAGATCGGCCTGGATTTCCGCCACCCGCTGCGGATAGACAAGGTCGCGCGCGGCGCGGATTTCCGACGGCAGCTTGTAGCGGCTGGTGCGTCCCGGATAACCGGCCAGCAGCACCGGATCGCCATTTTTCAGGCCCTGGGCGGACACCGCCAGGAAGTCCTTCGACTGATAGGGTACGTTGCCCGGCGACGGATCGGCCGGACGGCCATCCTTGCCGACGTAGGCGCGCAGGAAGGCAAAGTCGCCGGCCTGGCGCGGCCACTCGTAGTTGTCGATGTCGCCGCCGTAGTTACCGACCATGTCGGCCGGCGCGTACACCAGGCGCACGTCGCGTATCATCATCTGGCGGATGCGGTAATACTCCAGCCCGCGATGAAACGCTGGCACCGAGCAGCGGTAGGCTCCAGCGGCGCCACTGCTCTCGCATTCGGCCACCAGGGCCTTGATGGCCTTTTCCACGGCGTCGTGGCGCTGCTTGCCGCTCATGGCAGGAGTGATGTTTTTCAGTACTCGCGCAGTGACGTCTTCCACCTTGTCGGTGACGTACACCAGGGTATTCGGGCCGCCCGGCAGTTCCTCGGCACGGGTGCGCGCCAGAAAGCCCTTATCAATGTAATTATGCTCAGGGCTGGCGTTGCGCTGGATCGCACCATAGGCGCAGTGGTGGTTGGTGACCACCAGGCCGGCGTTCGATACGAACGAGGCCGAGCAGCCGCCCAGCGAGACGATCGCGCTCATCGGATGCTTCGACAGGTCGGCAAGTTTTTCGGCGGGGATGGCGATACCGATCTTTGTGAGTTCGGTTTTCAGCTGCGGCAACTGATAGGGTTGCCACTGCCCTTCGTCGGCGTGCGCCGACGCGCCGATCATGGCGATCGACAATACGAGTTTTTTTAACAAGATAAAGCCCCTGATTGAGATGAGCGGCAGTATATGCTTTATACGATGGCGTGAAAATGCTTTTTGCTCATCCCCGCCGCCGCCAATGCGCAACTCAGCCGGGCAAATCGAAACGCAGACTCAGGGTACAACCGTCACCAGCTACATAGTGCTCGACCGCCATCTGGCCTCCCAGCGCTTCTACCCGCTGCGCCATGCCGATCAGGCCAAACGAATCGCGCTTGGCGCGCTGGCCGGGGGCGATGCCGACGCCATTGTCGGCCACGCTGAAATGCAGTTGCCCATCGTGCAGGGACAGCACAATCGCCACCTGGCTGGCGCCAGCATGGCGCCGCACATTGCTGAGGGCCTCCTGCAAGCAACGGAATAGCACGATCTCGAGCTGGCCGCCGATAACGGCAAAATCTGCCTCAGGCGGCAGCGCCAGCACGCAGGCCAGGCCTGTGCGCTTGCGAAACTCGGCGGCCTGCCACTCCAGCGCTGCCAACAGGCCCAGATCGAGCACGGCCGGACGCAAATCGTTCATGATGCCGCGCACGCTGCGCACGGCGCCGTCGATCTGTTCCAGCGCCCCGTTCACGCGCTGGTGTAAACGCCCGTGGCGCACGCTGGTGCGCTGCTCCAGCATCGACACATCGATGCGCAGCGCCAGCAGATTCTGTCCCAGCTCGTCGTGAATATCGCGCGCGATGCGCTTGCGTTCCTCTTCCTTGACCGTTTCCAGGTGGCTGGTCAGCGCCCGCAACTGCTCGCGCGATTGCAACAAGGCGGCCTCGGTGCGCTTGCGCTCGGCCACCTCGAGCACCAGCAGGCGGTTCGCTTCGGTCAGCTCGGCGGTGGGGGGGGGGCCCCGCCCCGCCGCCCCGGCCCCGGGCGCGCCCGCGCCCCGCCCCCGCCCCGCGCCCCCCCCGCCGCCCGGGCCGGCCCCCCCCCCGCGCGCCCCCCCCCGCCCCCCGCCCCCCCCCGCCCCCCGCCCCCGCGCGCCC
>JBEVNE010000272.1:0-14960 GCA_040508275.1 Duganella sp.
GCGGCCGTCGCAGCGGCGACCGACGCACCGGCGCCCGAACTATCCCAACCACCACCGAGCGCGCGGATCAGCGCCACCGTGGTCACGGCGCGGTTGCCGCGCAGCTGCACGGCCGTGCGTTCCACCGCTGCCAGGTTGCGCTGGGCGTCGAGCAGGTCGATATAGCTCGAACGTCCCGCCGCGTACAGCTTTTGCGCCAGCTCTGCCGAACGGCGCGCCGACACCAGCGCCGCTTCCATCTGCGTGGTCTGGCCGGCCAGGATGCGCAGGCCGGCCAGGTTGTCTTCCACCTCGGCGAAGGCCACCAGCACGTTCTGACGATAGGTGCCGACCGACTCTTCCAGCGCCGCTTCGCTGCGCGTGATGTTGGCCTTGTTGCGGCCACCGTCAATGATCGGCATCGACATCAGGGCGCCCAGCAGCCACGAGCGGCTGCTCCACTTGAACACATCGGCTACCGTGTCCGAGGACGAACCGCCGCCGTTGGCGTTGAGCGTCAGCGCCGGGAACATCGCCGAACGGGCCACGCCGATGCGGGCGTTGGCCGCTTCCATGGCGCGCTGTGCCGACGCAATGTCGGGACGGCGCTCCAGCAGCGACGATGGCAGGCCGGCCGGAATCACCGGCAGCAGCGCGGTATCGAGCAGCGGGCTGGCGCCGGCCGTGTAGCTGGCGGCCGGCTTGCCCAGCAAGACTGCCAGCGCATGCTCGGTGGTGACGCGCTGGCGTTGCAGGCCGATCGCTTCCGAACGCACGGTGGCCAGCTCGGTCCTGGCGCGCGACAGGTCGAACTCGCCGATATCGCCCAGGTCGAAACGGCGCTGATTGACCTTGACGTCTTCCTCGCGGGTTTGCACGGTGCGCTGCAGCGTCTCCAGTTCGGCGTCGGTGGCGCGCAGGCGGAAGTAGGTCTGCGCCACATCGGCCTGCACCGCCAGCAGCACTGAACGATAGGTTGCTTCGACGGAGGCGGCGTCGTTGCGGGCTGCCGCCACGTTGGACGATACGCGGCCGAACAGATCGACCTCGTAGCTGGCCGTCAGGTTGGCGCTGAATACATTGCCCGGCGCGACAGGCGTACCGTCCGGCAGGCCGAGCGAAGTGGCCGAAGCGCGCTGGCGCTGGGCGCCGGCGTTCACGCCCACTTGCGGAATGCGGTCGGCTTCGGCCACGCCGGCAATCGCGCGCGCCTGCTTGACGCGGGCGGCGGCCACCGCCAGGTTGGCGTTGGCGCGGGTGGCTTCGGCGATCAGCTCGTTCAGGGCCGTATCGTTAAAGGCCAGCCACCATTCGCCGCGCGGCTGCGCTTCGGCGGCCTGCGCCTGTTTCCAGGTGCTGCCGTCAGCAGCCGTCTGCACGGCTGCCGGTGCATCGGGCGCCTGCGACTCCTTGAAGGCAGCCGGTACTTCCATGGCCGGCTGCTTGAAGGTCGGCGCGGCGCAGGCGGTCAGCAGCAGCGCGACCGTCAGCGGGGCCAGGCCCCGTGCCAGCATGTTCAGGGTGTTGTTCTGGATATTCATCTCAGTGTTTTCCTTCCAGGTTGGCCGCAGGCGCTGGTGCTGCGGTCGTTTTTTTGCCTTCCAGGCGCACCGACAGGTTGCGCAGCAGGACATAGAACACCGGCGTGAGGAACAGGCCGAAGAAGGTCACGCCCAGCATGCCGGCAAACACCGCCACACCCATGGCATGGCGCATCTCGGAACCGGCGCCGCTGGAGAACACCAGTGGCAGCACGCCCATGATGAAAGCGATCGACGTCATCAGGATCGGACGCAGACGCAGGCGACACGATTCCAGCGCCGCTTCAACGATGGTGCGGCCTTGCAGTTCCAGTTCGCGGGCAAATTCGACGATCAGAATCGCATTCTTCGACGCCAGCCCGACCAGCACGAATAGCGCAATCTGGGTGAACACGTTATTGTCGCCAGCGGTCAGCTTGACGCCAATCAGCGCGCACAGGATCGACATCGGCACGATCAGGATCACGGCCAGCGGCAGGGTCCAGCTTTCGTACTGGGCAGCGAGCACCAGGAACACCAGCAGCACGCACAGCGGGAACACGTAAATCATCGTGTTACCGGACAGGATGTCCTGGTAGACCAGTTCGGTCCATTCGTAGACGATCCCTTTCGGCAGCACTTCATTGACGATCTTGGTCATTTCAGCCTGCGCTTCGCCGGACGATACGCCGGGCGCCGGTGCACCGTTGATTTCAGCGGCGACAAAGGCGTTATAGCGTTGCACGCGGTCCGGGCCGTAGCTGTCCGTCACACGCATCAGCGACGACAACGGAATCATTTCGCCGCTGTCGCTACGAACCTTGAGCTGGCCCATGTCTTCGGCGTGCGAACGGAATTGCTGGTCGGCCTGCACACGCACCTGGTAGGTGCGGCCAAACTGGTTAAAGTCGTTGACGTACAGCGAACCGAGGTTGATCTGCAAGGTCTGGTAGATCGTGTTCAGCGGCACACCCAATTGCTTGGCTTTTACCCGGTCAATGTCGGCAAACAGCTGCGGCACATTGATCTGGTAGCTCGAAAACACGCCGGCCAGCTTGGGATTTTCCGCTGCCTTGGCCTGCACTGCCTGCACGGCTTTGTACAGCGCGTCGTAACCGAGGTTGTCGCGGTCTTCCAGCATCAGCTTGAAGCCGCCGGTGGTACCGAGGCCGTTGACCGGCGGCGGTGGCAGCACCATCACGAACGCACCTTCGATGGCGCCCATGCGCTTGTTGATCTCAGCGGCAATCGCTTCGGCCGAGGTGCTCTTGTCCTTGCGGTCCTTGAAGTCGCTCAGGCCGACGAAAACGATACCGGCGTTAGGCGCATTGGTAAAGCCGTTGATCGACAGACCAGGGAACGAGATCGAGTTGGCCACGCCTGGAATATCCTTGGCGATGTCCGACATCTTGCGGATCACGGCGTCGGTACGGTCGAGCGAAGCGGCGTCCGGCAACTGGGCAAAGCCGATCAGGTACTGCTTGTCCTGGGCTGGCACAAAGCCCGGCGGCACCACCTTGAACATGAAGCCTGCGGCCACGGCCAGCACGGCGTACACCACCAGTGACGAGCCTTTGCGTTTCAGTACACCGGTCACACCCGACTCGTAGCTGTGCGACGAGCGGTTGAAGAAGCGGTTGAACCAGTTGAAGAAGCCGCCGAACACCTTGTCCATGCCGCGGGTCAGCGCATCTTTCGGTGCATCGGCAGGTTTCAGCAGCGCAGCGGCCAGGGCCGGCGCCAGCGTCAGCGAGCTGAATGCCGAGATCACGGTCGAGATGGCGATGGTCAGCGCAAACTGCTTGTAGAACTGGCCGGACAGACCGGAAACGAATGCAATCGGCACGAACACGGCGCACAGCACCAGCGCAATGGCGATAATCGGACCACTGACCTCTTTCATGGCCTGGATGGTCGCCTCGCGCGGCGACAGGCCGTCGTGGATATTACGTTCGACGTTTTCAACCACCACGATCGCATCATCGACCACGATACCGATGGCCAGCACCAGGCCGAACAGCGACAGCGTATTGATCGAGAAGCCGAACGCCAGCATGACGGCAAAGGTACCGACCACCGACACCGGCACCGCCAGCAGCGGAATCACCGAGGCGCGCCAGGTTTGCAGGAACACGATCACCACCAGCGCCACCAGCACAATGGCTTCGATCAGCGTGTGGATCACCGAATCAATCGAGGCGCGCACGAATTGCGTCGGGTCATAGACGATGTCGTAAGCGACGCCTTCCGGGAAGTCTTTCGACAGCCGTTCCATGGTGGCGCGCACATCGGCCGACAGTTGCAGCGCATTGGCGTTGGGCGCTTCAAAAATAGGAATCGCCGCCGCCGATTTGTTGTTCAGCAGCGAACGCAGGGCGTAGGTGTTCGAGCCCATTTCCAGGCGCGCCACATCGCGCAGGTGCGTGACGGCGCCATCGGCGCTGGTCTTGACGATGATGTTGCCGAATTCTTCTTCGCTTTGCAGACGGCCCTGCGTGTTGACGGTCAGCTGGAAGTCAGCGCCCTTGCTCGGCCCCTGGCCGATCACACCGGCCGCGACCTGCACGTTCTGTTCGCGGATCGCATCGACGACGTCGCCGGCGGTCAGGTTACGCGCCGCCACCTTTTGCGGATCGAGCCAGACACGCATCGAATAGTCGCCCGAACCAAACAGCTGCACCTCGCCCATGCCGGGCAGGCGCGCCAGTTGGTCCTTGACGTTCAATACCGCGTAGTTACGCAGATACAGGTCGTCGTAGCGGCCATTCGGCGAGACCAGGTGGACTACCATGGTCAGATTGGGCGAGGACTTGACGGTGGTCACGCCGATCTGGCGCACCTCTTCGGGCAGGCGCGGCAAGGCGCGCTGCACGCGGTTCTGCACCTGCGTTTCGGCCTGTTCGACGTTGGTGCCGATCTTGAAGGTGACGGTCAGCGCCAGCGCGCCGTCCGAGGTGTTTTGCGAGGACATGTAGAGCATGTTCTCGACGCCGTTGATCTGCTCTTCCAGCGGCGCGGCCACGGTTTCAGCGATGATCTTCGGGTTGGCGCCCGGGTACTGCGCGCGCACCACTACCGATGGCGGCACCACGTCCGGGTACTCGGAAATCGGCAGCTTGAAGATCGATATCAAGCCGGCGACAAACACAATGATCGACAACACTGCCGAAAAAATCGGCTTGTCGACAAAAAATCGGGAGATGTTCATATTATTCCTTGGTCGTGCCAGCCTTGGCGGCGGCTACTTTTTCATCTTTTTGTTCATCTTTTTTTGCGCCCGGCAGGTAAGCGGCCAGCGGATCGGAATCCATCGGCACCAGCGTTGGCGAAATCGGTGCGCCAGGACGCACGCGCTGCAGGCCGTTGACAACGATCTTCTCGCCCGCCTTCAGGCCCGAACGTACCACGCGCAGGCCATCAACCTGCGGGCCCAGCGTGACCGGACGGTACTCGGCCTTGTTGCCGGCGCCGACCACGAAGACGAACTTGCGATTCTGGTCCGTGCTGACGGCGCGGTCGTTGATCAGCACCGTCGGCTTGGCGCCAGTGGAACCGGCCAGCTGCACGCGCGCGAACAGGCCGGGCACCAGCGCGCCGTCGTCGTTGGCCAGGCGTGCGCGCATGCGCACCGAACCGCTGCGCGGGTCAAGCTGGTTGTCGACGAATTCCAGCTTGCCCTCGTGCGGGAAGCCGGTTTCGTTGGCCAGACCAATGCGCACCACGGCCGGCTGGCCCTTGTGGGCAGCGGCGCCCACGCGCAGATAGGTATCCTCATCGCCGTCGAACGAAGCGTAGATATGTTCGAGCGAGACCACGGAAGTCAGCACGGCCGAGGCATCAACCAGGTTGCCGAGCGTGATTTCGGCTTTCGATACGCGGCCGTTGATTGGCGAAGTCACCTGGGTGTAGGCCAGATTGAGCTTGGCCGCCTCGTACTGGGCTTGCGCCGCGCGGGCGTCGGCGTCGAGCTGCTTGAAGCTCGAGGCGCGCTCGTCGAACTCGCGCTGGGCAATGGCTTTATCGGCCAGCAGCTTTTCGGCGCGGTTCTGTTCGAGCTTGGCCAGTTCGGCGCGCGCGCGGGCCGAGCTGGCGGCGGCTTCGGCGCGGTTGGCTTCCGCCTGGAAGGGGCGTGGATCGATGACGAACAGCACATCACCCTTTTTCACCTGGCTGCCCGGTTTGAAGTTGATGGCCGTGATGAAGCCGCCCACGCGCGGACGGATCTGCACCTGTTCGATCGCTTCCAGGCGGCCCGAGAATTCCTGGGTTTCGGTCAGCGTTTTTTCCACCACGGCGGCGGCAGAAATCGGCGGACCGGCTTGCACCGGCGGCTGTTCGGCGGCCTTGCCATTGGCTTCTTCGCAGCCTGTCAGCCCTACCGTGGCCAATCCCGCCAGCGCCAGGGCGGCGGCCAGCGGCCCCGCCAGAGCGGTCAATTGTTTAATGTTTTTCATTTTTTATCCTTTTTGAATGAAAATATTTAATGGAAAGGGCGACTCGGAACATGGCAGCCATGTGCAAAGCGCAAATCAGGGTGAAACAGGGCGCCCCGCCGGCAAGCCAGTGGGGACGTGATCGTTACAAGGTATGAGGTACTTGCGCCGGGAAGGTCTACGTGGCGGACACGCGCGGTGAACATTCCAGACTGCTGATAAAGCTGGCGATCTCTTTCAAGGCCATGCATTTACACGCGCATTCATTGCGCTCGCCCGCTTCGGTTTCCAGCGTGGGCGGCATGCGCACCACGGCGGTCTTGACGCCGTTGGCAATCAGCTTGGCGCCATATTGTTCGGCTTCGTCGCGCAGCGGATCATCTTCCGCCGACAGGATCAGCGCCGGCGCCAGGTTTTTCAGGCGGCTCGATTGCAGCGGCGAGGCATACGGGTGGGTGCGGTCGGCGCAGTTGGGCAGGTAGCCGCGATACGCCGCGGCACAGGCATCGGCCGCCTGCAGCAGCTCGGGCGCCTTTTGCATGGTGCGCATCGAGCAGGTAGTCAGGCCCGGATCGAGCATCGGCATCACCAGGATCTGGCCGGTCAGCGGCGGGCCGCCGCGATCGCGCGACATCAGCGCGCATACCGCCGCCAGGTTGGCGCCTGCTTCAATCCCGGCCACCAGCAGGTACTTGCCCGTCCACGCCACCTTGGCCTTGTGCTTTTTAGTCCAGTTGAGCACCGCGTGCGCATCCTCGACGGCGGCGGGAAATGAGCGCTCGCCGGCCAGCGTGTAGCTTGATGCCAGCACGGCGATGTGCGGATGATCGTCGGCAAGGTGGCGCAGGAACATGTCGGCGCCTTCCAGGTCGCCGTCAACAAAGCCGCCGGCATGGAAGAACACCATCAAGGTATCGCACTTGTCGCTGGTGAAGCCGCTGGTGTACAGGCGCGCCGCCAGCGGGCCCTGCTCGCCCTGCACTTGCAGCGTGCGCACCTTGAGGCGCTCGGACAGTTGCGGCAGCGGCGCGTCGATAGCGTTGGCCGAGGTGTCCACGGTCGCGTTCACCGTTTCATTCGCTGCGGCGGTCATTGCACAACCGTGGCGCCAGCCACGCTGATCGCGTTGTCGGCGCAGGCCAGCACCTTGCCGCTGGCGACGTCGGTCAGGGCACGCACGCCTTGCACTTCGGCCTTGGCCGTCTGCGAGTAGGCATCGGTGTAGACCACGGCTGCGAGCGCGGCTGACATCAGCGCGACTGCAAACATACCGATCACTCCATCACGATTTTTCATGCTGTTCCCCTTTCCATCGACGCTGCACGGTCTGTATTCATTTCCTTGGTGCAGTACAGCAATCTTAAACTTGATCTACAATCCAATAAAGTAGGCAAAACCGAATTGATTGTTCAGGATTCCGAACAATGGAGTGATAAAGTGAATAAACTACAAGCGATGGAGGTATTCGTCGAGGTCGTCGATACCGGCGGCTTTACGCGCGCAGCGGAAAACCTGCAACTGCCCAAGGCTACGGTATCGACCCTGATCCAGTCGCTGGAGGCGACACTGTCGGTCAAGCTGCTGCACCGGACCACGCGCCACGTCAGTGTGACGGCCGACGGCGCCGCCTATTACGAGCGCTGCCTGCGTATTTTATCGGACGTGCGCGATGCCGAGGAATCGCTGTCGCGCACGCGCCTGAGTCCCAGCGGCCGGCTGCGCGTCGATGTACCGACTGGCCTGGCGTCCGACGTGCTGATGCCTGCCATGCCCGATTTTTTCCGCCGCTATCCCGACATCCAGATGGAAATGGGCTGCAGCGACCGCCCCGTCGACCTGGTCGAGGAAGGCGTGGACTGCGCCGTGCGCGGCGGCGCGCTGGTCGATTCCAGTCTGATTGCACGGCGTGTGGGCATGATGCATTTCCTTACCTGCGCCACGCCCGACTACCTGGCGCGCTACGGACGCCCCGCGCATCCCGAAGATTTACGCCAGCATCGCTGCGTCAATTTTTTTTCGGCCAAGACGGGCAAGATCTACGACTGGGATTTTTCGCGCGAGGCCGAACGCATACAGGTGGCCATGCCGGGCCACATCGCCCTCAACGATACCAACGCTTACGTGGCGGCCGGCCTGGCGGGACTTGGCGTGATACAGATCCCCAGTTTTCTGCTGGAGGCCCAGGGTTTGCGGGACCAGTTCGAGTCCATACTCGAAGACTGGGTCAGCGATCCCCTGCCCGTCCACGTGGTCTACCCACAAAACCGCCACCTGTCAGCCAAGGTGCGCGTGTTCGTCGAGTGGGTAGCCGAACTGTTTTCCAACCACCCCGGCATGCGCCTGCCGCAAGTATCACCCGCAGCGCGCGCGCCATCTTTTGAGGTCGCCCTATGAGTGCAGCACACAGCATCGTTTTTCTCGACCGCGACAGCGTGATCGCCAGCGTACGCCGGCCGGCGTTTGACCATGCATGGGCCGAGTACCCGGCCAGCAGCGCCGCCGAAGCGGTCAGCCGCCTGCAGGCGGCGCGCGCCACCATCGCCATCACCAACAAGGTGCCGCTGCGCGCCGAAGCGCTGGCGCAACTGCCGGACCTGAAAATGATCGCGGTGGCCGCCACCGGCACCGACATCATCGACCTGGCAGCCTGCCGCGAGCGCGGCATCGTGGTATCGAATATCCGCAACTACGCCGTCAACACGCTGCCCGAACACACGTTTGCCCTGATCCTGGCCCTGCGCCGCCAGCTGGTCGCTTACCGCGCCGATATCGAAGCGGGTTTGTGGCAAAAGTCCGAGCGTTTCTGCCTGTTTGGCCACCCGGTCAGCGATATTGCCGGCAGCCGCCTCGGTCTGGCCGGTTACGGCGCATTGGGCAAGGCGGTGGCCGGCATTGCGCGCGCCTTTGGCATGGAGGTGGTGGTGTATAACCGTTCACCGGTGAACGACGACGGCGTGCGTCAGGTGGGCTGGGACGAACTGCTGGAAAGCTCGGATGTACTGAGCCTGCACCTGCCGCTGAACGAGCAGACCCGCAACATGATCGGCGCCGCAGAACTGCGCCGCATGAAGCGCGACGCCCTGCTGATCAACACCGGGCGCGGCGGCCTGGTCGATGAAGCGGCGCTGGCCGAAGCCCTGCAAAGCGGCGTGATCGGCGGCGCCGGTTTCGACGTGCTGACCCAGGAACCACCGCCCGCTGACCACGTATTGCTCAATCTGCGCCTGCCCAATTTTATTCTTACGCCGCACTCGGCCTGGGCCAGTACGCAGGCGATGCAGGTGCTGGTTGATCAGTTGATCGACAACATCGAAGCGTGGGAACGCGGTGCGCCGCGCAATCTGGTCGCCTGATGAACGATCAGTGATCCTGCGCATTAAAGTTGCTGTGCTATACTAAATTCATGATCCGTCGATTTCTTTACTTGCTGATGACCGTCGTTGCACTCCAGTTCAGCTGGAGTGTGGTGACGAGCTATTGCATGCATGAATCGGGGCGAGAGGCACAACATTTCGGCCATCATCAGCATAACGACGTCGCTCATCACGATGGCAGCGCCACGCCGGATCAGCCCAATCTTGCCAAGAAAACCTCTGCCCACACGCATTGTTCGGTGTGCGCCCATGGCGCTTCATCGATTGACGACATGACGGCAAGTGTTTTCCATCCGCTGATGGCAGGCAGCGCCCCCATGGAAACCGTCACCCGCCTTTCTTCGTCGTACACCCCTCCTCCCGAGCGCCCTCAGTGGCTCGCCGCCGCGTAGTTCCAGCGGCGACGCTATGCACCTAGTGTTTCTATAAAGCTGTTGTTCAGCCTGCTTTAGGCTGGCACATGCCATGCCGCTGGATATTCTTCGTTTTCTCTTTCGGAGTGATCCATGCAATCAAGACCTATCGTCCTTGGTGCGGCCGTGCTATTGGCACAACTGCTCACCATGACTGCGCCTGCTGGTGCACAAAACAAGCCCTATTCTGCAGCCGCAGCCCCCTCTGGCGCCGCTGTAGCGGCCCCGCTCACGCTGGAGCAGGCCATTACCATGGCGCTGGCGACCAGCCCGGAACTGCGTTCGGCCGCGCAAAGCGTCGCCATCGCCGAGGGCGCCACACTGCAGGCCGGCGCCTTGCCCAATCCGGAGTTTTCCTTCCTCCGGGAGGGGATGCAAAAAGCTTCGCGCACCCAGACTTATCAGCTCAGCCAGGCACTGGAACTCGGCGGCAAACGCGGTGCGCGCATCGCCGTTGCCGACTACGACCGCGCACTGGCCGTCGGCGATGTCGCTGTCGGTCGCGCCGGCTTGCGCGCCGATGTCATCACTGCCTACATGGAAGCGCTGACGGCGCAGGAGCGCGTGGACCTGGCGCGCGCGTCGCTGAAACTGGCCGCCAATGCCAGTAACGCCGCGGCGCGGCGCGTTACCGCTGGCAAAATCTCACCGCTGGAGCAGACCCGCTCGAACGTTGCGGAATCCAGCGCCAAACTGGAGCTGTCGCAGGCGCTGTCCGAGTTGACGCTGGCCTATCGCAGCTTGACTGTGCTGTGGGGCAGCACCGCCGCGCTGGATCGCGCACTCGTCATGCCCGATATCGAGCGGGTGCAGGTGCCGGCGCTGGAAACCCTGCAGGCGCAGCTTGATGCTTCGCCACAGATGCAGCGCGCCCGCACCCAGATTGCCAGGGAGGAAGCCCAGGTCAAGCTGGAACGCGCACAACGCATTCCCGACCTCACCGTGACCGTCGGCAGCAAAAAAGACTATGAGACGGGGCGTTCGCAAACCGTGGTCGGACTTGCTGTACCCTTACCGCTGTTTAACCGTAACCAGGGCAACCTGCTGTCGGCCCTGCGCCGCGTGGACAAGGCCAAGACCGAGGTGGAAGTGGAGCAGTTGCGCCTGTCGCAAGCGTTGTTCAGCGCCCATCAGCGCGCCGAACTGTCGCAACAGCAGATTACCGCCATGCGCCAGGAAATTCTGCCAGCGGCGCAGCAGGCTTTTGATGCCGCCGTGACGGGATTTGAACTCGGCAAGTTTGGCTTCATCGATGTGCTGGACGCCCAGCGCACCTTGTTTCAAAACCGCGCCCTCTACCTGCGCGCGCTCTCTGACCGCTATCGCTCGATCGCCGACCTTCAACGCTACGTGGCAGCGGAAGGCAATTCCGGCACGCTGACAACCGACAGGAACACCCAATGATCACTTTAGACAAGAAATCCCGGACCACTATCGCCATCATCATTGTGGTCGGCGCCATCCTCGCAGCAGTCATCCTGTTCTGGAAAAAAGGCGATGGCGCCGCCGAATCCGGTGGCCATGGCGCCCACGCCAGTGCAAAAAAAGGCCATGACGACGACGGTCATGGCAAAGAGGGCCATCAAGAGAAAGGCGCCGAGGGCAAGCCCCATGGCGACGCTGAGCTGGTGGCCATGACCGCGCAGCAGATCAAGACTGCCGGCGTCAAGCTGGCGGTGGCCGACAAGGCCAGCATCGACACCATCATCGAACTGCCTGGCGAAATACGCTTCAACGACGATCGCACCGCACACATCGTGCCGCGCGTGCCTGGCGTTGCCGAATCGGTTTCCGCCGACCTGGGGCAGAGCGTGAAAAAGGGTCAGGTACTGGCGGTGATTTCCAGCTCCGACCTGGCCGATTTGCGCAGCGCCGCCTTGGCCGCACAAAAGCGCCTGGCCTTGGCCAAGACCACCTACGAGCGCGAGAAAAAATTATGGCAGGACAAAATCTCCGCCGAGCAAGACTATCTGCAGGCTGAGCAAGCCTACCGCGAAGCAGAAATTCAGGCGCAAACGGCCAGGTCCAAACTGTCGGCGCTGGGCGCGGGCGACGGTGGCGGCGCGTTGAACCGTTATGTGTTGCGCGCGCCGTTCGATGGCATCGTGGTGGAAAAACACATCGCCCTGGGCGAAGCGGTAGCAGCCGACGCCAATGTGTTTTTGCTGTCGGACCTGTCCAGCGTGTGGGCTGAAGTGATCGTTTCGGCCAAGGATCTGGAAAAAGTCAGCATCGGCAAGGATGTCACGATCTATTCCACCGCCAGTAAATCTTCTGCGGTCGGCAAAATCAGCTATGTCGGCAACCTGCTCGGTGAACAGACACGCACCTCGAAAGCACGGGTGGTGATTGCCAATCCCAACCTGGCCTGGCGGCCGGGCCTGTTCGTCAACGTGGCGCTGACGCGCGATAAAAAAGAAGTCGCGGTAGCGGTACTGTCCGAAGCGGTGCAGACGGTTGAAGGCAAGACCGTGGTGTTTGTCGCCAACGCCAAAGGATTCACTGCGCAGCCGGTGACCACCGGCGCCAGCGATGGCAAGTATGTCGAGATCGTCCAGGGCATTGCGCCGGGAGCAACCTATGCGGCAACGGGCAGCTTTGTTGTCAAGGCAGAGCAAGGCAAAGGCAGTGCCAGCCACGAACACTGACCCGGGAAATCATCATGTTTGAACGAATTATTCGCTTCGCCATCGATCAGCGCTGGCTGGTCATGCTGGCCGTGATCTTCATGGCTGCCATAGGCATGTATAACTACCAGAAGTTGCCGATTGACGCCGTGCCGGACATTACCAATGTCCAGGTCCAGATCAATACGTCGGCCTCCGGTTACTCGCCGCTCGAAGTTGAGCAGCGCGTGACGTTCCCGATCGAGACGGTGATGGCCGGTCTGCCCAACCTGGAGCAGACCCGTTCGCTGTCGCGCTATGGATTGTCGCAAGTGACCGTCATCTTCAAGGATGGCACCGACGTCTATTTTGCGCGCCAGCTGGTCAATCAGCGCATCCAGGAAGCCAGGGAAAACCTGCCGCAGGGCGTGGCGCCGATGATGGGCCCGATCTCGACCGGGCTCGGTGAAATCTACCTGTGGACGGTGGAAAACGAGCCCGACGCAAAAAAGCCGGACGGCACGCCCTACACGCCGACCGACCTGCGCGAAATCCAGGACTGGATCATCAAGCCGCAACTGCGGCAAGTGCCGGGCGTGACGGAAATTAATTCGATTGGTGGTTACGCCAAGGAATACCACATCACGCCAGATCCGGTAAAGCTGAGTTCGTATGGGCTGACGCTGAAGAGCGTGATCGCTGCGATTGACCTCAACAACAACAACGTCGGCGCCGGCTATATCGAACGCCGTGGCGAGCAATTCCTGATCCGTGCACCGGGCCAGGTGCGCACGCTCGACGACATCCGCAACACCACGCTGAGCAATGTCGATGGCGTGCCGATACGCGTGCGCGACGTGGCGGAAGTGGCGATTGGCCGCGAGCTGCGCAGCGGTGCAGCCACCGAAAACGGCCGCGAAGTGGTGCTGGGCACGGTCTTCATGCTGATCGGTGAAAACAGCCGGGTGGTGTCGCAGGCCGTTGCCGACCGCATGGTCGAGGTCAACCGCTCGCTGCCGAAAGGCGTGAAAGCGATTCCCGTCTACGACCGCACCGTGCTGGTGGACAAGGCCATCTATACCGTCAAGAAGAACCTGGTCGAAGGCGCCGTGCTGGTGGTGGTGGTGCTGTTCCTGTTCCTGGGGAATTTCCGCGCCGCGCTGATCACTGCCATGGTGATCCCGCTGTCGATGCTGTTCACATTCACCGGCATGGTCAACTACAAGGTCAGCGCCAACCTGATGAGCCTGGGCGCGTTGGACTTTGGCATCATCATCGATGGTGCGGTGGTGATCGTTGAAAACTGCGTACGCCGGTTGGCGCACGCGCAGGAACATCACCAGCGCGAGCTGACGCTCAAGGAGCGCTTCGAGGAAGTGTTTGCCGCATCCAAAGAGGCACGCCGGCCGCTGCTGTTCGGCCAGTTGATCATCATGGTGGTGTACCTGCCGATCTTTGCGCTGGCTGGCGTGGAAGGCAAGATGTTCCATCCGATGGCGTTTGCGGTGGTGGCAGCGCTGCTGGGCGCGATGATACTGTCGATTACCTTTATTCCCGCCGCCGTGGCGCTGTTCATCGGCAAACGCGTGGCCGAAAAAGAGAATCGCCTGATGGTCATGGCCAAAAAAGCTTACGAGCCGTTGCTGGAAAAAGTCATGCGCAATGGCGCCGTGGTATTGACCAGCGCCGCAGTGGTGATTGTCCTCAGCGGTTTGCTGGCTACCCGCCTGGGCAGCGAGTTCATCCCCAACCTGAACGAGGGCGATATCGCCATCCAGGCGCTGCGCGTGCCGGGCACCAGCCTGACCCAATCGGTGGACATGCAGAAGCAGCTCGAAATCGGCCTGAAAGCCAGGTTTGCCGAGATTGACCGCGTATTTGCCCGCACCGGTACGGCCGAAATTGCATCGGACCCGATGCCGCCGAACATTTCGGATGGCTACATCATGCTCAAGCCCGAATCGGACTGGCCCAAGCCGAAGAAAACCCGGCAGGAACTGCTGGAGGCGATCCAGAAAGAGGCCGACAACTATCCCGGCAATGCCTACGAATTTTCGCAGCCGATTCAACTGCGCTTCAACGAGCTTATCTCGGGCGTGCGCAGCGATGTGGCGGTGAAGATCTTTGGCGATGACATGGACGTGCTGGAATCGACCGGCAAGCAGATCGCCGGCGTACTGCAAAAGATTCCGGGCGCAATTGAGGTCAAGGTCGAACAGACCGGTGGTTTGCCCATGCTGACCGTGAACATCGACCGCGAGAAAACTTCGCGTTACGGCCTCAATATCGGTGACGTGCAGGACGCGCTGGCGATTGCCACCGGCGGCCGAGAAGCCGGCATCATGTTCGAGGGCGACCGTCGTTTCTCGATCCTGGTGCGCCTGCCGGAAACCCTGCGTAACGACCTTGACGCCTTGAAACGCATCCCTATCCCGCTGCCAGCAAAAGCCGGCGCGGCAACCACCTTCATTCCACTCGGTGAAGTTGCCACGCTCGATTTTGCGCCCGGTCCCAACCAGATCAGCCGCGAAAACGGCAAGCGCCGGATTGTTGTCAGCGCCAATGTGCGTGGCCGCGATATCGGCACGTTTGTGCCGGAAGCAGCACAGGCCATCGCCGACAACGTGCAGATACC
>JBEVNE010000315.1:0-3372 GCA_040508275.1 Duganella sp.
CGCTGCCGGCCACGATCACTTTCTGGTGGGCGCGCAGCACGCCGCCTTTTTCGCGCAGGATCAGGCCGACGAAGTTGGCGTTCTGGCCCATGCTTTGCAGCGCGGCCTTGCCGATGAAATCGCGCTCCGAGACCAGGTCGATGGTCCAGCCCAGGCCGGCGTCCAGTGGGTTGACGGTGTCGTCCATGTCCTGGCCGTACAGGTTCATGCCGGCTTCCAGGCGCAGCGTGTCGCGCGCGCCCAGTCCGGCCGGCTTCACGCCGGCAGCGGCCAGCGCATTCCACAACGCTTCGGCCTGGCCGGCGGCCACGCCGATTTCAAAACCGTCTTCGCCGGTATAGCCGGTGCGCGCAATCATGGCCTCGCCAAAGGCGGCGCTGTCGACAAACGCGACATTGAACGGTTTCATCTCGGCGGTGGCGGCCTGCGATTCGGCGATCACCTGCCACACCTTGGCGCGGGCATTGGGGCCTTGCACGGCGATCAGGGCCATGGCGCCGGGACCGTCGCGGCGGCCGGTAATGGTCAGGCCGCTATTGGTGGCGGTGTTCTGCTGCTGCATCCAGGCGATGTCTTTTTCGGCCGTGCCGGCATTGACCACCAGGCGGAACCAGTCTTCGCGGATGAAATAAACGATCAGGTCGTCAATCACGAAGCCTTGCGGGTTGAGCATGCACGAATACAGCGCCTTGCCCGACACCTGCAGCTTGTCGACGTTATTGGCCAGCAGGCCGCGCAGGAAGGGACGCGCCTGGGCGCCACGGATGTCCACCACGCACATGTGGGCGACGTCGAACATGCCGACGTCGGTGCGTACGGCGTGATGCTCTTCGATCTGCGAACCGTAATTGACGGGCATGTCCCAGCCGCCGAAATCGACCATGCGGGCGCCGGCTGCGCGGTGTGCGTTATTGAGGGGGGTAGCGTTGAGCGTCATGGTTGGTCCATATCCAGGGGGCAAGGGTTAACAGAGCATCCGTGGAGCAATTCATGGAATTGTTCCGCAATGTTGCAGACCCCTCTGTCCTTGGTACCTGAGAGATAACGGGATGACTCCCGTGCGCCCCTTCGGTGGATTGCCGCGCAATCGCTCTCCAGAGTTGAGCGGCACATACTAATGCATTAATTCGCGCCCCTTGACCGGTCCTTTTGCCTGAGAGTTTTTGGGTAGTGCCCCTTCGGCGGCAACGCTGGTTTGCCCTCTCCCGATCAAGACTCGGGAATATAAGTCAGTTAACAGGCGCTGTCAATCTGGGACCGGCGATTCTGGCTGGCGTGGCGCGCACGAATGGCGCACGGGCAAAAAACCCTAAAGGCAACTATTTGCTAGAATAAATCACATTATTTTGAGAGCCCAGCCATGAGCCCAGAACATTCCACAACTGAGCAAGATCCGGAAGATTACGCAGGACATGCATGGTTCACGCTGTCAGGCGACGTCAACAGTGACATGGTGCGCCGCGTGTTCGACGCCGTCGCCGACATGACCGAGGACCGCATCAGCACCGCCCACATCCTGATCCAGTCGAATGGCGGTTACGTCAGCGACGGCATCTGTCTGTACAACTACCTGAGCAAGCTGCCGATCAAGATCGTTACCTACAACGCCGGCGCCGTGGCGTCGATTGCCGTGGTGCTGTTCCTGGCCGGCGAAGAGCGCCATGCCAGCGATACCGCCCGTTTCATGGTGCACAAATCGCACGCCAGCGCGCCGCACGGCGCCCGCCCGGACGCGTTGCGCATCATCGTCGAAGGCTTGCAGGCCGACGATGCCCGTACCGAGCAAATCCTGCGCGAACACGTGCAACTGAGCGAGGAACACTGGCGCACCCACGCCTATTCCGACCTGCACCTGACCGCCGCCGACGCCCGCGATGTCGGCATGATCAACAGCATCAAGGACTTTATTCCGCCGCGTGGCCAGCGGGTGGCGAACATCTAGGCGCGGCCGCTGGCGCCGGTCACCGTTTTTGCCCATCAAATATTGATTCACGGTAAGGTTTGGCAATGATGTAGCCGCCTGTGTTTTAATAATGGTGCAGTGCAAAAAAAAAGAAAGGCGGTGATTGGATGTATTGGTGGCATGCATTAAGTGTTGCAGGAAGTCTTGCAGTAACCGGGCCGATCGGTGTCGCGATCGCGATTTATCTGATTGTCGGCAAGCGGTGGCGGTTGATGCTGGCGTGGTCGCTGCTGTTCGGCGTCGGCATGGCGCTGGTGGTGATCACCAAGATGGCCTTCATGGGCTGGGCGATCGGCATTGAATCGATCGAGTTCGCCGGTTTCAGCGGCCACGCCATGCGCGCGGCGGCCGTGTACCCGGTGGCCGGTTACCTGGTGTTTCGTTCGTCGGGAGCATGGGCGCGGCAGGCTGGCGCTGCTGCCGGCGTAATCCTGGCGGTGCTCATATCGATCTCGCGCGTGCCGGTGCTGGCGCATTCTGTTTCGGAAGCAGTGAGTGGCGCCGTGCTGGGGCTGGCCGTGGCGGCCGCGTTCATCTGGTACGCCAGCAGGGAGCGGCAGTGGGCGCTGAGCCGCATGCTGGCTTTGCTGTGCCTGCCGGTTTTGCTGATCGCGCCGCAGGTCGAGCCTGTGCCGGCGGAGGCGTGGATCGCCAAGGCGGCCACATACCTGTCGGGCCGCGATCAGCCTTACACACGCGATATCTGGAAGCACCAGCGGCAATCGCTGGCGCAATAGGGGCAGGGAACGCGGCGCGCACACTGCGCCGCGCTGCTTTTTGGCCTGTTCTGATATCCTGAATGGTATGATGACGACTTCATACGGCCCACATCCCACCCAACACAGCTAAACGATCAACCCAACGTGCGTCTATCTTCCATTAAATTGTCGGGATTTAAGTCGTTCGTCGATCCCACCAATTTCCAGGTGCCGGGTCAGCTGGTCGGCGTGGTCGGCCCCAACGGCTGCGGCAAGTCCAATATCATCGACGCGGTGCGCTGGGTGCTGGGCGAGTCGAAAGCCTCCGAGCTGCGCGGCGAGTCGATGCAGGACGTGATCTTCAACGGCTCCACCCACCGCAAGAGCGCCGGCCGTGCCTCGGTCGAACTGGTGTTCGACAACAGCGCCGGCAAGGCCGCCGGCCAGTGGGGCCAGTACGCCGAGATCGCGGTCAAGCGCACGCTCACGCGCGACGGCACGTCCACCTATTACATCAACGGCCAGCCGGTGCGCCGGCGCGACATCCAGGACATCTTCCTGGGCACCGGACTCGGTCCGCGCGCCTACGCCATCATCGGCCAGGGCATGATCGCGCGCATCATCGAATCGCGCCCGGAAGAACTGCGCGTGTTCCTCGAAGAGGCGGCCGGCGTGTCGAAGTACAAGGAGCGCCGCCGCGAAACGGAAAAC
>JBEVNE010000256.1:0-26129 GCA_040508275.1 Duganella sp.
AAGCTGGTCGATCTGGAAACGGCCTTCCGTGTCTGGCGCTTCCGCCATGTGACGACGGTGCAGCGCGTGATCGGCTTCAAGCCCGGCACCGGCGGCACCGAAGGCGTGAATTACTTGCGCAAGATGCTCGACGTGGTGCTGTTCCCGGAACTGTTCGAGCTGCGCACCGAGCTGTGAGCCTTGTTGTCATCGGCGGTGACCACCACGTGGTCATCATCCTGCAGCACGCGCAGGCCGGGGCCGACCAGGTCGTCGAACTGGCCATCGTCGGCGGCGCGGAAAAACACCCACAGCGCCACAAACACCACCAGCACGCTCAGGGGAATCAGCAGTAACAGCGCTTCCATCAGTGCTCCTTGCCCGAGCCACGCAGGCGCAGTGCATTGGCCACCACCACCGCCGAACTGACGGCCATGCCCACGCCCGACAGCCAGGGGTTGAGCAGGCCGATGGCGGCGGCCGGAATCGCGGTCACGTTATACAGGCTGGCCCAGGCCAGGTTCTGGCGGATCACGCGCATGGTGCGCGCCGCCACGCGGGCGCTGTCGGCCACCGCGCCGAGCCGGCCGCACAGCAGCACGGCGTCGGCATGGGCTTGCGCCAGCGCCGCCCCTTCGCCCATGGCAAACGAGACATCGGCCGCGCTCAGCACGGCGGCGTCGTTGATGCCGTCGCCGACCATGGCCACCACCGCCCCCTTCATTTGCAACTGGCGCACAAAGGCCAGCTTTTCCTCGGGCAGGTAGCCGCCCACGGTAGTGGCGATAGCGAGCTGGTCGCCGACGCGGCGCGCCAGCGCATCATGGTCGCCGCTGAGCAGCACCACGGTCTTGCCGGCCTGGCGGAAGTAATCGACGGTACTGCGCGCGTCTAGCCGCAAGCCGTCCTGCAACTGCAGGCAGGCCAGCCACTGGCCTTCGGCGCCCAGGTAGACCGGGGTGGCGTCCGCCGCCAGCGCGTGCTCGGGCATGATGCCGGCCATCTCTGCGACAAAGGCGGCGTTGCCGAGGCGGTAGCGGCGGTTGTGCAGCACCGCTTCAATGCCGCGCCCCGCCACTTCGCGCACAGCGCTCGGATGCCATGGCTGGCGCTGGCCGCCGCCCGCTTCAACGGCGGCGGCGACGATGGCGTGCGCCAGCGGGTGGCCGCTGCCGGCGTCCAGCGCGGCCGCCACCTGCAGGCAAAAGTCGGCGCGCATCGCTGCCAGCGGCACGGTCGCCTGCAGTACCGGGCGGCCGTAGGTCAGGGTGCCGGTCTTGTCGAACACCACGTGGGTGGCGCGGTGCAGGGTTTCCAGCGTTTGCGCGCCGCTCACCAGTACACCGCGCCGCAACAGGTGGTCGGTGGCGGCGGCCAGCGCTGTGGGCGTGGCCAGCGACAGCGCGCACGGGCAGGACACCACCAGCACCGCAATCGCAATTGGCCAGGCGCGTTGCAGGTTGCCGTCATGCCAGGCCCAGAAACCGAAAGCGCCCAGTGCCAGCAGCAGCAGGCCGGCGACGAACCAGGCCGCCACGCGGTCGGCCCACAGGGCGATGCGCGGCTTGTCGCCCCCGGCCCGCTCGATCAGCTTGACCAGGCTGGACATGGTGCTGTCCTGGGCCCGGCGCGTCACGCGCGCCAGCACCACAGCGCTGGTGTTGATGGCGCCTCCGGGCAGCAGTTCGCCGGCGCTTTTCGGCACCGGTGCGCTTTCACCGCTCAGCAGCGACAGGTCGAGCGCGGTGGCGCCCTCGATCAGCACGCAGTCGGCCGCCACCGCCTCGCCGGGCTTGATCATGATGACCTGGTCGGGTGTGAGCGCCGCCGCCCTTACCAGCGTGGTGTCACGGCTGGCCGGATACTGCGCCAGCAGGGTGGCCGATGGCGGCAGCGCATGGTGCAGACGTTCAAGCGCAGCGCCGGCGCGGCGCCGTGCGCGCAACTCGACCCAGCGGCTGCAAAGCAGCAGGAAGATGAACATGGTCACCGAATCGAACCAGACTTCGCCGCTGCCGCGCATGGTGGCCACCACGCTGGCGCCAAAGGCGGCGGCGATGCCCAGCGCCACCGGCACATCCATGCCCAGTGTGCGTGCGCGCAGGCTGGCCCAGGCGCCGCGCCAGAACGGCAGGGCGGCGTAGCTGACGGCCGGAATGGTCAGCAGCAGGCTGGCCCATTCCATCAGCGAGGCCATGGCGGGGTCCAGCGTGCCGTCGCCGTTGGACATGTAGGCGGGCGCCACGTACATCATCACCTGCATCATCGACAGCCCGGCGACGAACAGCTGGCGCCCCAGCGTACGTGCGGCCTGGCGTTGCTGCTGCTGGTGGCGGCCGGCGTCGTAGGGGTAGGCGGTATAGCCGATCGTGTGCAGCGCCGCCAGGATATCGCCGGGCTGGCAGTCGGCGCTGCGCCAGCGCACGTACAGGCGCTCGGTGGCGACATTGAGCTGGGCGCTGGCCACACCGGGCAGGCGCGCCAGCCGGCGCTCGATCAGCCACACGCAGGCGGCGCAGCGGATGCCCTCCACCGCAAATGTCGATGCACGGCTATCTTCATCGAGGGCAAAGCGCGGGTCGGCATTGTCGTACAGGTGCAGCTCGGGCGGCACCAGGTGAGCGCCATCGGCCGAGGTGCGCGCATAGGCGGCCCGTTCGCGGTAATAGCTGCTCTGCCCCAGATCGACGATGGTTTGCGCCACCGCCGCGCAGCCGGGGCAGCACATCGTGTGGACAACGGCATCGATTTCCACAGGCCAGTGGGCGCTTGGGGGTATCGGTTCGCCGCAGTGGTAGCAGCCTGGCGTTGACGCTGCGTTGGCCGCAGCTTGCTGGTTCAGTGAGGTGTCAGGCATAAGATAGTCATCCATTCGGGCATGAAGCCGCCAGCCGCGCGCATCAGACCCAGTACGCCGAAGGCCAGCACCATCAGGCCGCAGGCGCTGCGCAGCACTGGCCGCCGCATGGCGTGGGTAAGGCGCGCGCCCAGCAGGCCCAGGCCGATCAGCATCGGCAGCGTGCCCAGGCCAAAGGCCAGCATCACGGCGGCGCCATCCCAAGCGTCGCCACTGAGCATGGCGGTCAGCAGCACGCTGTAGACCATGCCGCACGGCAGCCAGCCCCACAGGGCGCCCAGCGCCATCGCCTGGTGTGCATGGCGGGCCGGCATCAGGGTTTTCATCAGTGGCGCCAGCGCGGGCTGGGCGCGCTGCCACAGCACGCGCCCGCCTTGTTCCAGCCAGGCCAGGCCGCGCCAGGCGTTCATCAAATACAGGCCCAGTGCGACCAGCATCAGGTTGGCCAGCCAGTAAAAGCCGAGCTGAATGCCGACCAAACCTGCCAGGCCCTGGGCGCCGCCGGCGAGACCACCGGCCATGGCGCCGGCCAGCATATAGCTGGCGATGCGGCCGGTGTTGTAGGCCAGCACACGGGGCAGCATGGGCGCCGCCAGGCTGGCGGCCGTTGCAATCGGTATCACCGCACGTACCTGTGCTGGCGCCGCTGCGGCCATATTGGCTGACAGGGCGCCGACTATGCCGCCGCACATGCCCACGCAGTGCACGCTGCCGGCCAGACCGACGAGAAAAACTGGCAGCAGTTGCGCGGTGCTCATCAGCGTCTCAAATAGTCTTGGAGTAGCGCAGCGGCTGGGCGCTGTCGAGGCGGGGCATGTTCAGGTAGCGGTCGAACACCATGCAGATGTTGCGGATCAGCAGGCGGCCCTTGGGCGTCACGCTGATCCACTGCGGGTCAATGGAAACCAAGCCGTCGTCTTCGAAGGCCTTGAGCTTTTGCAGTTCGAGCGCAAAATACTGCTGGAACTGGATGGGAAAAGCCTGCTCGAGCGAGGCGATCGACAGGTCGAAGTCGCACATCAGCTTCTGGATCACGATGCGGCGCAGCAGGTCGTCGTTATCGAGCTTGATGCCACGGATCACCGGCAGCACGCCGGCGTCGAGTTTTTCGTAATAGCCTTCCAGGGTTTTTTCATTCTGGCTGTAGGTGGCGCCCACCGCGCTGATGGCCGATACCCCGCAGGAAATCAGGTCCGCTTCGGCGCGCGTGGAATAGCCCTGGAAGTTGCGCTGCAAACGTCCCTGGCGCTGGGCCACGGCCAGTTCGTCATCGGGCTTGGCAAAGTGGTCCATGCCAATGTACACATAGCCGGCCGCGCACAGGCGGCGGATGCACAGCGCCAGCAGGTCGAGCTTGACGGCGGCGCTGGGCAAGTCTTCCTCCAGGATGCGCCGTTGCGGCTTGAACAGGTGCGGCAGGTGGGCGTAGTTGTACAGCGCAATGCGGTCCGGGCTGGCCTCGATCACCTGGTCGATGGTGCGCTCGACGCTTTCCATGGTCTGCTTCGGCAGGCCGTAAATCAGGTCGATGCTGATCGAGCGGAAGCCGGCGGCGCGCGCGGCGTCCATCACGGCGCGGGTTTCTGCCTCGGGCTGGATGCGGTTGACGGCTTTTTGCACTTCCGGATCAAAATCCTGCACACCCAGGCTGACGCGGTTGAAGCCCTGCGCGCGCAGCGAGTGGATGCGCTCGGGCGTGACCGTGCGCGGATCGATCTCGATCGAGTATTCGCCTTGCGCATCAGTCGCAAAGTCGAAGTTGTCGTGCAGGTAGCCCATCAGGTCGCCCATCTGGCGGTCGCTCAGATAGGTCGGCGTGCCGCCGCCGAAATGCAGCTGTTCGATCTTGCCGATACCGGCAAACAGCCGGCCCTGCATGTCGAGTTCCTGTTTCAGATAGCCCAGGTAGGTGGCGGCCTTGCTGGTGTCCCTGGTGACGATCTTGTTGCAGCCGCAGTAGTAGCAGATCGTGTTGCAGAACGGGATATGGATGTACAGCGACAGCGGACGCTGGCTGCGTCGCAGGCGCAGCCCGGCCACCGCTTCCAGAAACTGGCTGTAGCCAAAGTCTGGCTGGAAGCGGTCGGCGGTTGGATACGAGGTGTAGCGCGGACCGGACTGGCTCAGTTTGCTGATGATGGCAGCGTCGAATTCCACCGCGCTGGCGGCGGCGAAGGGACTGGCGATGGAGCTGCCTGCGCTGCCGGCATGATCCTGGCTGCTGTGGATGGTGTTCATGATCTTCACTTAATGGGTGTTCAGGCGGCCAGGCGTCGGGCTTCCGGTGCAGCAGCGCGTTGCGGGCTGCGTACTCGCGATGGGGCGCGGCCAAATTTGAACAGGCTGACCGCCTGCGTCAGGCCGCCCGCTTCCAGCGCCAGGCTGGCGGTGGCCGCTGCGGCTTCCTCGACCAGCGCAGCGTTTTGCTGCGTGACCTGGTCCATATGGGCGATGGCCGAGTTGACCTGATCGACGCCGATGCTTTGCTCGTGCGAGGCAATCGAAATTTCGCGCATGATGGCAGTCACCTGCTGCACCGAGGCCACCACTTCCTTCATGGTGGCGCCGGCGCGATCGACCTGCAGCATGCCGGCGCTGACCTTGCCGACCGAGACATCGATAAGGTTCTTGATGTCCTTGGCGGCAGTGGCGCTGCGCTGCGCCAGGTTGCGCACTTCGCCGGCGACGACGGCAAAGCCGCGACCCTGTTCCCCGGCGCGCGCTGCTTCGACGGCGGCGTTGAGCGCCAGGATGTTGGTCTGGAAGGCGATGCCTTCGATCAGGCCGATGATATCGACGATCTTGCGCGACGAGGTGTTGATTTCATCCATGGTGGCAATCACGTCGGCGACGATTTCACCACCCTGCACGGCCACGTTGGAGGCATTGACCGCCAGTTCGTTGGCCTGTGCCGAGTTGTCGGCGTTCTGTTTGACGGTCGAGGAGAACTGTTCCACGCTGGACGCGGTTTCTTCCAGGCTGGCCGCCTGCGCTTCGGTGCGGCCCGACAGGTCGGCATTGCCGGCGGCGATCTGGCGCGTGGCCACGGCCATGGTTTCGACGTTGACGCGCACATCGCGGATGGTGGCGATCAGGTTGCTGTTCATTTGCTGGAGCGCGCGCAGCAGCTGGCCGACTTCATCGGTGGCTTCGGTGTGGAAGCTGGCGGTGAGGTCGCCGGCGGCAATCGCCCGGGCGCCGTGCAAGGCCTGTTTGAGGGGGCCCAGCATCGATACCCGCAGCGTGTACCACAGGAAGACGTTGATCAGCAGGCCGGCAAAGGTGGCGCCGAAGATGGCGTAGCTATGGCCCTCGTTGCCCATCAGCGCGGCCACGCACACGCCCAGCTGCAGCACATTGACCACACTGGTGGCCAGCCAGATGCGCATGCCCAGCGACACGTGGCTCAGGCGCCCCAGCAGGTGCACCAGGCCGGGGCGAATCAACTGGCCGTTCCTGATGCGGATGCCGTGCGCCTCGCCGCTGCGGATGGCGCGGTAAGCCTGTTCGGCTTCGGCGATCTGCGCACGCTCGGCCTTGACGCGCACCGACATGTAGCCGATGGTCTTGCCGTGTTCGCGGATCGGCGTGATGTTGGCGCGTACCCAGTAGTGGTCGCCGTTCTTGCAGCGGTTCTTGACGATGCCGGTCCACGGCGTGCCGGCCTTGATCGATTCCCACAGGTCGGCAAACGCTTCCGCCGGCATATCGGGATGGCGCACGATGTTTTGCGGCGCACCGAGCAATTCGTCTTCCGCAAAGCCGCTGATCTGCGTGAAATACGGGTTGACGTAGACGATATTGCCATTCAGATCAGTTTTGGAAACGATAGCCTGATCGTCGAGTACTTCCACTTCGCGGTTACTGACGGGTTGGTTGTTGCGCATCACATCTCTCCGGCTGTTGTTGCTTTATCACAATAGGTGTGACCAGTGTACGGAGTCCTACAGGCAATTTTATTGATGTAGATCAAAATTCCCGGGATTGATGAGTGATGCGAACAAGGCTTAATCAATATGCAAAAAACTCAGGCCGGCTTCCTGACCGTCCGCCACAACTTGCCGCCAACGGTCACCGCCACCAGCGCCAGTGCACCGGCCACCAGGCCGGCCAGCGCATCGATCACGCTCGGGGTGATGAAGCCGAGCACCGGTCCCAGCGCCGGCACGCCGGCCACGGCTTCGACTGCGTGGTGCACCACGTCGTGGCTGCCGGGGATGCCGTGCACGAGGATGCCGCCGCCGACCATGAACATGGCGGCCGTGCCGACCACCGACAGCAGCTTCATCAGCTTGGGTGCGGCGGCGAGCAGGAAGCGGCCGAAGGCGCGCACCAGGCTGTTGCCCAGCTTGCTCAGGTAGAGGCCGGCGTCATCCATCTTGACGATGGCGGCGACGATGCCGTACACGCCCACCGTCATCAGCAGCGCAATCGTCACCACCACCATGGCCTGCTTGCTGAACGGTTCACTGGCCACCGTGCCCAGCGCGATGACGATGATTTCGGCCGACAGGATAAAGTCGGTGCGCACGGCGCCCTTGATCTTTTCCTGCTCCAGCGCCACCAGGTCGGCTTCGGGATCGGCGGCGCTGGCCACCAGTTGCTGCTTGTGCTGCGCCTCCTCTTCCTTGTGCAGCACGCTGTGGGCGATTTTTTCAAAGCCCTCGAAGCACAGGTACAGGCCGCCGATCATCAGCAGCGGCGTGATCGCCTGCGGCAGGAAGGCGCTGATGGCCAGCGCCGCCGGCACCAGGATGGCCTTGTTCTTGAGTGAACCGACCGCCACCGCCCACACCACGGGAATTTCGCGGCTGGCGCGCACGCCCGCCACCTGCTGTGCATTGAGCGCCAGGTCGTCACCGAGCACACCAGCAGTCTTTTTGGCCGCGACCTTGCTCATGACGGTGACGTCGTCGAGGATGGTGGCGATGTCGTCGATCAGCGCGAGTAAGCTGGTGCCGGCCATTAGTGCCTCGCCTGGAAAATGGAATGGAAAGTGGTCATCAGATGTCCTGGTTGTCCTTATTATCTAAGCAGCAAGTTTAACCGAAGCTGGCTGCGCGGCGATATGGCTTCGGAGCTACAATGTGCGTTACCTCGCAGCATCTCGCTGCCGCCTTCTGATCGGATCACACATGAGCTTTGCCACCTGGCTGGGATTTTTCGTTGCCGCCTGCATTATTGCCGTCTCGCCCGGTTCGGGCGCGGTATTGTCGATGTCACATGGTTTGTCATATGGCGTGCGGCGCGCCAGCACCACGATTTTCGGCTTGCAGACCGGTTTGCTGCTGGTGTTTTTTATTGCCGGTGCGGGTGTCGGCTCGCTGCTGCTGGCGTCCGAGCTGGCCTTTAACGTGGTCAAGACGGTGGGCGCGCTATACCTGATTTACCTGGGCTGGAGCCAGTGGCGCGCCAAGGTCAGCGTCGGCCTGCAGGAGAGTCATGCAGCCGTGACGGTGCCATCGCCGCGCAAGCGCTTTCTGACCGGCTTTTTGACCAATGCCACCAATCCCAAGGGGATTATTTTCATGGTGGCGGTGCTGCCGCAGTTTATTACCCAGGGCGCACCGCTGCTGCCGCAATTGCTGATCCTGGCCGTCACCATGTGCACGATCGACTTGGTGGTGATGCATAGCTACGCCTTGCTGGCGTCTTCAATGCAGCGGTTTTTCCGTGATCCGCGCGCCGTCAAACAGCAAAATCGCGTGTTCGGCGGCTTGCTGATGGGCGTGGGGGCGGCCTTGTTCTTTGTGAAACGCGGTGGCGCAGCAACGTGATGTCTGGCGTGATTTGAAATTATTTGTAACCCAGGTAGGCGAATAGGCGCCTGCGGCGTTAAATCGTTATTCACCACAGGAGCGCCGCCATGAGCCGCCAAATGATGTCCAACGTCGTCCCTACCGTCGTGCTGGCGCTGCTGGCAAGCCTGAGTCCCTTCCTCAGTTCCCCGGCACTGGCGCAGGCTGACCTGCCTGGCGCCGTCGGCCGGATTTCTTCGGTACAGGGCCAGGTCACGCTGAGCGGCGACGATGAACCGGTGGCCGCCACGCTCAACTGGCCCGTCACCGGCGCCAGCCACCTGACCACGGCCAGCGGCGCCCGCACCGAGTTTCGCGTCGGCTCCACCGCCGTGCGCCTGGACGGCGATTCCGACCTGGAAATTACCGATATCGATGACGATTTGCTGCGTTTGCGCCTGAATTACGGCAGCGTCAACATCCGCGTGCGCAATCGCGACATGCTGCGTGACTTTGAACTGAGCACGCCGCAGGCGCGCATCACCATGATCGAACCGGGCGTGCTGCGTGTGGACGTGGAACGCGTGCCCGATACCAGCCAGATCAGCGTGCTGGCCGGCACCGCGCGGGTGGACGGCGCCAGTTCTTCGTTCACGGTCAATGTCGGCTACCAGGCCGATATCAGCAATGCCGATGCGCGCACCTTGGTTGCGCGGCGCGATGGCTTTGATGTCTGGGCCGACGAACGCGACCGCCAGGCCGACATGGTCAGCACCCAGTATGTGTCCACCGGCATGACCGGCTACGAAGAACTCGATCGCCACGGCAGCTGGACCGAGAGCGTTGATTACGGCCCCTTGTGGGCGCCGCGCAATGTGGCGGCCGACTGGGCGCCGTATCGCGATGGCCGCTGGACCTGGCTGGCGCCATGGGGCTGGACCTGGGTCGATAACGCCCCGTGGGGCTATGCGCCATCGCACTACGGGCGCTGGGTCACCGTCCGGGATCGCTGGTACTGGGCGCCGGGCCGGCCGGTCGGGCGTCCCGTGTGGGCGCCGGCGCTGGTGGGCTGGGTGGGTGGCGTGGACCGCCCGCAGCAGGGGCCGGGCCTGGGCTGGTATCCGCTGTCACCGCGTGATCGCTATGTGCCCAATTACCGGGTGTCGGTCAATGTCGAGCAGCGCCTGACCTGGATCAACAACGGCAAGCCGTATGCGCCGCGTGGTGGGCGCGATGATCGTAACTATAGGGACAATCGGGACAATCGTGATGGCCGGGACTATCGCCACGGCCTGACCGTGTTGCCGCGCGCCCAGTTCGAGGGCCGCCACACGGTGCGCGTCAACCGCAGCGACCAGTTTGTGCCGCGTGGGCAGCAGATCAGCCAGGTGAGTCAGATCACGCCAGTGGCGCCGCCGCAGCCGACCCGGCCCGGACGCATCGAAACCAATCGCCGTGGCGTAGATCGCGATGGCGACGGCCGCCCTGATCGCTTTGAGCGCAACGATCAGCGTAATGACCAGCGTAGCGATCAACGCAACGATCAACGCGGCGACCAGCGCGGACGGCTCACCACGCAGTCGCTGCAACCGGGCCAGCCCATGCAGCCGCCGGCCATGCCAGGCGGCCAGCGCGATCCGCGTCGCTCGCAAACCATCAGCACCTTGCCGCCACAGCAGATCGGTACGCCCGATGCACCGGCCCAGACCATCAATCCGCGCGATGTCGGCATCGAACTTTACCCGCGTGGCAATGGCGGGCGTCCGGGCAATGGCGCTACCATGCCGGCGCCAGTGTTGCACATCAACCCCACGCGTGAGCGCTTCCAGCGCAATGACAATGACGATCAGCAACGCGGCGACGAGCAGCAACGCCGCTGGCGCCGTGACGAACAGCGCGGGGAAAATCCGGGGCAGCAGCGCTTGCAGCAGCAAGCCCAGGAGCGACGCGGTGACGATCAGCGCCAGCAGCAGGAGCAGCAACGTCAGCAACAGAATCAGCAGCGCCAGCAGCAGGAACAGCAGCGTCAGCGTCCGCAGCAATCGCAACCGGCACAGCGGCCGCAGGCGGAGCCGCAGCGCCAGGAAGGGCGCGAACAGCGGCGCGGACGTGAAGACCGCCAGAACGTCGATCGCTGAGGAGCATGGGCAGCTAGCTCTGGCGAATGGCCAGTCGCAGGGAAATGCCAAATGTGGCTACAATAGCGGCTGGCGCCATCGCATCGAATGGCGCCGTTTTTCTTAATAGATTGGAATGATTATGCAAGAGATCCCAGCCTCCGAGTCCCTCATCGAATACCCGAGCGACTTCCCGATCAAGGTGATGGGGCCGACGCATATCGATTTTGCCCCGACCATCGTGCTGGTGGTGCAAAAGCATGACAAGGATTTTCACGAAGGCAAAATGGAAGTGCGTCCGTCCGGCAAGGGTAATTTCACCGGCCTGACCGTCACCGTGCGCGCCACCAGCCGCGAGCAGCTCGACGCGCTCTACACCGAGCTGTCGGCACATCCTATGGTCAAAATCGTCATGTAATGTTTTGCTGGCGCTGAAAGGCTGCAATTTCATCATGCAGCCAGCGTCGCAGCGCCAGCAGCGCCGGCCGTTCCCGTATGCCAGGCTGCATCACCAGGTAATACGCCTCAGGGCAGGGCGACGAAGCCCCGGCTTGCCGCACCAGGCGCCCGGCCGTGATCTCGGGCGCTGCCACCACGTGGCGCATCAGCGCTATCCCCTCGCCGGCCAGCACGGCGCGCAGCAACTCTCTCCCCTCCAGCGCAGGCGGCAAATCGGCCAGCGTCGCACGGCCATGACTGGCGCTTGCCACGCGGTAGCACACCTCGTCCATTAATTTTTCCACGTCCATGCCGGCATGGCGTCCAAGGTCGAACACGATGGCGGCATCGACTTCGGCGCGGGCCGTGGCGGCCGTTTGCAAGACCAGTTCGATATCAGGGTGTTGTTCGATAAAGCCGCCCAGCCGCGGCGCCAGCCAGCGCGCCGCAAACCATGGCGGCGCCGCTAGCGCCACGCGCGGCGCTGCGCCCCCACGCAGGGCGTCGGTGGCGGCGCTGATGTCATCGAAATGTTTGCCGAGCAACTCGGCAAATTTCCTGGCCTCGTGAGTAATTTTCACTTGCCGGCCATGCCGCACGAACAATTGCCGGCCCAATTCCTCTTCCAGCGCGCGGACCTGATGGCTGATCGCCCCATGCGTCAGACGCAATTCTTCCGCCGCACGCGAAAAGTTTTCGTGGCGGGCGGCCGCCTCGAAAGCGCGCAGGGCGGAAAAATTGGGTAGGCGACGGCTGCTCATATGCTGCTCATCAGGCGCTTGAGGGTGGCTGCACCTGTGGATAACTTTGTGAGTAAAACTAGCAAGAAAAGCCGAATATACCTTAGCTAAAGGGGATTCAGCAATGTTTACCTTGTGAATAAACTTCACTAATAGCGGTGCCTGCTCCAGTCAGGCGCCAAGGCTGGCCGGGCTGCGTCGGGCAGCCTGCTTTATAATGGCGCCATGACGTCCCCATTGCCCCCCGAGATCCGCCACCTCGGCCTTGCCGATTACGACAGCACGTTTGCCGCCATGCGCGCGTTTACTGACGCCCGCACGCCCGAATCACGCGACCAACTGTGGATAGTCGAGCATGCGCCGGTGTATACGCTGGGCCTGGGCGCCGACCGTGGCCACCTGCTCGCTGCGGGGGCCGACATTCCCGTGGTGCAGACTGATCGCGGCGGCGAAGTCACCTATCACGGTCCCGGCCAGGTGGTGATTTACCTGCTGATGGACCTGCGCCGCAACAAGCCGGGCGGCAAGCTGTATGCGCGCCAGTTTGTTCATAAAATCGAGCAGGCGATCATCAACGTATTAGGGGCGTATAATCTCGCCGGTGAGCGTATCGAAGGCGCGCCCGGTATTTATATGGCCGACGGCCCCAAAAAAGGCGCCAAAATCGCCGCGCTCGGCCTCAAGGTACGCGGTAACGGCTGCACTTATCACGGTTTGTCGCTCAATGTGGCAATGGACCTGGCGCCGTTTTCCTGGATTAACCCGTGCGGCTACGCCGGCCTTGAAACCGTCGATATGCGCAGCGTGGGCGCTGCAGCGCAGTTGTCCGACGTGCAGCAGCAACTGGCCGAAGAATTGATCCGGGTACTGGACATTGCAGAACCCGCCGCGCAAACAGCAGTACACGCGTAGTACACACGTAGTACATAAACAACCAAACCAGTCCGCAAGGGCATGCAGCCAAATGACCACTGAGATCACCTCCAGCACCCCCGCTTACAACCCGAGCGAAAAGCAAAAAGGCGCCAGCAAAACCTCGCGCATCCCGATCAAGATCGTGCCGATCGAGCAGGTGGAGCGCCTGAAAAAGCCGGAGTGGATCCGCGTCAAGGGCGCCTCGGCCTCGAGCCGCTTTTACGAAATCAAGGACATCCTGCGCGAGAACAAGCTGGTGACCGTGTGCGAGGAAGCCAGCTGCCCGAACATCGGCGAATGCTTCGGCAAGGGCACGGCCACCTTCATGATCATGGGTGACAAATGCACGCGCCGCTGCCCGTTCTGTGACGTCGGCCACGGCCGTCCAGATCCGCTCGATGTCAACGAACCAGTCAACCTGGCCAACACCATCGCCAAGCTGCGCCTGAACTACGTGGTGATCACTTCGGTGGACCGCGACGACCTGCGCGACGGCGGCGCCGCCCATTTTGTTGAATGCATCACCCGCACCAAGGACCTGTCGCCGCTGACGCAAATCGAGGTGCTGGTGCCGGACTTCCGCGGCCGCCTGGAAAAAGCCCTGAACATCTTCGCTGACGGCCTGCCGGACGTGATGAACCACAACCTGGAAACCGTGCCGCGCCTGTACAAGGAAGCACGCCCGGGCGCCGACTACCTGCACTCGCTCAAGCTGCTCAAGGACTTCAAGGCCCTGTACCCCAACGTCAAGACCAAGTCCGGCCTGATGGTCGGCCTGGGCGAGACCGACGAGGAAATCCTGCAAGTGATGCGCGACATGCGTGAGCACGACATCGACATGCTGACCATCGGCCAATACCTGGCGCCATCGAACAGCCACCTGCCGGTGCGCCGCTACGTGCACCCGGACGTGTTCAAAATGTTTGAGCAGGAAGCCTACAAAATGGGCTTCGCCCACGCCGCCGTCGGCGCCATGGTGCGCAGCTCGTACCATGCGGATGAGCAGGCGCACAATGTGCTGGCGGCGGTGAATCAATAGTCGTTGGTGAGGTCGCAGGGCAACTAAGACGCAGTCTCCCGGCTGCTACGCTTTGCCGGTGCGCGTGTGGCTTGTTTTACACCATACGCTTGCGGTTAGCTTCGATGGCGGTTTTCATGGCGGCCAGCGTGGCCCGCTTGATGCCAGTTCCTTTTGCATGCGTGGCAAACGTCGCTGCCACAGTCGTCATGCGCTCTATCGTTAGCCTGGCCCATGCCACGGGCAGATCAGCGGCGCTTGCCCAGCGGTGAGATGCTGGCCAGGTCGCGCCCATCTTTTTGGAAGCAGCGGTCCATCAAAAGCCGGCCCCAGCCGTCAGGCAAGGCATCGGCAATCAAGCCCGGCAGGTAGTCTTGCGTGCCCGGAAATCCGGAATAAGCTACTGCGCGCAGTTTCAAATAAATGGGCGACAACTCCACGCCCCGGTCGAGCGCTTCATCTGAGTATTCGAACAGCAGCGTACGCCCTGCGTGGGCAAGAGTGCCAAGGCGCCAGTCTTGACCCCATCCGCAAAAATTGATGTTGAGCTTTTTCATGTAGCCCTTTTACTTTTCCGGGGAACACGCTGGCGCACAGGCTTGCTGGCTTCTTCGAGTTCTTTGATCGAAGTGGGCTTTTGCAAAAACAGCGGTTCGAGTTCTTTGGTAAGGCCCAAAGCGACGATGAGGCGCAACAAGGTTTCGAGTGTGGCCTTGCCGGTCTTTTCAAAACCCGAGACAGTGCCCAATGCCACGCCCGCACGCAGTGCGAGCTCAGGCTGCGACAGCTCCAGGCGCATGCGCTGCGCTTTGATACGCTGCGCTATCTCCTTGCAGAGCTCGGATGAGGTGGCGAACGTAAAATCTAACATTCTGAAGTTACCTCAGTAAATTACTGATAATTTCAATATTTTAGCATTTAAAACAGACGAATTTATGGTGACATTACAGGAGAAAAGGATAGCCCCCATCGTGGCCACAGGGATTAGAAGTTGACCGTGTAGCACCATCTCCATCATCAAAAAGGGCGGTCGCTGGCAAGTGTTGCCATGAAAATGCCTGCAAGCTGCGTTGAGTGCAGACAGGCGCTCAGCTTGCAGCACATGACCGCAGGGATGCTTACCGCGCCTGTACTCTGCTTCCCGCCAGCAGGCTGTCATACAAAACCACCAGTTTTTTTGCTTCCCGGTCCCAGCGGTAGCGACTGGCCACGGCGCGCTGGCCGTTTTGTCCCATCTGGCGTGCCAGCTCCGGGTGGCGGCGCAGGTGGCGGATGGCGGCGGCGATGTCGGCGGGGCGTTGCGGATCGACGCACAGGCCGCAGGCGGCGTCGTTGATGATGTTGCGCCACAGGGGAAAATCCGAGGCGATCACCGGCAGGCCGGCGGCCATGTATTCAAACAGCTTGATCGGCAGGGCATTCAGATAGTTTGGTTCCGGCAGCAGCGTGACCAGGCCGCAAAAGCTGCGCGCCATCACATCGGCCACGCCCTGGCGATTGAGCAACCCGCAGGCGTGCACATGGCGCCAGCCGGGGTAGCTTTGCAGTTCTGTACGCAGCGCCGGACTGTCGAACTGGCCGGCCAATAGCAGCGTGGCTGGCTCCAGTTCGAGCGCCTGCACTACCTGCCGGATGCCGCGTGTGGCGGTGATGGCGCCCACGTAGCACACGCTGTCGCGCACATGGTTTGTGCTGAGCGCTGTGGCGTTCATTTCGTTTTGTATCGGGTAATTGTGGATCACCGCCAGTTGCGCTGCATGCGGCCCGAGCAGGGCGCCGATATGCGGCGTGGCCACTACCAGCGCTGACAGGCGCCGCGCGGCGAGCTGCTCCAGTCCGCGCACGGTGGTGCCCACGACCGCGCGCAGCGGCGCCGGTATCCATGGTTTGGAGGCGATATCGGCGCGCACATCTTCGTGCACATCATAGATCACCTGCTTGCCGCGCTGGCGCAGCCACAGGCCATGGGGGATCAGTTCGGGGTCGTGAAAATGGTACAGGTCGGCATTGAGCGCAGCGGCCATACGGCGGCAGCGCGCCGCCTGCTGCAGCACACGCGCCAGCCGCCCCGGTGTGGCCTGGCCCGGGCGGTTCAGCGGATGTACGGTGACGCCGGCTTGTGCTGCCTCCGCCACATCGGCAGCGCTGGCGTCGATGACCAGGTGGACCGCAAAGCCGGCCTGCGCCAGTGCAACGCACTCCTTGCGGTAGATGCGGATGTCGAGACCGCGATGGACCGACGAGAGATGGCAGATGGTGTACATGTCAGCGGCTCCGTGTGGGTTGTGTAAGCCAGGCCAGCATCAGCGCTTCGTCCAGCAGGTCGGGATCGCGCGCCAGAGCCGTATCGGACAGCAGCGCTTCGGCATCAACGCCGATTTGCAGCACGCCTTGCAGCGCACTGGCGTGGCCGAGGATGCGAGCGCGCAGGCTGGCGCCCAGTCCTTGAGCAATCCAGCTGGAGGCCACATCGAAGCCGCGCTTTTTGCGATTGAGGCGGACCGCATCGGGCACCAGGCCGTCGGCCATGCGGCGCAGCAGCCATTTGCCATAGCCGTTGGCGATCTTGGCGTGCGTGGGCAGCGCCAGCGCGAATTCGACCAGGCGGTAATCCATGAACGGCAAGCGGGTTTCCACGCCATGAGCCATGGCATTGCGATCTTCGTAGCGCAGCAGGGTGGGCAAGCTCCACTGCCTGATGTCGGCGATCTGCCTGTCTTGTAGCGAGATGCCGGCCGGGCCCCACAGGTTTTGCACCGGCGCCTGCCACGCCAGCAGGCGAAACCCTGGCGGCTGGCGGCGGTAGCGCGCCAGATTGCTCCAGTACATGCGCGCCTGGCTGGCTTCGTGCCCCAGCATCAGGCCCAGCGAATACAGCAGCCGCAAGGCGCTGGCGCGCTGGCGCCGCTGCAGTGCCTCGCGCAGCGCCATCAGCATGAACTTGCGGTAACCGGCAAAGATTTCATCGCTGCCCTGACCGCCCAGCAAGACCTTGTAACCGGCGCCGCGCACCGCAGCAAACACCAGGTGCTGCGCCAGCGGGCTGAGTCCCGAGAACGGCGCTTCCTGGCAGGCCAGGGTTTGCTCCAGCAGTGCATCGAGTTGTGGCGCACCGAGCTGTGGCCAGACCCAGCTGACATCGATGCCGGCGCTGGCTGCCAGCGCGGCGGCGCCCGGACCTTCCGAACTGCGCGCAGCGGGCGCGCCAAAACAGAACGCGTGCGTGGTGCCCGCGGTGCGCGCCATGGCGCAGGCGATGGCGGCCGAATCGAGGCCGGCGCTGAGCGAGACGGCCACCGGCACATCGCTGCGCAGGCGCAGCTGGACGGCGCTGTCGAACAGCGCCCGGCCCTGCTCGGCCAGGGCTGCTTGCTCCAGGTGCGCGATGGCTGCACTACAGGCCGCAACGCCGTGCTCGAGCGTGTACCAGCGCCCCGCTTGCTGGGTGATGGGATGCGCTGCATCGTGGCTGAGCTGGAAATGGACCCAGCTGCCGGCTGGCACGGTGTGCACGCCGACAAACGGTGAGCCGGAGTCTGCGGTATCGTAAGCCTTGTAGCGCACGCCGTGCGCGCAGCTGGACAGATCGACGCTGGCGCCCACTTGCGCCGCCAGCCCGGCCACCGACGAGCCGAACATGATGGCGCCGTCAGCGTCGCGGCACCACGCCAATGGCTTGACGCCGAAGCGGTCGCGCACCAGCCACACGGCGCCGCTGTGCGGATGAAAGGCGGCAAACGCGAACATGCCGTTCAGGCGCGGCAGTGCAGCGAGTTGCCACCTGGCCCAGGCACGCAGCAGCACCAGGGTGTCGCTGTCGCCACTGAAGGTCTGGCTGGTGCTTTGCAGTGTGGCGCGGATGTCGCGGTAGTTGTAAATCTCGCCGTTGAAGACAATGCACCAGCCCGTTTCGTCATCGACCATCGGTTGCGCGCCCAGCGCCGATAGCTCAATGATGGCCAGCCGGCTATGGGCCAGGCTGACGGTGTGCTGGAAACAGCTCACCTGATGCACGCCACGGGCATCGGGGCCGCGTTGGTCGATATACCGAAACGCCAGTGCCAGCGCGGCCGATGCAGCGCCATCGCTGGCGCCGCGATGAATTCTTCCCCATATGCCGCACATGATGTTTTCCTCGCGCAAGCTGATTTGAAAAGGACGATCTGGAAAATGTTACGGAACGGCGCATGCCGTGCAGGCGATCTACATCAATTGTGCGCAAGGTGGCGGCGCGGGATTCGACAGGCGTAATGCAATGGATCGACAGAACCCTCACCAGCTATACTGGTCGAAATCATCTGACCCGGAGCATTGATGTCTGTTCGTATCGAGCCGTCCTGGAAATTGCAGTTGCAGCAGGAGTTTGAGCAACCGTATTGGCAAACGCTCACCGCGTTCGTGCGCGCCGAGTATGCTGCCGGGCCCTGCTGTCCTCCCGGCCGGGATATTTTTCGCGCCTTCGACCTCACGCCATTCGACGACGTCAAGGTCGTGATCCTCGGCCAGGATCCCTACCATACGCCGGGCGCCGCCATGGGCTTTTGCTTCTCGGTGCCCGACGGTAACCGGCCACAGCCGAGCTTGCAGAATATCTTCCAGGAGTTGCGCGACGACCTCGGCGTGGAGCGTCGTCAGACCGATTTGTCGGACTGGGCGCAGCAAGGCGTGTTTCTGCTCAATAGCGTGCTGACAGTACGGGCGCGTCAGGCCGGTTCGCACGCCGGCCAGGGCTGGGAAAACTTTACCGACAGTGCGATTGTCCGCCTCTCGGCGCAACGCGACGGGCTGGTGTTCATCCTGTGGGGCAGTTATGCGATTGCCAAGCGGGCGCTGATCGACACGGCCAGGCACCTGGTGATCACCTCGCCCCACCCATCGCCATTTTCGGCGCACAAGGGATTTTTTGGCAGCAAACCGTTCTCGCGCGCCAATGCCTATCTTGCCGCGCAGGGCAAATCGCCTGTCACCTGGGGCTGAACTGGCGCAGTTGGCTGTGAGCCACAGCTGGCAGGACGATAGCGTTGTTTGCGCCATATTGTTGCTCTGGCGACCGAAATAAGCTGTTAAATTGTCGATGAGAACTTTTCCGCAAAGGAAGCGACATGCGCTTATTTCCCCTTCATACCTTGTGCCGTGCAGGCCTTGCCGCTGGCATGTTGCTGGCGTCCAGCGTCGCTCTGGCGCAAACGCCGTACACCGACGACGCCGTGTATCGCGGAATGGGCGGCAAGGAAGGCATCAAGCAGATCGTCGATACCTTTGTGCCGCTGGTGCTGGCCAATCCCACCATCAAGGACAATTTTGCCGACTTCGACATGGAGCAACTGCGGGTACGCCTGACAGAGCAGCTGTGCGAGTTCGCAGGTGGTCCCTGCACCTATCGCGGCAAGTACCGCGACAAGACCATGGATGGCGTGGGCACGGTGCGCGACATGAGCACTGTGCACCAGGATCTGAAAATCAACGATGCGATGTTCAATGCGCTGGCCGAAGACCTGCAAACTGCCATGGAGCGCCACCAGGTGCCGAACAGCGTGGCCAACAAGCTGATCGCCAAGCTGGCGCCGATGCGGCGCGATATCGTGACCAGCCGCACCAGCAGCACGCAAGGTCTGTCCGACGTCGGCAAGCTGCTGGCCACTGGTGGAGTCAGCCAGGTGGAAGGAGCGGGCGGTGGCGGCATCGTGCCGTGGGCGCTGATCACCGGCTACGGCACGCGTGACAGCTGGGGCGCCAATGCCCATTACACGTATATCAAAACCCAGGATTACAAGCTCGACAGTTATGGTGTGGCGATCGGCGTGGCCGACCGCGTGGAACTGTCGCTGGCCAGCCAGACCTTCAAGGGCAGCCTGGCGCCGCTGAACAATCTCAACATCAAGCAGGACATACTCGGCCTTAAGGTCAAGGTGGCGGGGGATGCTGTGTATGAGCAGGACCGCTGGCTGCCGCAAATCGCCGTCGGCGCCATGTACAAGGACAACAAGGGTATCGGCGGCCTCGGCGCGCTGGGCGTGACCAACGTCAAGCAGCTGGGCGCCAAGGATGATTCCGGCTATGACTACTATGTGGCGGCCACCAAGATCCTGCTCGAGCAAAGCCTGCTGCTCAACCTGACGCTGCGCGCCACGCGCGCCAACCAGATGGGTTTGCTGGGCTTTGGCGGCGACCAGGGCGACAGCCGCCGCGTCATGCCCGAGCTGTCGGCAGCCTACCTGCTCAACCGCCACCTGGTGCTGGGCGCCGAGTATCGGCGCAAGCCGCATAACCTGGGCGTTGATCCCGAAAAAGCCTATTACGATGTGTTTGTGGCCTGGCTGCCGGCCAAGCATGTCTCGGTGACGGCGGCATACGCCAATCTGGGCGAGATTACCGTGTTCAACCCGAAGCGCCAGCGCGGCCTGTACCTGTCGGTCCAGACCGGCTTCTGAGCGCGGGTACGGAAAAAAGCTGGCTCAGCCTTTCAACGACTTGGCCAGCAACTGGTGCAGCGCTGGAAAGTCGGGCTGGCCGAGGTAGCGCTTGAGGATTTTGCCATCCTTGGCAATGACGAAGGTGGTCGGCGTCATGGAAACGTCGCCATAGGCCTTGGCGGCCGAACCGTCGGTGTCCAGCGCCACCTTGAACGGCAGCTTGCGCGTTTCGGCGTAGTTGAGCACGTAATTCGGCGGATCGTAGCTCATGGCCACGGCGACGAACTCCAGGCCCTGGTCCTTGAACTTGTTGTAGGTATCGACCATGTGCGGCATTTCGGCCACGCAGGTGGTGCACGAGGTGGCCCAGAAGTTGACCATGACCACCTTGCCGCGCAGGCTTTCCGGCGCGATTTTGTCACCCTGGATAGTCACAAATGTGACCTCCGGCGCCACCTCGCGCTTGCTGAGCGTGACATAGCCGACCGCAGCAATCACGGCCAGCGCCACGGCGGCAATGACCGGCTTGACCCAGGCGCGCGAGGCTGTTGTGTCGGTGGTGTCGGTTGTGCTCATGATTTTACTGCGCCGCTGGCGTGGCGGCCGGGGTCGGCTGGTAGGACTTCCACTCGTCCTCGGAAATATATTCGAAGGCCTTGACCACCTTGGTCACGCCGGCCACGCCACGGGCGATGTCGGCACCGATCTGGCCTTCGCGCTGGGTAACGCGGCCCATCAGGAAGACGGCGCCGCGCTCGGTCACCACCTGGTAGGAGTTGGCCGAGATATCCTTGGCGTCGATCAGGCTGGCTTTGACCTTGCCGGTGATCAGGGTGTCGTTGGAACGCGAGGTGTAGCTCGACGGACCTGCAATTTCCAGCTCGTTGATGACCGATACCACGCCTTCGATGCTGCGCATTTCGCGTTCGGCCGTGGCTTTGGCGGCCTCGTCCGGCACTTCGCCGGTCAGCAGCACGCGGCGGTTGAAGCTGTTGACGTTGATGTGGCTGGTTTTACCGAGCACGTTGCTGAGCTTGTTGTTGCCCTTGAGCTGGATGCCGGTGTCTTCGGTCTGCGCGCCAAAGGTGCGGCGGTCAGAGGCGGCCAGGGTGCCGGTGATGGCGCCGCCGGCGACCAGCGCCACGCAACCGGACAGGGTGGCGGCGGTGGCGAGGCACAGCACGCTCATGGCCAGTGGACGTTTCAGCTTGTTCCAGATCGTGCGGGAATTACTCATTCACATCTCCTCCGAATAGGGCGACGTCGATACCGTCGCAAATACTGTGGATGCACACCAAGTGTACTTCCTGGATGCGCGCGGTGCGGTCGGCCGGCACGCAGATATGGACATCGGCGTCGGTCAGCATTTTGCCGATGGCGCCGCCGCCCTTGCCCGTGAGTGCCACCACGCGCATTTCGCGCTCGAGCGCGGCTTCGATGGCGGCCATGACGTTGGCCGAGTTACCCGAGGTGGAAAACGCCAGCAGAATGTCGCCGGCCTGGCCGAATGCCTGCACCTGTTTTGAAAAAATCTCGCGGTAGCTGTAATCGTTGGCCACCGCCGTCAGGATCGAGGTGTCGGTGGTGAGGGCGATGGCCGGCAGCGGGAAGCGTTCGCGCTCGAAACGGCCCACCAGCTCGGCGGCAAAGTGCTGCGAGTCGGCCGCCGAGCCGCCATTGCCGCACACGAGAATCTTATTGCCATTGGACAAAGCCGAGAACATCATCTCGATGGCTTGGGCAATGTGGGGCGCCAGCACGGTGGCCGACTGGATTTTAAGTTCGGCACTTTCGTGGAAGTGCGCCAGGATGCGTTGATTGGTCATAGTGTGCTGATTATAGTGCAGGCAGCGCAGGCGCCGGACAAGCGCTGTTAAAAATGCTTACATCTGCATGATGTCTTGCAGCCAGGACAATTTTTGGCCGTCGAGGGCCACCAGGTCGAAGCGGCACGGCGGCGGCGCCCGGTAGCGTAGCAAATAATATTGTGCAGCCAGGAACAGGCGGCGCTGCTTGGCGCCGGTCACGCTGGCGGCAGCGCCGCCAAAGCTGGCGCTGGCACGGCGCCGCACCTCGATAAACACCAGGTGGGCGCCATCGCGCATGATCAGGTCGATTTCGCCGGCCTTGCAGCGGAAATTGCGCTCAATCAGCTGCAAGCCCTGGGCGTTCAGGTGGGCCAGCGCGCGGTCTTCGCCGAGCTGGCCCAGTCTTTGTTGTTCGGTGCGCCGACCGCTGGGCGTGCTGGGCGGCGCCATGGCATTCTCAGTTTGCCAATGGCAGCGGCGTGCCGTTTTTGAACACGGCCGGCTGCTCCACGCGCTCAAAGCGCGCCGGACCCTGGCCAAAATCGATGGTCAGGCGGCCGGTAACGCCGTCGATGTGAAAGCGCCCGGCCGGATGGCGGCTGATTTCGCGCGCCACGCGGAAAGCGTCGATGCCCAGCGCATACAGGCGCTGCATGTCGGCCGTGCCGGCCTGCACCGGGTGCGGATAGACCATCACCGCCGGATGGTCGCGCTGCACCTGCCAGGGCAGGTCGAGCAGGCGCACGCCGTCGAGCTCGTTGGTCGGCGAATTGACGCCTTCGCCGGCGTTGAGTGCCGAGGTGCCATACAGCGGCAGCGCGCTGTACGACGAAGTGCTCGGCGGCGCATGCGGCAAACCTTCCGCAGTACTGATGATCGGTTCGCTCGACTCATGCACGAGGCCATCGCTGAGCGCGCCGCGCAACTGGCGCGTCTGGTCGGCGCCCATGGCCGAGAACAGCAGGCCCGGCGGGTCTTGCTGCAGGCGGGCGCGCAGTTGCACCAGGTCGGGATCGCTCAGGTAGCTGTTGGGCGCGTTCAGCTCGATCATGCGCACCGGCTGGCCCAGTTGCTGCCAGTGGGCGGCAAAGGCGCCGGCAATGCGGCGCTGCCATGGCGTATTGGTGGTCAGGATCAGGGCGCTGGCGCCCGGATGCTCGGCCGCTGCCCACTGCGCCACCTGGCGCGCTTCTTCCTCAATCGACAGGCCCATGGCCAGCATTTGCTGCGGCAAGGCGATGGCCTGGGGCGTGCCGTGGCCTTCAGGATAGTTGAGGGCGATGGTCGGCTTGCTGACCAGCGCACTGGTGGCAACCGTGGTCACCGCAGAGCGTGCCAGCGGACCGACGATGATGTCGTCGCGCTCAAGCGCCTGGGCGTAGCGCGACAGGATGTCTTGCGAGACGTCGCCGGTTTCGATGACGGTCACGGTAATGTTGTCGCGGTCGCGCTCCCAGCCGGCCATGAAGCCGGCGCGCAGTGCATCGGCGGCGGCGCCCAGGGTTTCCGACTGCAAGGGCAGGATCAGGCCGATGCGCACCGGCGCATTGGAGGGTTTGGCGTCGCCGCTGACATTGTCGAGGCTGGCAGGACGATAGCCGGCGTCGTTGTCGGCGCGCAGGCGCTCGGTATTCGGCGCGCGCGTGGGCGTGGCGGCAGAGGCAGCACCGGGCATGGCGATGGCAAAGGTTTCAGCGTCCGGCAACGGCGGTTCCGGTGGTGGCGGTGGCAGCGGCACGGGAGCCGGTGCGGGCGGCGGGCTTATAATGATAGGCACTGACGAGCCGCATCCGCTCATCAACGCCACTGCCGCTAATGCCGCAACAGCCTTATACAAGTGTGATACCTGCGGCAACCTCATGTTCATGCAACCTCCCATTACTGAATACTGACTACGATATGTCTGACAATAACACTCGCGCCATTGCCACCCTTCCTGTCCTGGATGAAACAGCGCACCAGACCTATCCTAGCGCAACCTTGTACGTTGTGGCGACCCCCATCGGCAATGTAACCGATATCAGTTTGCGCGCGCTGCATGTGCTGGGCATGGTGGACGCCGTCGCTTGCGAGGATACGCGCAACACCGCGCAGCTGCTCACGCGCTTCGGCCTGCACCGCCCGCTGATCGCCGCGCACCAGCACAACGAGCGCGAAGTGGCGCAAACGCTGATCGCCCGCCTGCAAGCGGGCGAACGCATTGCACTGGTGTCGGACGCCGGCACGCCCGCCGTATCCGACCCCGGCGCACGCATCGTCGACGCCGTGCGCGCGGCCGGCCTGCGCGTGTTGCCACTGCCGGGCGCCTCGGCCGCTGTCACTGCGCTGTCGGCCAGCGGGCTGGTCAATGATCAATTTTATTTTGTCGGCTTTTTGCCGGCCAAGGCCAAACAGCGCGAGAATTTCCTGGCCACGCTGCGCAGCGTGACGGCCACACTGGTGTTTTATGAAGCGCCGCACCGCATTCTCGAGTGCGCCAGCGCGCTGGCCGCCGTCTTCGAGCCCGAGCGCGAAGTGGTGTTTGCCCGCGAGCTGACCAAGATGTTTGAAGAAATCCACCGCTGCCCGCTGTCCGAGGCGCAAGCCTGGATCAAGGCCGATCCGCACCGCGAAAAAGGCGAATTCGTGGTGCTGCTGGCCGGCGCCGCGCCCGCCGATGACGCGCAGGACGGCGAGGCCGACCGTATTTTGCAGATTCTGCTGGCCGAGCTGCCGGTCAAGCAGGCGGCGGCGCTGGTCGCGCAGATCACCGGCCACAAGAAAAATGCGCTGTACGACCGCGCGCTGCAGCTCAAGCAAGGCGACTGATCAGAATTTGCAGCCGTGGTCTTTTTTGTCGAGCAGCCAGAATAGCGGCGTCAGCAGGTTGCCACCCTGTTTCAGGCAGTCACCGCGCTTGGCGCTGGCGATGCCTTTTTGCAGCGCCGTTTCCTTATCTTCGGGATACAGCGGATGGGCTTCGAGCCGCCCAGCCAGCGTGTCGGCGCGTGCCGGGTCTTTTTCGCTGGCGATCTTGCGTGCGGCTTTGCGCGCTGCTTCCATGTCAAAGCCCGGCGCTGGCGCTGCTTCCCGTAGCGGATCGTAGGGTGCTGGCGTGGCGGCCACGGCGGCCGCATCGGCAGGCGCCGGCGCTGGTACTGTTGTTGCTGGCGTGGCTACTGACGGCGGCTGCGCGCTGGCGCGGGCCTTGGCCGCCTCAGGCGCGCGCGCCAGCGCCGGCCTGGCGTTGGCGGTTGGCGCTGCCATGGCAGGCGGGGGCGTCGGCTGCAACTGCACCTTGGGCTTCTGCGGCGCCTGCAGCCAGACCAGCATGGTCTTGTTGGGCGCCGCTGCGGGCGCTGGCGTGTCGAGCAGCCAGGCGACGATCAGCAATGCGTGCAGGGCCAGCGTCAACACTATCCCCGGCGCCATTTTGGGACGGTGCATGCCTTGCCAGTACAGACTGTTGCTCATTGCCGCTCCCATCGATGGTGTCGCTGCATTTTATGCAAGTCGCAAGATTTACAGGAAGAAATTGCGTAATTTTTTGTAACGCCCTTGACGACCCTCGTTGCAGCTTGTATTATCTTGCTTCTTCGGAGTGTAGCGCAGCCCGGTAGCGCACCTGGTTTGGGACCAGGGGGTCCAAGGTTCGAATCCTTGTACTCCGACCAAAATTTAAAATCCCGTTTGATGGCAACGTCAAACGGGATTTTTTCATGGGCGGTCCATATTCCTTTTATCGGCAGTCTGCATGGAAAACCTCATTCATCGGCACTATCGGTTCGTCCATCGCATGGCGCATCCAGCACCGATGGTGGTCGCTAGAATGTCTGTATGAACCCGCCACCATTCTCACCCTCCTGCCCGCCAGTTCAGACTGCACCCGCCACACCTGACCGGCGCCTGGTTTACCGTTACCTGCTGCAAACCCTGCTGCGTGAACTCATTTTCGCCGTGTTGCCGATTGCCCTGGCCTTATGGTGGTTATCGACAGTGCTGGCCAACATGTCGCTGCCGTCACCTCCGCTGCTGAGTTTCTGGACGCCCTTTCTGCTGATATTCAGTTTCAGCAGGGGCTGGCGCCATCTTCGGGCGCTGCGCCAGGCTGGCGTCGTGCTGACGCC
>JBEVNE010000327.1:0-14989 GCA_040508275.1 Duganella sp.
ACCGAAGAAGAATTGATCGGTGCACCGCAAAACATCGTGCGCCATCCCGATATGCCGGTGGAAGCGTTTGCCGACCTGTGGGCCACCATCAAGAGCGGCACGCCGTGGACGGGGCTGGTCAAGAACCGCTGCAAGAACGGCGACTTTTACTGGGTGCTGGCCAATGTCACGCCGGTGATCGAGCAGGGCAAGCAGGTAGGCTATCTGTCAGTGCGCACCAAGCCGACGCGCGAGCAGGTGCGCGAGGCTGACGCGCTGTACCGCGAATTCAAGTCCGGCAACCCGCGCCGTCTGCGCATCGACAAAGGGCGGGCAGTATCGACCGGCCTGGCGGCGCGTACGCTGGCCGCGCTCAAGCTGACGCTCAACCAGCAGATTGCGCTGGCCACCACGGTGGGCGCCAGCGCGCTGCTGCTGCTCAGTATTTGCCTGTTCACCCTCAGCGAAGCGGGTCTGCAACAGGCGCGCGGCTGGCTGGGCGCGATTGCGGTGCTGGCCATGCTGGGCGTGACGCTGTTTGGCCGCAACCTGTATGCCAACGTGGCGCTGCCGCTCAAGCTGGCCACGCGCTCGGCGCGCATGATGGCCGGCGGCGACCTGACCGCCACCATCGAAGTGCAGCGCGATGATGAAGTGGGCCAGTTGCTGGCGGCGCTGCGCCAGACCAATATCAATCTGCACAGCATCATCGGCGACGTGCGCGCCAACTTCGAAGAAATCTCCACCGCCACCGGTGAAATCGCCAACGGCAATATGGACCTGTCGGGTCGCACCGAATCGCAGGCGTCGAGCCTGCAACAAACGGCCGCCAGCATGGAGCAGCTGAATTCGACCGTGCAGCAGAGCGCCAACAATGTCGCCAGCGCCAACGAACTGGCCGAGCAGGCCAGGCAGGTGGCGGCGCAGGGCGGCGACATCGTCGCGCAGGTGGTGAGCACGATGGGCGATATCAGCGCTTCGTCCACCAAGATCCTCGATATTATCGGCCTGATCGACGGCATCGCCTTCCAGACCAATATCCTGGCGCTGAACGCCGCCGTGGAAGCGGCACGCGCCGGCGAGCAGGGACGCGGCTTTGCCGTGGTGGCCAGCGAAGTGCGCGGCCTGGCCCAGCGTTCGGCCACGGCAGCCAAGGAAATCAAGGCGCTGATCGACATGTCGATCGCCAAGGTGCAGGCCGGGACGGCGCTGACCAACAACGCCGGCGTGACCATGGGCCAGGTGATCGAATCGGTCAGCAAGGTCACCAACGTGATGGGTGAGATTTCGCACTCCACGCGCGAACAGAGCAAGGGCATCGGCCAGGTCAACCAGGCGGTGATCGAAATCGACGACATTACCCAGCAAAACGCCGCGCTGGTGGAAGAGGCCGCAGCAGCAGCGGGCAACCTGGCGCTGCAGACGCGTAATGTGGCGCAAGCGATGGCCGTGTTCAAGCTTCAGCATGCGACCCATGCCCAGGCGCAGCGCGGCAAGCGCGCGGTGACGGCGGTGCAGCCTGCCGCCAGGGCCAAGCCCAAGCTGGTGGCCAACAGTTAAGGCGGGCGGCGGCATGGTGGACAGCGGCGCAGCCGCTCATGGAGTGGTCGTACGGGTAACGCTGGAGCAGGGCTGGTCGTTTGACGCAGCAGCGCCCGCCACGCTGCTGGAAGCGGCCGAACGGGCCGGCATACGCCTGCCCAGCTCATGCCGCAACGGCACTTGCCGCACCTGCCTGTGCCAGCTGAGCAGCGGCGCCGTGCGCTACCGCATTGAATGGCCAGGCCTGAGCCTTGAGGAAAAACGCGACGGCTACATCCTGCCCTGCGTGGCAATTGCCAGCACCGACCTGAGCATCAGCGCCCCGGCGGCAAAACGCATCGGCGGCGAAGGCTAAGGCTTGCCCTTGCCCTCACGCAGCCGCTGCAGCAGCGCATCGGTCGAGGCGCTCAGCGGCACGTTGTGGCGGCGCAGCAGCTGGATGTGCAGCACCAGGTTTTCCAGCACCAGCTTGGCGGCCACGGCCAGCAAGGTCAGCTGCTTGTCTTCCTCGCTGAAGTTGTCCATGGCCTCGGCCATCTCGCACAGGTGATTGGCGATCAGGCTGCGCAAATCGGCTTCCTCGAACGGCAGGTCGGCGAAATCGATCGGGTCTTCCTGTTCCACTTCCTGCATCAGCAGTTCCAGCTCTTGCGGCGTAATCGACATGGGTAAATCCTCCATGGTGGATTGTAACCACAGCCGGGGTCAGGGCGTGCCGTAATAGGCCAGAAACATGTCCACCGTGGCTTCCACCACGGTGCGCTGGGTGGCGGCGTCGAGGGGCGGCTGGTCGAGCGTGACCTGCGGCCAGAAAGCGAAGGTTTTGATATGCCCCTGCAGCAGGTGGGAAGCGAACAGCGGATCGACCGGGCGCAGCTTGCCATCGGCCTGGGCGGCGCGCAGCCAGCGCGTTACGCCTTCTTCCTTGGCGCTCAGGCGCGCCACCATGTCGTGGGCGCGCGCCGGCGAATGGATGGCCTCGGCAATCGCCACCCGTGCCAGGTCGAGGAAATAGGCATCCTGCACCATCTCCATTTTTTGCCACAACAGTTCCAGCAATTGCTCGCGCAGGGGCCGGGCCGGGTTGTACGGATGCTCTTCCAGCGCCGCGCTGCTGCACCACAGCTGTTGCAGTATCTGGGCAAACAGTGCGTCCTTGCTGGGAAAGTGGTTGTACACGGTGCGCTTGGAAACGCCGGCCGTGGCGGCGATCTTGTCCATGCTGGTGGATTCGAAACCGCTGCCGCGGAACTCGGCAATCGCGGCATCGACAATCGCCTGGCGCTTGCGGTCGGTCAGTTTGAGGGGAGCGTTCATGCTGCTATTTTACACCGTGTAGTTTACTTTTTCAAAAAATGGAACTACACTGTGTAGTGTAAATTCTACCGCTGACTTGAGGGGAAGCACATGACCTATCCGTCCGTAATCGCCGAAGCCGCCACCAACAGTCTTGATGGCCTGACTGCGCTCAGCGTACCGAGTGCGCCGCGTACCCGTAACGGCAGGTTCCGCAACCCCGTCACCATGCAAAAGATGGGCTTGTTCAAAGCCCTGAGCATCATGCTGCGCATGTTGTTCGACAAGCCGGCCGATACCGTGCCGCGCAGCGCCATTCCCGTTCATGCGATGACGCAGCAGCAATTACTTGCTGCTCCGGATCGCACCCTGTTCCGCCTTGGCCACTCCACCGTACTGCTCAAATTGCACGGTGGTTTCTGGCTGACCGACCCCGTGTTTTCCGAACGCGCCTCGCCCGTGCAATGGGCCGGTCCGCAGCGCTTCCACGCGCCGCCGATCAGCATCGATGCGCTGCCGCCGCTCAAGGGCATCATTCTGTCGCACGACCATTACGATCACCTCGACCATGCCGCCGTCATGCAGCTGGCCAGCAAGACCGAGCATTTCATCACACCGCTGGGCGTGGGCGACCGCCTGATCGCCTGGGGCATACCGGCGCACAAGGTGCAGCAGCTGAGCTGGTGGCAGAGCACGCAGATTGACGGTGTGCGCCTGGTGGCCACGCCGGCCCAGCATTTTTCGGGGCGCAGCCTCGCCGACCGTAACAAAACGCTGTGGGCCTCGTTTGTGATCGAAGCCGGCGACCTGCGGGTGTTCTTCAGCGGCGACAGCGGCTACTTTGATGGTTTCAAGGAAATTGGCCGCCGCCATGGCCCGTTCGACCTGACCATGGTGGAAACCGGCGCCTACGACCCGCAGTGGCCCGATGTGCACATGCAGCCGGAGGAATCGCTGCAGGCCCATATCGACTTGCGCGGCAAGGTGATGCTGCCGATTCATAACGGCACGTTCGACCTGTCGCTGCACGCCTGGCACGATCCGCTCCAGCGCATTACCGAGCTGGCCGCCGAGCGCCGTTTGCCGCTGGCCACGCCAGCCATTGGCCAGGCGCTCGACATGGCGCAGCCGCAGGCGCACACGCTGTGGTGGGCGCCGCTGGTGGCGCAGGAGGCGCTGGCGCGCGAAGCTGCGGCTTGAGTTGCTTCAGCTGCCTCAGACGGCGATGTTGATGAATTTGCCGATGGTCTGGCCCAGCGTATTGAGCTGAGGCTTGTTGATGCTGAGTTCGGGCGGCAGCACTTGTTCGGCCCGCGATGGCCGCTCGATGGCGCGCGCCAGGTTGGCTGTGGTGGCTGGCGTTGCCGTGGTGGTTGTTTCGCGGGCGCTCGAAACATCGCGGTCACGCTGGCTTTGCGCCAGCCTTTCCCGCTCGGTACTGAGTTGATTTTCGCTTTGCGCCAGGCGCGCCGTATCCTGGTTGACCCGCGTTTCGACCTGTTGTACCTGCCGCTCGGCACGGACAACCGCAGATTGCAGTGCGCTGACAGAATTAACAGTGACCACCACACTCCCCTTGAGGTTCCCTGATATCAATCAGATAAAGATTAGGCCACAAAAACGAAAAAGGCAAGCGGGCAATAGGTGTTGTGGTAATCACGTAGAGCGGCTCGAAGTAAAACGATTACTCGTTGTTTTCTGTTGTATTTATTGCGATAAACAGTATGTGTCATAGCAGCCAGGCTTTCTGCACCGTTATAATCAAACATCAACATTGAATGTTATCTTATGACCCTGCAGAGCCTTGCAAACTATCTCGGAATGTCTAAGACAACCGTGAGCCGGGCATTGAACGGGTATCCCGAAGTAAACGTCAAAACACGCGAACGCGTGCTCAAAGCCGCCAAGGAAGCCGGGTATCAACCGAACCCGATGGCGCGCAGTCTGGCCCTTGGCCGCAGCAATGTGTATGGCCTGATTTCTCCCCTGCTCACATCCGACCTCGGCGACCCGATGTTTGTCGATGTAGTGGCCGGCATGTCGGGTGCGCTTGAGCAATTCAACAAAAACCTGATCATTGCGCCGGTATCGCCGGGCAGCGAGCAGCGCTCGTACCAGCAAATTGTGCGTGGGCGCCGCGTGGACGGCCTGGTGGTGGCGCGCACACTGGTGCACGACGAGCGCATTGCCTATCTCACGCAAGCCAAGTTCCCGTTCGTGGCATTCGGCCGCACCCAGCAGGATGCGCCGTATGCCTGGTTCGACTACGACCACGCAGCTGGCGTGGAGCTGGCGCTGGAACGCCTGCTGGCGCTCGGCCATCGCCGCGTGGCGCTGGTCAGCGCACCGCTCGACCTGAATTTTGCGCGCGAACGGCGCGACAGTTTTACCGCCTCGATGGCGGCCGCCGGCCTGGCCGTCGATCCGCGCTACCTGATCGCCGATTGCATCGACCGCCGCTCGGGGCACCATGCCATGCAGCAATTGCTGGCCTGCTCGCCGCGCCCGAGCGCCGTCATCGTCGATAACCACCTGTCCGGCGCCGGCGTGGTGCGCGCCATGCGCGACGCCGGCATCGAGGCGGGCAAGGAGATGTCGGTGGTGGTGTGGGGCAGCATGGCCGATTCGCTGGCTGGCGGCAACGTCGCCACCATCGACCAGCCCGAACCGCGCAAGGCGGGTGCACGCATGGTCGAAATGCTGCTGGCGCTGGTCAACGGCACCGCAGCCAGCGATCTGCACGAGCTGTGGCAGCCGGTGCTGCTGCCGGGGGCGACGATTGGTGTTTGTAGCGAGAATTAGTAAGAATTAGCGAGAATTAATCAGAAAGTCCCTTCAGCTCAATTGTCTACGCAGTGCGTAGACAATTTCCTCGGACGCGAATATTTCGCCAAAGCGCAACATGTGGCGCAGGTTTTTGGCGCCGAAGCCACGGCCGTGCTCGGACTCGAGCTGTTGCGGCCAGCCCGGTTGCCACGGCCGCCAATGGCATGTCTTGCGGTTCCACCCGTTCGCTCCTTTGTCCAGCTTGTTCAACACCCGGCTTTATTCAATGGCATTCATTATGCCCATATTTGTCGGGCGGTGAAGGGGAGGCGCGCGAGGTGCTTTATCGGCTTGGCGCTACAGCGGCGCCACCGCAGTCGCTTCGATCTCGAACAGCATGCCATCGAGCGCCAGGCGCGGTACCGGGATCAGGGTGCAGGCGGGGGGCGGCTGTGTGCCCCAGGCGGCGCGCAGCGCATCGACGAAGACCGGCATTTTTTCCTTGTCGTGGTTGACGATCAGTGCGCTGATCTTGGCCACCTGCGCCAGGCTGACGCCAGCAGCGTTGAGCGCAGTGCGCAGATTGCACAGTGCCTGGGTAACCTGGGTTTCAAAATCTTCCGATAGCAGGCCGTCGGCGGTCTCGCCGCCCTGGCCGGCAATGTAGACCAGCCGCGCCGGTGTGCTGGCGATAACCACATGGCTGTAGCCGTTGGGGCGGGGATTGTAAAGTTCCGGGGGATTGATGAATTGCATGGGAAGCTCCTGGTGATGATGAGCTGCCAGTGTAAAACCTCAAGTTAAGTTAAGGTCAAGTGCTTGATTATTGACGTGCAGAGGGATGCACAAAGCAGTGGTAAGCGCGCCGTTATCCTTCATTATCCTTTAAAAGTATAATTATTCTCATACTGGATAAAGAGGGATAGTGATGGTCATCTCAACGCCCTGGCATTTCTCACGGCCTGCGCTGGCCGAGCAGTACCTGCGCCTGCTGACTTCCGGCCTGATGCAAACCACGACCATTTTTGCGCCGCGCCGTGCTGGCAAAACACAGTTCCTGCGCCGGGACCTGACACCCCATGCTCAAAGCCTGGGTTTCACAGTCGCCTATGCCGACCTTTGGCAAACCCAAAGTCCTGCGTCAGTGTGCGGATAATCCTGCGTTTAAACCGTTCAGCAGGGAATCGATTACCGTGCTTGCTACCCGCTTGGGCGTGCCTACCCTCAAGGCATCGGCCATTCAAAAGGCGCTGGCTGGTCTGTCCAGCAAAACCGTTCTGAACAAAACGGCTGGCGGGAGTTGGGAATTCGAGAATGCACATTTCAGGGACTGGGTGAAATCCTTGCCTGATTAAAACGTGCTCCGTGCCTGCCACATGTGCCATGCAAGTTGTTGCAAGCGCCCTACAAGCGCGGCGTCAGTGGTGGGCATGGCATTGCGGCGTTGCCCAAGATGATCCTGATGGGAAACTATTTGTTATACTCAAAGCAGCTTTTCCCGTCTTTTCAGCCATTCACCGTAGGTGCCGGTATGTTCAAGAAAGTTGACGCGTCGCAGCTTAAAGTGGGCATGTATATCCAGGACCTCAGTTGCGACTGGATGGCTCACCCGTTCATGCGCAACCGCTTTGTCATCACCAGCGAAGCCGAGATCCGCAAGATCATCCAGGCTGGCATCCACGATGTGGTAATCGACAGCAACAAAGGGCTGGACGTGGAAGACGCGCCGTCGCTGGCCGATGCGCAGGCGGCCACCGAGCGCGAAATCATCGAGATCGTCGCCAAGGCGCCGGTGATCACGCGGGTGGCGCTCGGCGAAGAAATGCGGCGCGCTGCGCAGATCCGCCACCAGGCCTCGACGCTGGTGCGCTCGGTCATGCAGGATGCCCGCCTGGGCAAGGCGATCGAACTCGATCACGTGGAGCCGGTGGTGCAGAGCATTACCGAATCGATTTTGCGCAATCCGGGGGCCTTGACCGGCCTGCTGCGCATCAAGACGGCCGACGATTACACGTTTTTGCATTCGGTCAGCGTATGCACGCTGCTCGTGGCGTTTTGCCGCTCGCGCAATCTCGATGCGGAAACTACCCACCAGGCTGGCCTGGGCGGCTTGCTGCACGATACCGGCAAGGCGCTGGTGCCGGACGCCATTCTGAACAAGCCGGGCCCGCTCACCGAGGAAGAATTCGAGATCATCCGGCGCCACCCGCAGGATGGCTACAATATTCTGCGGCAAACGCCGGAGATCGGTCCGATACCGCTCGACATTACCCTGCACCACCACGAGCGCCGCGATGGCAGCGGCTATCCGGGCCACCAGGCCGAGGGCGCCATCAGCGAACTGGCGCAAATGGCGGCGATTGTCGATGTGTATGACGCCATCACCGCCGACCGCTGCTACCACAAGGGCATGTCCGCCGCAGCGGCGCTGCGCAAGATCTATGAGTGGAGCAAGCACCACTTCAATCCGCAGTATGCGCAGGAATTCATGCGCTGCGTCGGTATTTACCCGGTGGGAACGATGGTGTTGCTGGAGTCGGGACGGCTGGGCGTGGTGATCGAACCGCACGAGACCAACCTGCTGGCGCCCAAGGTCAATGTCTTCTTCAATACCAAGCAAAAAGTCTACATCAAGCCGGAAACCATCGATCTGTCGCGCGGCCTCGGCTTTGGAGGCGCCGACAAGATCGTCGGCCATGAATCGGCCGCCAAATGGAATGTCGATCCCATGCGTTTTCTTGTACTGGCGTAACGGTTTGCCTTAAAAATAATCCACCGTATCGTTCGACGCCGTACTTTGCAACAAGCCGTTGCTCAGCAACTCGTCGTAGTGGCAGGCCAGGTTGCGGCCGTGGCTCTTGGCGTAGTACAGCGCCTGGTCGGCGCGGCCGAGCACGATGACGGGCGGCTCGAACGCGGCAATGCTGGCAAAGCCCACGCTGACCGTGACCTTGCCGACTTGCGGGAAGTTGTGCGTGGCAACGTTCTGGCGGAAGCGGTCGATGATTTTGCGGGCGTTGTCGAGCGTGCTGGCGCGCAGCAGCACGACGAATTCCTCGCCGCCAAAGCGGAACACGCGGTCCTGCGCACGGAACGATGACGTCAGCAGGTTGGCGATCAGGATCAGCACTTCGTCGCCATACAAATGGCCGAAGCGGTCGTTCACATGCTTGAAGTGGTCGACATCGACCACCGCCAGCCACTGTTTTTCCTCGTCGCTGTGCTGGCGCCGTTCGGGTTCGCCGGGCAGCGTCAGCGAATCCTGGTCGCCGCTGGCGGCCAGCATCTTGGCCAGCTGGTCGTCGAAGGTTTTGCGGTTGAGCAGGCCGGTGAGCGAGTCGCGTTCGCTGTAGTCGAGCAGGTTCTGGAAGTTGCGATACACGCTGACCACGGCGCCGATCACCTGGATGGTGGCGCTGGTATAGGGCGTGGGGTTGACGATTTCAAGGCAGGTGTCGGCCTTGTCGCCGAGCCAGATCGGCAGCCAGACCGTCCGGTCGCCGCTGTCGCTGATCACCATGGCACTGGCTTCGTGCTGGACCAGGCAGGCGGCCAAGGCCGGATAGTTCGCTATCGGTTCGCCAGGGTGGTTCTGGTCCGAGGTATCGACCATGGCGGCCGCCTGGCCGGCCAGGATTTGCGCACGCGGGCGCACGAATATCTTGCCGCGCACGGTGGCCAGCGTCAGTACGCGCGTGCAGTGGGCGCCAGCAAGTTCCTGCACCGCCGAGATCACGGAAATGTCGAGCATCGTGTGATCGCGATGGCCGGTCATATCCACCATGTGTTTCAGTAGGGAATCCATTGTCTTCTCTGGAGAAAAAACTCACGTGGCCCGCCCGCTCTGCCGGCGACTGTTCGGGTCCAAATCATCTTTGAAATCCGGCGCACGATGATCCAACATGAAGCCTTGCCAAAGAATAGCTGAGCAGGATAATAGCTTTTTGCAATCAAGGCAATTCATGTGTGCGAAAAAAATCTAAACAATTCCTCATGGAAATTTATTGTTGCGCGGAAAACTGCGTTTCCAGCCTACCTTCAGCACTGTGCTGCCGACTTGATCCGGCACAGCTCGCTCAGGGAGGGTATGTTGCCCAGTGTTTAAAATAATTTCCAATATAAAACTTGTCGTGTGTCAACTTCCTTTCTGACTGCCTCCGTATAGTGCACTCAATGGCATTGCACCGGTGGCCGCCAGGCCAGTCGTCAGTACCAGGGGTTTTTCTTTGATTTGACTTGGGAGTTCATCATGACATCGCTTATTGCAGCTGCAAAAGTGTTTGCGTCCGATGAGGAGGGGATTACGGCCATCGAGTATGGCTTGATTGCCGCCGTCATGGTCACAGCGGTGGTTGCCGCGTTCAACTTTCTGACACCTGCGCTGAAAGCTGCTTTCGAGGAAATCGCCACCAAAATCACGGTGACGTAACACGGCGCTTGCCGCGCCGTTGGGCCCCCGGAAAAACCTGCTGCCCGGTTTTTCCGGGGGCTCTTTTTGGGAGCCCGCCATGTGGAACGCCCTCGATGTCATCCTGCTGTGTCTGGTAGTACAGGCCGCCGTCACTGATCTGCTGCTACGCAAAATACCGAATGTTCTGATCCTGTCCGGCCTGCTGCTGGCGTTCTGTCTGCACCTGCTGCTGGGCACGTCCTGGGCGCTGCTGCACGCCTGGCTGGCCGGCATGCTGGTCGGCTTTTTCCTGTTCCTGCCCTTGTACCTGGTGCGCGCGATGGCGGCCGGCGACGTCAAGCTGATGGCCATGAGCGGCGCCTTCCTGGGGCCGCAGGGCGCCCTCAAGGCGGCACTGCTGGCTTACCTGCTGGGCGGCCTGCTGGCCGTGCTGATGCTGCTGCTGGTGGTGCCGCCAGGCACGCGCTGGCGCGATAGCTGGCGCAGCAACCTTGGCGCCACCGCACGCAACATCGGCCACCTGCTGCGGCCATGGCTGGGCCGCCTGATCGGACTGCCGCTGGTGCCGGTGCCGCTCGATAAAAGCCGCAGCGTGGGCGGCATGCCGTATGGCGTGGCGGTGGCGCTGGCCACGGTCACGGTTGTGGTGTGGTCGCCGCGCTGACAACGATTAATCCAGCGGCATGACCAGATTTTGCTACGCGTCAATATCCGCACGGCAAGCCCCGCTAGACTAAATTCCTAAATGAAACTTTTGCCACGCTGTTGAACCCGTAGCCTGGAGATCGCCATGCTCAGCTCCAATAACTCGCCTTCCATCTTGTCCAGTGCTGTAGCGGAAGCGGCGGGTGTGCTGCCGCCGCCGCCGCGTTCGCTGCGCGATACCGGCCTGCAGCAGCAGTTCGTGGTGGAGCTGATCGCCAAGGCCTTGTACCTGGCTGGTAAAACCCATTTGCCGGTGCTGACCAGCCGCCTGCACCTGCCCATCATCGTGCTGCGCGAAGCGCTCGACTTCATGGTCGTCGAGCAGGTGGCGGAAGTGGCCTGGCGCGGCGAATCCGATATCGACATCCAGTACCAGCTGACCACGGCCGGCAAGCAGCGCGCCGCCAGCTGGATGGAGCGCTGTCGCTACGTGGGGCCGGCGCCGGTGATGCTGGAAGCCTACCGCGCCATGGTCGAACGCCAGGCGCTGCATGCACCGGTGCTGAACGCAGATGACTTTAACGCCGAATTTGGCGACGGCTTGCTGGCGCCGCAGGTGCGCCAGATGCTGGGGGCGGCCATGCACGCTGGCCGCACCATGCTGTTGTACGGTCCGTCGGGCAGCGGCAAGTCGACGCTGGCGCGCAAGCTGGGGGCGCTGCAACAGGGCCTGGTCGCGGTGCCGCATGCCGTCATGGTGGGACAGGATGTGGTGCAGGTCTACGACCCGCATGTACACCTGGCGCCGGCCGGCCAGCAGCTGCGGCAGTTGCGGCAACCGTCCGAGCGGCGCAGCGGCGACGCGCGCTGGGTGCAGTGCCAGCGGCCCGTGGTCACGCTGGACGGCGAAGTGAGCGCCGATATGCTCGATCTGCAGCAGGATGTTCCGGGCGGCTGCTACCGTGCCACGCTGCCGCTCAAGGCCAACAACGGCCTGCTGATCGTTGATGACCTGGGGCGCCAGCGCATGCCCGCCAGCGAACTGCTGAACCGATTCACCCAGGCGCAGACGCTGCGCCGCAGCCAGCTGTCGCTGGCGGGCGGCTACCATTTCGAGGCGCCGTGCCGCTTGCGGCTGCTGTTTGCCACCAGCCTGCCGCCTGACGTGCTGCTCGATGCGCAGTCGCTGCGCCGCGTGGGCTACCAGATCGCCGTGGGACCGCTGTCCGTGGCCAGCTACCGCATGCTGCTGCGCCAGCAGTGCCTGGAGGCTGGCGTGGCGCATGACGATGCCGCCATGCGCTACCTGGTCGATGAGCTGCACGCCGGCAGCGGCCTGCCGCTGCTGGCCGGCTATCCGCAGGAAATCGTCGGCCGCATCGTCGATTTTGCCGGCTTTAACGGCCAGCCGGCACGGATGACCGTTGCCGCGCTGGACCAGGCCTGGTCCAGCATGTTTGCCGGCGGCGCAGCGGCGCGCACCTGCAATGAAGAGGTGGTGCAACTGGTCGATCAACTGGCGCACGACATCGTATGAAAAACCGCCGCGCACTGTTGATGATGGCCTTGGCCGTGGTACTCGGCCTGGCGGCGGTGGCACTGGCCTCGCGCTGGCTGCTGCGGCAAACGCCTTCCACGGCCAGCCGCATCGTGGTGGCCGGCGCCGACATCAGTCTGGGTCAGCGCCTGACGCCGGAGATGATGAAAACCCTGGACTGGCCCGCCGACAGCGTGCCGCGCGGTGCACTACATGATGCGTCGCGGCTGGTCGGGCGCGTGCTCAAATCGAGCGTGCTGCGCGACGAGCCGCTGAGCGAAGCCAAGCTGGCGCCGGCGGGCACGGTGGGCGGCCTGTCGGCGCTGATCACCGAAGGCAAGCGCGCCATCACGGTGCGCGTCAACGACGTGGTCGGGGTGGCCGGCTTTGCCTTGCCCGGCAATTTTGTCGATATCCTGGTCAACACCGAATCGGCTACTGCGGCCACCGGCAGCAATGCACAGGCGATTTCTAAAATCGTGCTGGAACGGATACTGGTGCTGGCGGTGGCGCAGGAAGTCGGCCGCGACGAGACCAAGCCGCGCGTGGTCAACGCCGTCACGCTCGAAGTCACCCCTGGTCAGGCCGAAAACCTCGACCTGGCGCGCAGCGTGGGAACGCTGTCGCTGGTGCTGCGCAACCAGGTCGATCCGCGTCCCGGCGTGACCGACGGCGCCACCAAGGCTACGCTGCTGGGACAGAGTACGCCGGAGCAGGAACCGGCGGAGCTTGCGGCACCAGCAGCAGTACCAGCGCCAGTGCGCACGCCGGCAAAACTGGCGGCGGCGCCGCGCAGCCGTCACTGCGTGAGCGTGATCGCCGGCTTGCAGCGCACGCTGGAATGCCTGTGAGCGCGCCATGAGTCCTTACCATTGCCCCTATCCCGGCTCGCTGCTATTGGCCTCTCTGCTGGCGCTGCAGGCGTCCATGCCAGCGATTGCAGCAGCAGCGCCGCCTGTTGCGGCGCCGCCATCGTCGCTACCCGCGCCGAAAGCAGCGGTGACCGGCCTGCGTTGCAGCGGCCAGGCGGCGGCGCCCGGCAGCCTGACGCTCCAACTGGGCAAGTCGACGCTGATGCGCATGCCCGAGCCGGTGCTGGCGCGCAGTGTCGGCAATCCCGCCGTGCTCGAAGCGATGCTGGTGGCGCCCGATACGCTGTACCTGGCCGGGGTGGACATAGGCGCCAGCAATATGATCGTGCAGGGCGCCAGCGGCGTCTGCAATGTGGTGGAGGTGGTGGTAGGCATCGACGACAGCGCCTTGCAGGCGGCGCTCGCCGCACTGATGCCAGAGCAGACGGCAGTGCAGGTACGCGCCGCCGGCGACACGCTGGTGATCAGCGGCACCGTCAGCGATGCGCAGGCAGCCGCCCGCGTGCTGGAGCTGGCGGCCGCCTTTGTGCGGCGCCCGGTGCAGCCGTTGCGCCAGGGTGGCGCTGGCGATGAAAAGCTGCCGGCCGCCGCCAGCGCCAGTGCCGCTCCACTTGCCAGCGCTGGCGGCACGGGCAGCACAACCAGCACGCCCAACCCGCGCATCATCAACTTCCTCAACGTCAGCGCACCGCAGCAGGTGATGCTGGAAGTGAAGATCGCCGAAGTATCGAAGACCCTGCTCGACAAGCTGGAAACCGGCATATCACTGACTGCGGGCGGCGGCAGCTGGGCCACGGTGCTGGCGTCGAACTTCCTCAGTGGCACGCTGGGCGGCATGCTGGGCATCGGCAAGGCTGGCGGCAACCGGCTTGGCATCCAGGCGGAAAAGCAGGAGGGCATGGTGCGCATGCTGGCCGAGCCGACCGTGATGGCGATCAGCGGCCAGGAGGGCAGCTTCCTCGCTGGCGGCAAAATCCTGGTGCCGATCGCCCAGGACAACAACAAGATCACGCTCGAAGAAAAAGAGTTTGGCGTGGGGCTGCGCTTTACCCCGACCGTGCTGGCCGGCGGACGCATCAACCTGCGCGTGGCGCCCGAGGTGTCGGAGCTGTCGCGCGAGGGCATCGGCGTATCGGCGGCAGGCATTGCCGGCGGCACCATCCTGCCCTTGATTACCACACGGCGCGCCGCCACCACGGTCGAACTGCTCGACGGCCAGAGTTTCGCCATCGGCGGCCTGATACGCAACAACCGCACCAGCAATATCAATGGCCTGCCCATCCTCGGCGAATTGCCGGTACTTGGAGCGCTGTTTCGCAGCACCGATTTTCAGCACGACCGCAGCGAACTGCTGTTTGTCATCACGCCGCGCCTGGTACGGCCTTTGCCGGCCGATTATGCGCTGCCCACCGACGGCGTGACCGATCCGGGCCGCGCGCGGCTGTTCCTGGGCGGGCAGCTGGAAGGGCCGCCACCAGTGGCGACGCCGCCCAGGCCATAAGGCGGCTCTCTCAATTTTTTCACCTACCTTGTCTGGACTCATCATGCGCCTTTTGATCGTCATGCTGGCGGCGTGCCTGTTAAGCGCCTGCACCGCGTTCCCTCTGCAATCGAGCACGCCGTACTGGGATAACCATTTTGGCGCCAACGCGCGCCTGGTGCTGGCGCAGCAGGTCATCGACCCGGCTGCCGGCCGCAACACCGATGCCGTCGCCGGCATCGACGGCGCCGCTGCGCGCGCCGGCTATGAACGCTACCAGAAATCGTTCAGCGGCCCGCCGGTGCCGCCCGTGTTCGTACTTGGCGACAGCGGAAAGTGAGGGGCGGCCATGAAAGCCCTGATGATCAGCAATGACAGCCTGCTGCACGCGGAAGTGGCGGCGCAGGGCTCGGCGCGCATGCCGGCGGTGCAACTGGTGGCGTCGCGCAGCGGCCTGCGCG
>JBEVNE010000330.1:0-6194 GCA_040508275.1 Duganella sp.
ATTTCGATTTCTTTTGGAAAAATGTAATACATAAATTGCATCTTCGTAATGAACGGTATAGACAGCGCGGTAGGTGTTGCCGTCGCAATCATCCGATATTTGCATGACCCCATGAGCAAGCGATGGAAGCGGCTTTACATTGCTGATGGCCTTGCTGCCTTGTTGCGCAAGATACAAAGCATGGCCCACCGTGTCTTTGACGTCCTGGGGCATGGCTGACAAGTCATCTCTGGTACTGACGACGAAATACAGTTCTTTTTTGCTGTCGTCATCAATTATACCCATTTGTGAATATTTCGTGAGTCGCCATGCCTGGATTCAGGCTGTGATTTCCTGATTATGGTGTGTTTTCACCGGCTTGCTTTGCAGGCAAACATGGGAGAGCAGCCATTTTTTTGCTGACACTTCTCGATTGCCAGTGACGAAAATTGTCAGTGCTGACAAATCGCGCCAGCGTCGCTGACAAAAAACGGCAGTTTTTACCGGCGCTGCCCCGCGCGCCTGCTGGCACGGCCTTTGCGATATCCCCCTTGTAGCAACTATCCATCACTCCACAGGGGACGCAAAATGCAATCCATGCCATCGCTCAAATCTATGAAATCCATCAAATCCATGAAGTCCATGCAATCCATGAAAGCCCAGGCACAAGCCGGCTTTACGCTGATCGAACTGATGATCGTGGTCGCCATTATCGGCATCCTGGCCGCCGTGGCGATTCCTGCCTATAGCGATTACACAATGAAGGCCAAGGTATCGAATTTCCAGGCGGCCGCCGATTCGATGAAAACCGCGGTGGCGCTGTGCGCCCAGGAAGCTGGCGGCGTGTTCGACGACTGCGAACTGAACAAAAACGGCATGCCCGCTGCCTTTACGCCGACCCGGGAAGTTGCTTCTGCCAAGATCACCAAAGGCGTGATCGAGTTGACCTTGTCGGACGAAGCTGGTGGCGACCTCAAAGGTAAAACCGTTACCTACACGCCGAACATCGCCACGGGCGGCGCCAACCTGGTATGGGTGGCCAGCACCAACATCACCAATACCGCCGCCGTGGCAGCCATCGAGAAATCCAATCCCAAGGCAGCCACCCCTTGAATAGCTTAAGCTGCTTGATTCGCCTGGCGGCCAAGGCGTAACTGCCAAGGCCGATACTCCAAGCCCGTCTACTGATCGTAGCTGTGGAAGAACGGCTGGTAGACATCGCACGCTGGTGTCGGCTGGCCAAACCAGCCCACCAGCGCCGCTGGCCAGCGGCCATGACCATCCATTGTCACCGGCAGCAGCGTGAAGGTGCCGCTGATCTGGCGCTGCGGATCGAGTTCGACAATGGTTTCCGGTTGCGTGCCTTTGTTCCCCAGTCCGCCGATCAGCGCATTGTGGCTGAGCAGGGTGGCGCTGCCATGGCGCTCGACCGCTACATCGGCTGGCAGCGTAGCCAGCGCCATGCCGGCGCCGCCGCCATCGGTCAGCACAGCCAGCGCCGTGCCGCGGCGATTGCCCTGGAAGTGCAGGTCGGCGCGGTTCAGGTGGTGCAGGCCGAAGTCATTGAGCTGGTCCTTGCCCGGATAGCCGGCATACGGCCCCTGGCCGATCCAGCGAAATTCTTCCATGCCGGCCGGCGCCACCAGCGACAGGCCCGCTTCCGCCACCACGCCCGCGCCCAGCGGGCGGTAATCGTAGCTGACCGTGATCGCCCCCTGGCGATTGATGTCGAGCTGGTAGCCGCCGCTCAACCCTTGCACATGCGTGGCTGCCGGTTTGCCATCGCCGGTGGGGATCAGGTCGTCCGGGGCGGCAGTGGCGCTCTTGCCCGCGCTGGCCTGCGCTGCCTGCGGCAGCTTGTAGGCGCCGCGCACCGATACCCGCACGCCGTTCGCATTCGATACCGCCGTGATCACGGGCGAGGTGATCTGATCGAGCACCGACGCTTGCCAGACGCCCGACTTGGCGGCGCCCAGAGCCTCCGCCATCGTCAACCGCCGTCCGCTGTGCGGATGGATGCCCGCCACCAGCACGCGGCCATTCCGGTCGCGGATGTCCAGTGCACCGCTGCTGCGCTGCACGGTTAAGTTCCACTGTGCCAGCCTGACCTCGATTTTCTCGTCGGTATCATGCACTACCGGCGTTGCCTGCACCGGCAGCGCTGGCGTCCAGTCGAAGCCTGCTGCACCGGGGCGCAGCAGGCGCAGCGTACGCTCGTTAATCTGCAGCCCATCGCGATCAACGGCGCTTAACCGCAAGGCCAGCACGTCGGCATAGGCCGTGCGCTGCGCCGGTATATCGACGGCGATGTTCACGGTCTGGCGTTGATGCGCAGGCGCCGACAACGCCGTCTTGCCCTGCTGTACAGCTTTGCCATTGTGCTCGAGCACCCAATGCAGTGTAACGCCAGCCAGGCTGCGGAAGTCGTAGCGGTTTTCCAGCCTCACGGCCAGCTTTTGCCGGCCCGTCTGCACGGGCGCGCTGCGTTCGAGGAACTGGACGGGCGCATACACCTTGCGCATCTGCCAGAAATCCACCTGCGGCGTACGGTCGGCATAGACCAGGCCGTCGCTGCCATCGAGACCATTGGTGTCGTAGTACTGGTAGGCGTCGCGCCATACCAGCTGGGTTGGCTTGGAGGGATCGACCGGCGTCTGGCTGCGGCGCAGCAAGCCCTGGTCATGGAAGTGCCACAGCGAACCGCCAGCAAACACTGGATTGGCCTGCAGCATGGCCCACTGGTCCTGCATGCGGTCGGTCGCCAGGCCCAGCGCGTGGGCGTACTCGGTCAGGATGGTGGGGCGGGTGAGTTTGTCGGCATAGCCGGCCAGCGTGGCGTTGCTCGGGTAGTGCGGCGAATACAGATCGACGAACGGTGGAATGCGTTCATAATTCTTGGCGAAATAACTGCCTATCTTCGGATAGGTGATAGGCCGCGTCGGATCGAGCTGCTTGACCAGCCGCCCGGCCTCGAACTCCACTTCCGAAATCGGATTTTCGTTGCCGATGCTCCAGATGATCACCGATGCATGGTGCTTGTCGCGCGCCACGGTGGCGCGGGCGCGCGCCAGGATGTTGTCGCGGTAGGCCGGATCGTCGAGGTGTTTTTCGCCATGACCGATTGCCACTTCATCCATCACATAAAAGCCCAGTTCATCGCACAGTTCCAGCAGGCGCGGATGCGGCGGGTAGTGCGCGGTGCGCACATAGTTGACGTTGCCCTTCTTCATCAAGGCCAAGTCCTGGCGGATTTGCGCCTCGGTCACCGCGCGGCCCGTCACCGGATCAAGATCATGATGATTCACGCCGCGCAGCTTGATCGGCTTGCCATTGACCAGAAGCCGCTTGCCATCGACGCTGACCTGGCGCAGTCCGATGCGCTGCTCGACAGTGTGCATGGTCTTGCCGTGTTGCGACACCTGCAGCACCAGCCGGTACAGCGATGGCGTTTCGGCCGTCCACAGGCGTGGCTGCGCCAGTTCCAGCTTGAGCGTGGCGGTCCTGTGCTGTGCCGATGGCGCCAGCAGGGCGTCGGCCACGCGCTTGCCGCTCGGGTCGAACAACTGCGCACGGACCTCGCCTGCGGGCTGGCTCAGTTGCACTGTGAGCGCCAGCGCCGCGCTGCCATCGCTGCGCACGGTGGTGGTGCTATCGATATCCTGCACATGCAGCGCCGGCAGCGACAGCAGCGTTACATCGCGATAGATGCCCGACAGCGACCAGTCGTCGTTGAGGTCGAATTCGTAGCCGAGCGGCTTGGTGGTGACGCGCACCGCCAGCACGTTGGCGCCGTCCTGCAGCAGGTCCGTCACATCGAAGGTATGGCGGTTGAAGGCGCTGGCGCTGGAAGCGCCGGCCTGTTTGCCGTTCACCCAGACCTCGTAACCGAAGGCCACGCCATCGAAGCGCAAGAAGGTGCGCCGGTCTTTCCAGTGCGCCGGCACGCTGAAGCTGCGCCGATACAGCCCCAGCCCATCCTTGAGCGTATCGGCATACGAAGGCTCGGCGTGCCCCTGCAACTCCCAGTTGGCCGGCACGGCAATCGTGCCCCAGTGCGCCACATCGACAGCGGGCGAGGTGAAGCCGGCGTCCGCGCCGGCGTCGAGCGTGGGCAGGTATTTAAATGACCAGTTGCCGTTCAGCGATTGCGTGTAGGCCGGTTCGCTGGGCGGATAGATTTCGCTCGCCGCTACCGGCGCTGTACCCGACAGTTGTAGTCCCAGGCACAACCATATGAGCCAGAGTTTGCTTTGCATTCTTTGTCTTTTCCACGTTGGACGCAATGGCGTGAAAAATAGCATTGTTACGGCTGCCCAAGACCAAGTGGAGTGGAATTCTCAGCGCTCTGATTGCCTAATCCTTGCCTAAGTCTTGGACTGCAATGCTATCCTGCGTCACATTGGCTGCATGTGACAATTTGACGCCATCACCGAGGGGGCGTATATTTGGTTCATGGCGGAGGTAGTAATTTTCGGAGTTTTGAGGACAACGATATGAATGCGATTGTGGAAAAAGAGCGGATTACCGCGCGCATCTCAAGCACGGTAGCGGAAACACTGAATTCCGCAGCGCAGTTGACCGGGACAACACTGAATAACTTTGTCGTTCAAGCTGCGCTGGAAAAGGCGCAAAAAATAGTTGATCGTGAAACGACGATCCGTCTCTCGCCCAACGACACTGCCATGTTGCTCGACCTGCTTGATCACCCTCCAAAGCCAAATGATGCGCTGAGCCAGGCTTTCCAACTCTTCATGAAAGAGAAATATGGAAAAACTGAAGCTGACAGCGCTGGGTAAGGCGCATGATATTGCTGCGTTTCACTGCGGCGTAGAGGAGCTGAATCAGTGGCTCAGGACGACCGCCAGGCAACATGCCAAACATGGCACTTCAAAAACGTATGTTCTGGTCAGCGGTGCTCAGCCGAGCAAGATTCTGGGTTTCGTTGCGATTGCGCTTCGCAAGCCCATCCTCTCCGACGAGCTTCCACCAGAAATGAGCAAGCGTCTCCCCAGCGTCGTGCATGGCTATACGCTTGCGCGCCTGGCGGTATCTGTCGACGCGCAAGGGCAGGGCATCGGTCGCCGCCTTTTGCTGGAAGGTATGGAAAAAACATATCACGCAGCAAAGCTGGTGGGGGGATATGCTCTCTTTGTAGATGCAAAAGAGGGCGCAACCAGCTTTTATGAAAAATACGGTTTCCGCCTGTTCAAGGAAGAACCTGACATATTGGTGCTGCCGTTTGACTCGTTCCCACCATTCCCCGAGCAGCCGAGCTAGCCGAAATCGCAATCCGCTGACTGTTCACCGCCGCGTAGTTCCGCACGCGCTACGACATCGGGCTGTCCGACCACAATGCTGGCCCTTTCCAACACCATATCATTCGCCGCCAAACCACGCCAACCGGGCTGCGCCGCATGTACGTCTATGTGCTGGCCACTGAGTTCCTTTGGGCATTGCGGCGCCTGGGCCCGCGCATGACTCGTGGCGGAGACAGCAAGGCTGACGACTATTGCGATCTGTATATTCATTGGCGATTCCGTGGGATGGCATGATGGCGCTTCACACAGAAAATCTGACAGGCTCAGAACGAATTTTGAGTGATTTCTCTGGCCCGCCGCCTATCAAGGTAGCAAAACATCCGAGGAATCGTTGACGAGCGATTGAGAGTAAATACCCAGCCGAATCAAGCGCTTAGCTGGTCGCGCTCCAATCCCCCGACTTGCCGCCATGCTTTTCCATCACGCGAATCTCCGACATCACCATCCCGCGATCCACCGCCTTGCACATGTCATACACCGTCAGCAAGCCCACCTGCACCGCCGTCAGCGCCTCCATTTCCACCCCGGTTTTGCCGTAAGTTTCGACCTGGGCGCGGCAGTGGACGCTGGCGTTGGCTTCGTCGGTTTCAAAGTCCACCGCCACGCGCGTCAGCGCCAGGGGATGGCACAGGGGAATCAGGTCGCTGGTGCGTTTGCTGGCCATGATGGCGGCGATGCGGGCGATGCCGAGGACGTCGCCCTTCTTGGCCGTGCCCGACGTGATCAGGGCCAGCGTTTCCGGCTTCATGCGGATGGTGCCGGCAGCCACGGCGATGCGGTGGGTGGCGTCCTTGGCGCCGACGTCGACCATGTGGGCCTGGCCGGAGGTGTCGAAGTGGGTCAGTTCTGGAGTAGGCTCGGACATGCAATATAAGACTGGTATCAGTATGAACAGGT
>JBEVNE010000374.1:0-17358 GCA_040508275.1 Duganella sp.
CGGTCATCGCCGGTACGTGCCTGTCCACGGCCGTCGGTGTTATTGGTCACCATCCACAACTGGCCGTTGGGCGTGGTGACGACGTCGCGCAGGCGGCCATATTCTCCGCCGTAGCGCTCGGTGGCAACGGCGGTATTGGTCAGTGCGATTTGCCGCAGCCGCTCGCCGCGCAGGTTGGCGATGTAGATATTGCCATCGGCAATGGTCATGCCGCTGGGGCTAGCCGTTGACGTGCTCCATTGCTGCAGCGGGTCGGTGTAGCGGCTGTTGCCGGCGCGGCCCTCCACCACGGGCCAGCCGTAATTGCCACCGGGCCGTATCAGATTAAGTTCATCCCAGGTATTCTGGCCAAACTCGGAAGCGTACAAAGCGCCGTTGCTGGCCCATGCCAGGCCCTGCGGATTGCGGTGGCCCATGCTGTAGATATAGGTGCCGGGAATCGGGTTATCGGTGGGAATCGCGCCATCGGGCGTCATGCGCAGAATTTTACCGGCCAGCGAGGCCTGGTCCTGCGCGCGAGCGGGAACACCGGCGTCGCCGGTGGTGGCGTACAGCATGCCGTCCGGCCCGAAGGCGATGCGGCCGCCGTTGTGGGTGCTGGCAGCGGGAATGCCGCCAAGGATGCGCTGCACCGCGCCCAGCCGCAGGTTCACGCCGCTGCCCTGCAGCGGGTAGCGCACGATGCGGTTTTCGGCGCCGGCGGTGAAATACGTATACAAAAAGCCGTTGTGGACGGCGATGCCCAGCAAACCGCCTTCGGCGTTGCCATCCACGCCGGCAATCACGGCCACTTCGGTCAGCGCGCCATTGCTGCCCACGGCAACGATGCGCGCGGTATCGCGCTCGCTGACCAGCGCTGTGCCATTGTAAAAGGCCACGGACCACGGTGCTCTTAATCCCGTGGCCACCACGGCTACAGCGCCAGGCTGAGCCGGCTGAGTGGGCGGCGTGGGCTGGGCCGGTGGCTGCGGACGCTCATCGTTGCTGCTACTGCCGCATCCCGCCAGGCCCAGCAGGATGAGCAGGCTGCTGGCACGCGTGGCCAAGGTGGTGTTTGTCCGCATGTCATACCTCCTTCCAGTGCAAGAATGATGAGTTGGCAAGCTACCATAATCTGCCCAGCCGGCATTTTCCGTTGACTGCACGCGCGTGCCCAATCTTTGCCGCGCATCAAGCGCTCGGTACGGTCGAGGGACTAAATTTCGATTGGGTAACTTTTTCAATCCCGGGCCTCCCGATATGGCAAGCACACTCAAACACCGGCACGCTGGCTGTGGCTCGGTGACGGCGGAGTTTTCGCTGATCCTGGTCGCGTTCCTGATGCTGGTCTGCGGCATCCTCGAAGTGGCGCGCATCATCTACCTGTTCAATACCTTGCAGGTGGTCACGCTGCGGGCCGCCACGCAGGCCGCGCAACGCAATTTTCGCGATGCAGCGGACATGGACGCGGTACGCCGCCACGCGGTGTTTCGCGATACGCCAGGGGTGTTGCCGCTTGGCGCGCCGGTGAGCGACAGCCATGTGCGCATCGAATACCTGGCGCTGGCCGGCAGCGCCGGCGCGATGATGACGGTGATCGCGCCTTCGGCCTTGCCGTCCTGCCCCGTCAGCAACAAGCTCAATTGCATGAAAGATCCCTACGGCCCCAGTTGTATCCGCCTGGTGCAGGCGCGCATTTGCGACCCGGCGTATGCCGACAGCTGCCACGGCGTGCCTTACCAGGGTTTGTTTTCGTTTATCCGCATCCCGCTCACGCTGCCCATGGCAACGGCCATCGTACCGGCCGAGGCGCTGGGCGTGAGGCCCGGCGATCCAGCCTGTCCCTGATGCTGCCAGACTGTCGGTTATTACCTGCGCCGTTACAGTCGGGCACGCCAACTTCGGTTAGACTAGCTGCTTCGTCCATGTCTCCCGATGTCATGCATTCTCGTCCACGGCTTACGTTCTCTCTGCGGCACCTGCTGGTCCTGTTTACCGCAATCGGATTGCTGCCGCTGGCCTTGCTGGGGACCTGGAGCATACAAAGCGCCACTGCCTATCAGCAGCGTGAACAGGAGCGGCTGATGCTCGACCTGGCGCGCGCCCTGTCGAGCGCAGTGGATGCAGAACTCGACGGTGCAGTGGCCGTACTCAACGGCCTGGGCCGTTCACAGGAATTGCAGGACGGCGACCTGCGCGCCTTCTATGACGTCGCCGGTGAGCTGGTCAAATCGCAGCCCGAGTGGCTGGGCGTGGTGCTGACTGACCATACCGGCAAGGTCTTGCTGCGCACCATGGACGACTACAGCAAGCCGATCACCACCGTGTCCGACCCCGACAGCCTGCGCCAGGTGCTGGCCACGCGCCAGCCCGTGGTGGGGAGGATTGCGCGCGGACCGCGCGGCAACCCGGCGTTTCCCGTGCGCGTGCCGGTGATTACGCCGTCCGGCAAGCTGTACACGCTGACGGCGGCAATCCGCCCCAACCGTATCGTGCGCCTGATCACGCGCCAGCAGGTACCTGGCGACGCCGTGACCGCCATCCGCGACAGCGGGCGCGCCGTGGTGGCGCGCTCGCGCGATCAGGAAGGCATCGTTGGCGCTGCGCCCAGCGCCTCGCTGATCGAACTGATGGCCATCCACGGCGCCGAAGGCGTGGGCGCGGCGCGCACCACCGAGGGCCGCGACATGGTGACGGCCTATACCACGCTGTCGCATTTCGACTGGGTGGCGGTGGTGGGGCGGCCGGCCGAACAGCTGCACGCTGCGGCGCTGCAAGGACTGGGTATGTACGGCGCCGGTATTTTCCTGTCGCTGCTGGCCTGCCTGGCGCTGGCGTCCTTCCTGTCCACGCGGCTGGTGGCCACCATCAAGGCGCTTCAGCAAAACGCCGCCGCACTGGGCGCCGGTGCACCGCTCAACCTGCCCGCATCGGCAGTGACCGAGGTGCGCCAGATATCCCGGGCGCTGGAACAGGCCGCAACCCAGCGTGACGCACGCGAGCGCGAACGCAAGCTGCTGCTCGATTCGCTCAACGAAGCACTGGCGCGCCAGCAGGCAGCGCTGGAAGATGCTGCGGCGGCGGGCCGCGCCAAGGATGAATTCCTCGCCGTGCTCGGGCATGAACTGCGCAATCCGCTCAGTCCCATCGTCAGTTCGCTCGACGTGCTCGATCATCGCGACGAACCGTCCAGCCGCCGGGAACGCGCCGTCATGCGGCGCCAGGTGCAGCACCTGCGGCGCCTGGTGGATGATCTGCTGGATGTCTCGCGCATCGTCTCGGGCAAGCTGCAAATCGACAGCCAGCCGGTCAACCTGGCCGAGGTGGTACGCCACGCGGTAGCCGCCGTGCCCGAGCATGCGGTTGCCGTCACCTTGCCGGCGGCAGCGTGGGTGCAGGGCGATGAAAGCCGGCTCACGCAGGTGCTCAACAATCTGCTGTCGAATGCGGTGCGCTTTGGCAGCAGCGCCACCCGGGTAACGCTGGAAACGGACGAGAGCCTGGGCCAGTTGCGCCTGAGCGTCAGCGATAACGGCATCGGCATGAACACCGCACTGCTCAGCAAGGTGTTTGAACCATTCCAGCAAGCGCCGCAATCGCTGGCGCGCCGTACCGGCGGCCTGGGGCTGGGATTGGCAATCGTGCGCAAGATCGTTGAACTGCATGGCGGCATGGTCAGCGCCAGCAGTGATGGCCCGGACCAGGGCAGTTGCCTGCAGGTGGTGCTGCCGCTGGGACAGGCGCCGGCGCCGGCTGCGCTGGCGCCGTCGGCTGACGCTGCAGGGGCACTGCGGGTGCTGCTGGTCGATGACAACCTCGATGCCGCCGCCACCGGCGCCGCCTTGCTGGAATTTATGGGGCACCAGGTACGCACCGCGCACAATGGTGCGACCGCGCTGGCGGCGGCGACCGAGCTGCTGCCCGACGTCGCAATACTCGACATTGGCCTGCCCGACATGGATGGTTACGCGCTGGCGCTGCAGATGCGCGCACTGGCCGCCGGCCGGCCGCTGCGCCTGGTGGCCTTGACCGGTTATGGACAGAAAGAAGATGTGGAGCGCGCCTACAGCGCGCAATTCGATCTGCACCTGACCAAGCCGGCGTCGATCGAGGATTTGCAGCGGGCGACGGCGCCGGTCAGACGCCCTTGATGGTGGACACCGATCATGGAGGGGCAGGCTAGCATGGCCTGCGCTGCCCCGGTTAATTCAATGCATGATCGTCAAGGCGTGACCTGCACAGTCTCTTGCGGGAAGGTGGTGGCGCCGTTGCCGAGGTAGAAACTCGGATGCGGCGGCTGGTTATAGCCGGCGTTTTGCGCCGCCACCTGGCTGCGGTACTGCGGGTTGTGCATCAGCGTGTTGATGCGGGTAGCGGTCGGTATCGTCGTGCTGAACAGCAGCAGCGCCGTGTTGCTGGTGTTGCGCATGACGATTTCCTCGCGCCAGTCACCGAGCAGGTCGGCCGACAGCACGGGCGTGGCCTTGGTGCTGTTGTTGCTGGCCGCGCCATAGCTACCCATGTCGAGCAGGTTGTTCAGGCTCGAGGTAGACGGATTCCACTTTTGCACGATCAGGTTACCGAGCGGTTCGCGCAGCAGGTCGCCGTCCCACCAGACGCCGAAGTTCATCGAGCTCGGTGCAGTGGTGCTGATCTGGGTGCCGGTGACCGTGCGCAGGCCGCCACGGCTGGCCCAGCATTCCTCGCCAGGATAGTTGGGGTCGATGTCGAAGCAGACGCCGCGGCCGACATCGGCGTTGGAACCGCTGGCGCCCCAGATCAGCGCGCCGGTGGCGGCGTCGTGCATGCCCGAACCGTTGGCGCCGTAGGCGCTTGGGGACTCGTGCACCATGTAGATTTGCTGGCCGCTGCGGTTGGGATCAAATTTGCCTAGGTGCAGGGCGTCGCCATGGCCCAGTCCTGTCGTGTAGAGCAACTGGCCGTTACTGCCGATGGTGGCCGCGCCATACACAATGTCATCCTTGCCGTCGCCGTTGACGTCGCCCGTGGCGAACCAGTGCGCACCCTGGCCGCGCGCAGCGCTGCCGGTCACGTCGGTGTCGAACACCCAGCGGCTGGTCAGGTTGCCGTTGCGCCAGTCCCAGGCGGCGATCACGGCGCGCGTGTAATAGCCGCGCGAGAAGATCGCGCTCGGGCGTTCGCCATCGAGATTGGCAACGCCACCGAGGAAGCGGTCGACCCGGTTGCCATAGTTGTCGCCCCAGCTCGACACGGTGCCGCGCGCCGGCAGGTAGTTGACGGTTTTCATGGCGGCGCCGGTCTGGCCATTGAACACGGTCAGAAACTCCGGACCGCTGAGCACGTAACCGCTGCTGTTGCGATAGTCGGCGCTGGCCGAACCGATCACCGTGCCCTGGCCATCGATGGTGCCGTCGGCGGTCTTGGCCATCAGTTCGGCCTTGCCATCGCCGTCAAAATCGTAGGCGAGGAAGGTGGTGTAGTGTGCGCCGGCGCGGATATTGCGGCCCAGGTTGATGCGCCACAGCAATGTACCGTCAAGCTTGTAGGCGTCGAGGTAGGTATTGCCCGTGTAGCCGGACTGCGAATTGTCCTTGGCATTGGTGGGCTGCCACTTGATGATCAGCTCGTAAGTGCCGTCGCCGTCGAGGTCGGCCGCGGAACCATCGTTGATTTCATAAGTGTAGGCAACCTGGTCGGGCGTGGTGCCTCCTGCTGGTTGTTGCACGGGGATGGTTTTATACAGCGTGGACCAAGTGGCGCCGGCATTGAAGCCGGCCTGCTCGGCGCCGTTGACCACGGCGCGCACCGAATAACTGTCACTGGCCGAGCCGCTGCTGTCGGTGTAATTGAGGGCGTTCAGCGGCGTGCTGTTGAGCTTCTGGCTGCCGCGGTAGACGTTGAAGGTAGTGCCGGCGGCATCGGTGGCCAACTGGCGCCAGCTGATGAAAACGCCGGCGCTGGACTTGATCGCCACGGCGCCACGGTTCAGGCGCTCGACCTGCTTGCCCGCCGCCACGGCCAAACCGGGGCTGCCAGCCGCCAGCGAGGCTAGTAGCGAGGTGATGAAGATGGATACGGCGGATGCTGTACGAATCGTCATGCTTGTCTCCTTTAGGAATGTTTTATAGTAACCACGAGAAACCTACTGCGCGGTCCGCTATCGCCGCTCCGTTGCTCAGCGTACCTCCGTACGCTTCCGCTACTCACGACGATAACGAACCGCTCGCTACGGTTTCTCGGTGTTCCTTAATGCCCATGCGATGCAGGACATTCCTAAGTTACCTCAAGCAATAAGACGTGGATCACGACAGGGCGGGCGTGGTCGTAATAGTCAACTTGTCGAGCAATGTTGTTGTTTTTGGTGTGTTACAGGCCATATTTTGTACATTGGGCAGGCGTGCTATCATCGCCGTCCGCATTATTTTGTTGGTGGTTATTCGCTATGGCATCCCAGAAGTTATCCAAGGCATTTATTATTGTCGCTTTGATCGCAGTCGCCCTGTCCGTGGTCGGCTATGTGTTCGTGGTGGTGGCCGATTACACCGACTGCGAACGCATCGAAGCTGCCGAGCTTAAAAAAGGTAATAAAGTCTCGTGCCGCGACGTCAAGGCCAAAATGGCACTCGAATAAGCCTTTGGGACAGCTGCAGTGTGGGCTGGACCACACTGTGCACAGGGTCGCGCCGATAGAGTGAGGTTTCCCCTTCCTCACTGCAAAGCCACCCATGAACGCGCCCGCCCAGTTGCCAGCCTTTGCTGAAGATGCTGTTGCTATGACAGCAGCCGAGCTTTACCCGATTCGTCTCCACATTAACGGCCAGCTGCACGATTACCAGGTGCCAGCCTGGGTCACGCTGCTCGACCTGCTGCGCGAACGCGCCGGGCTCACCGGTTCCAAGAAAGGCTGCGACCATGGACAGTGCGGGGCCTGCACGGTGCTGGTCGGCGGGCGCCGCATCAATGCCTGCCTGACGCTGGCCGTCATGCAAAACGGCAAAGAGATCACCACGGTGGAAGGGCTGGCAGACGGTGAGCAACTACACCCCCTGCAGCAAGCCTTTATCGATCACGACGCTTTCCAGTGCGGTTACTGCACACCTGGCCAGCTGTGTTCGGCCGTTGGCATGATCAACGAGGGGCAGGCGAAGACCGTGGCCGAAGTGCGCGAACTCATGAGCGGCAACATCTGCCGCTGCGGCGCCTACCCGGGCATTGTCGCGGCCGTAACGCAAGTGATGGGCATGGAGCAGCGCCAGGACCAGCCCGATCGTCCCTACCTGCCTGGCACGGTGCCGGCATGAACCCGGTGACCTATCTGGCGCCAGCCGAGCTGGGCAGTGCGCTGGCAGCGCTGTCCAATGGCCCGGACGCCCACGCCAGCCCGGTCAAACCGATCGCTGGCGGCACCAACCTGCTCGACCTGATGAAAGAGGGCGTGATGCGCCCGCAGCAGCTGGTCGATATCAACGGGCTGGCGCTCGACGCCATTACTGCGACGGCGCAGGGCGGCCTGCTGCTCGGCGCCACCGCGCGCAATGCCGATACCGCCTGCCATCCGTTGGTACGCAGCCAGTATCCGCTGCTCACGGCCGCCATTCTGGCTGGCGCCTCGCCGCAAATCCGCAACATGGCCAGCAATGGCGGCAACCTGCTGCAGCGCACCCGCTGCCATTATTTTTATGATGCCGGTACGCCCTGCAACAAGCGCACGCCGGGTAGCGGTTGCAGCGCCATTGGCGGGCTGACGCGCTACCACGCGATTCTCGGTGCCAGCAGCGCCTGTATTGCCACCCATCCGTCGGACATGTGCGTGGCGCTCGCTGCGTTGGACGCCGTCGTGCATGTGAGCTCGGCCAGGGGCGAGCGGCAGATCGCCTTTGCCGATTTTCACCGCCTGCCGGGCCAGCAGCCGCAACAGGACACTACGCTGGCCGCCGACGAACTGATTACCCACATCGAGCTGCCGCCGGCGGCGCAGTTTGCCGCCCACAGCAGCTATCTCAAGCTGCGCGACCGCGCCTCGTATGCATTTGCGCTGGTCTCGGTAGCGGCCATGCTCGACGTCGGCGAAGACGGCAGGATACGCGCTGCCCGGCTGGCGCTCGGCGGCGTGGCGCACCGCCCATGGCGCGTGGCGGCGGCCGAGGCACTGCTGGCCGGCCGCCAGGTGGACCAGCAACTGTTTGCCGAAGCGGCCAATCTGCTGCTGCTCGGCGCCATCAGCCAGGGCGATAACGCGTTCAAAATCGACATGGCGCGCCGCGCCGTGGTGCGCGCGTTGACTCAGGCGGTGCAAGGCACGCATGATAACACTCACCAAATGCACGAAAGTACGCCAGACTACGATCAAGGGGAGCTGGAATGAGCGATCTGATAGCAGCACTGCGCACCCCGGGCGCGCAGCCGGGCACGGGGCCGGTCACTATCGGCATGGCGGTGGCCCGCGTTGACGGCCGCGACAAGGTGACCGGGCAAGCCCGCTATGCGGCCGAGTACGTGCCATCGCCGGAAGACGGCGTGAACATGGCGCCTGACGCCGCAGCCAACACCAACGGCGGCCTGCTGTACGGCGTGGTGGTCAGCAGCACCGTCGCGCGCGGACGACTGCGCCAGTTGGACGCCAGCGCGGCCCTGGCCGTAGCCGGCGTGGTGGACGTGATCTGGCATGGCAATCGTCCGCGCATGCGCTCGTTCGACCTGTTTTACAAGGACATGACGGCGCCCGGCGGCGCGCCATTCCGTCCGCTTTACGATGACGAGATCCATTACAGCGGTCAGCCGCTGGCGCTGGTGGTGGCCGACAGCTTTGAAGCTGCGCGCCACGCCAGCATGCTGGTGCGCATTGATGTCGAATCGTTGCCGCACCAGACCGCGCTGAACCAGCATCTCGGGCGCGCCTACACGCCGAGCCGCCTGAAGGCCGGCTACACGCCGCCGCCCGACGTCAAGGGCCACCCGGACGCCATGTGGGAACGCGCCGCCATCCGCGTCGAAGGGCGTTACTACAGTGGCGTCGAGCACCACAATCCGCTCGAGCTGTTTGCCACCACGGTGATTCGCGCCGATGACGGCCACCTGACCATTTACGATAAAACCCAGAGTTCGCAGAACAGCCGCTGGTATGTCTCGCGCGTTTTTGGCCTGGGCAAGGACCAGGTCACGGTGCGCAATCCCTACGTGGGCGGCGCCTTCGGTTCCGGCCTGCGGCCGCAGTACCAGCTGCCGCTGGCGGTCATGGCGGCGCTCAAGCTCGAACGCTCGGTGCGCGTGGTGCTCACGCGCCAGCAGATGTTCAGCTTTGGCCATCGGCCGGAAACCCAGCAGCGCGTCTGCCTGTCGGCGGACGCCGACGGCACGCTCACCTCCATCATCCACGAGGCGGTGGCGGAAACCTCGCGCTACGAGGATTATGTCGAAGTGGTGGTCAACTGGTCGGGCCAGCTGTACGCGTGCGAGCATATCCGGCTGGGCTACAAGCTGGTCGATCTCGACCACGCCAGCCCGATGGACATGCGCGCGCCGGGCGCGGCGCACGGTGTGCATGCGCTGGAAGTGGCGATGGACGAACTGTCCTATGCGCTCAATATGGACCCGCTGGCGCTGCGCCTGAAAAACTACGCCGACATCGATCCGACCCGTGGACTGCCTTACTCCACCAAGGAGCTGCGCGCCTGCTACCTGCAAGGGGCGGAAAAATTCGGCTGGGAGCGCCGGCCGCTGGCGCCGGGCAGCATGCGCGAGGGCCATGAACTGATCGGCTGGGGCATGGCCACCGGCACCTGGGACGCCATGCAGATGTTCGCCCGCGCCAGCGCCGTGCTGCATGCCGACGGCAGCCTGGTAGTCAGCAGCGCCGCCACCGACATCGGTACCGGCACCTATACCGCCATGAGCATCATCGCCGCCGATGCGCTCGGCCTGCCGCTGGAGAAAGTGCGTTTCCAGCTCGGCGATTCGACCCTGCCGGTGGCGCCGATTGAAGGTGGTTCATCGCACGTGGCCACGGTAGGTTCGGCCGTGCAGGGCGTGTGCGAAAAACTGCAAAAGCGTTTGTTCAAGCTGGCGCTGGCCTTGCCGGCGTCGCCACTGGCCGGGGCGCGCCTGGCCGACGTGATTTTTTCCGACGGCGCCATCCGTCTGCTCGGCCGGCCCGAGGTCAGCGTACCGCTGGCCCGCGTGCTCGCTGGACTGGCCGAACCGCTGGCGGAAAAATACCTGATGCTGCCCAATCTGCTCAAGCAGATGAAATTCCAGCGCTCGACCCACTCGGCGGTGTTCGTCGAGGTGCGGGTCGATCCCGAGCTGGGTACGGTGCGTGTCACGCGCGTGGTCAGCGCGGTGGCGGCCGGGCGCATCATCAACGCCCGCACAGCGCGCAGCCAGATCATTGGCGGCGTGGTCTGGGGCATCGGCCAGGCGCTGCACGAGGAAACCTTGTGCGACCATCGGCTGGGGCGCTTCATGAACCACAACCTGGCCGACTACCACGTGTCGGTCAATGCCGATATCCACGACATCGATGTCATCTTCGTGCAGGAGGATGACCGCATCGTCAGCCGCATCGGCGCCAAGGGCGTGGGCGAAATCGGCCAGGTTGGCGTGGCTGCCGCCGTCTGCAATGCCATCTACCATGCCACCGGCCAGCGCGTGCGCAGCACGCCGATGACGCCTGACAAGGTGATGCTTCCCTGAGCCAATACCGGTTCTGGCGGGCCGTATAACAAAGTTCTCGTTAGCCATGAATAATTTGTATACGGCCCGACTTTCGGCTGCACCCCAAATCAATACTCGATATACTGCGCCGTGATAACTGGGCCGCCCCTTACCGGGAAAGGCGCCAGCTTGTCGGTTCCGTTTATCCGGTATTTATCTGAGGGAGTTCCAGGCCATATGAGCAGTTTTATCTTGAGTCTTCAAAAGCGTGTTACGCCGGGTATCGGCTTGCTGGTGCTGGCGATGGGCGCCGCCCACGCTGCGCCGTCGTCGGTCAGTCTCAATCAGGCCTGGGATTTCCACCGCGATGACAACAAGGCTGTCGCCACCGCCGACAAGGCCGCTGCCTTGCCGGCCGGGGCCTGGACCCGCGTCAACCTGCCGCACACGGCGCGCCTGGAAGCCAAGGTACCGGTCAACTCGTGGCAGGGCACCGCCTACTACAAGAAAACCTTCGACGCCAAAGTAGCGCCGGGAGAACAGGCCGTGCTGCGCTTTGAAGGCGCCATGAACGTGGCCGACGTCTGGGTCAATGGCAAACACCTGGGCACCCACCTCGGTGGTTACTTGCCGTTTTCGTATGACGTAACCCCGCACCTGAAGGCATCGGGCGGCAACGAGCTGGTGGTGCGCATCAATAATGAAGACAACGCCATCACCGGCCCCAAGCCGCTGAAGGACCTCGATTACATCCAGTACGGCGGTATCTACCGCGACGTCACGCTGACCATCAAGCCGGCAGTCCACATCAGCGATGAAATGCTGGCCAATAAGGAGGCGGGCGGCGGCATTTTCGTCACCTACCCGCAGGCCGACAAGAACGCCGCCACCGTGCGCGTGCAGGCCGAGATGTGCAACACCGCCGCCGAAGCGCGCAGCGCTCAATTGCAGCACCGCCTGCTGGGCCAAGCTCAGGGTAACGGCAAGGGCAAGCCCGTGGCACAGGACAGCGAAAGCGTGCAACTGGCCGCCGGTGAATGCCGCAACGTCACCCGTGAGCTCAAGGTGCAGCAGCCGCAATTGTGGTCGCCCAAGGCGCCCAACCTGTATGCGCTCGAAACCACGGTGTCGAGCAAGGGCCAGAAAGAGGTGGTCAACACCCGTATCGGCATCCGCCGCATTGCGCTGGAAAAGGGCAAGCTGCTGATCAACGGCGAACAGACCTTCCTGCGCGGCGTCAACCGCCACCAGGAATACCCGTACGTCGGCTACGCACTGTCGCCGCAGGCCGAGTACCGAGATGCCTTGCTGATCAAGCGCGCCGGTTACGATTACATCCGCCTGTCGCACTACCCGCATTCGCCTGCCTTCATGGCGGCTGCCGATGAACTGGGCCTGATGGTCTTGCCGGGCATCCCGGGCTGGCAGTATTTCAATCCCGATCCGGCCTTCAGCACCCAGGTGCTCAAGACCTGTACCGACATGGTGCGGCGCGACCGCAATCACGCCAGCGTGCTGGCCTGGGAATGCTCGCTCAACGAAACGCAGATGCCGCCGGAGCTGATTGAAAAACTGCACAAGACCGTGCATACCGAGTATCCGGGCGACCAGGCCTATTCGGCCGGCTGGGTGCCGGAAACCTACGACGTCTACCTGCAAGCGCGCCAGCACCGCCTGGAAGACAAGCGTCCGCTGCCGAACAAGGCGCTGATTGTCTCCGAGTATGGCGACTGGGAATACTATGCGATGAACGCCGGCTTCAACCAGGGCACCTGGTCCGACCTGAAGGAAGCGGACCGCAGCAGCCGCCAGTTGCTGAGCGACGGCGAAACCCGTTTGCTGCAGCAAGCCAAAAACCTGGCCGAATCGCACAACGACAATTTCACCACGGGCGCCGTAGCCGATGGTTTCTGGGTGATGTTCGATTACGGCCGCGGCTACGCACCGGACCTCGAATCGTCGGGCATCATGAGCATCGACCGCCTGCCGAAGTTCTCGTATGACTTCTTCCGCTCGCAGCGCAGCGCCCAGGAATCCGCCAAGTGGGGCGGCGGTGCTATGGTGTCCATCGCCAGCTACTGGCAGCAGGATTCTTCGCCGACGGTGCGCGTATTCTCCAACGCCGATGAAGTGGAACTGCTGCTCAACGGCCGCAGCCTGGGCCGCGTGAAGAGCGCGCCAACGGCCACCCACCCGCACCTGGCGCATCCACCGCTGGAATTCAACGCCGGCAAGTTCGAAGCCGGCGAACTGAAAGCGCTGGCTTACCTGGGCGGCAAAAAAGTAGCCGAGCACGTGGTGCGTACGCCGGCGGCGCCAGCCAAACTGGCCGTGGCGCTGGACGACCTGAATGTGCAACCGGTTGCCGGCGACCTGGTATTCGTCCGTGCCCGCGTGGTGGATGCCAAAGGCACGGTCGTGCCGGCCAGCGGCCAGACGGTGAAATTCGCCGCCGGCAGCGGCTATGACATCGTCGGTCCCGACACCGTCACCACCGAAGCCGGCATTGCCAGCGTGCTGGTGCGTGTACACGGCAAAGGCAAGGGCGCCATCAGCGCCAGCAGCGGCGAGCTGAAAGGCCGTCTGTAAGTATTAGCGCGGAGCGGTCTGGCGGCCGCTCCGTTTCTGGATGCTGATCATGGTCACCTTGCCATTGTCGTGCAGCGGATTTGCAGTTAGCATGGCCCCATTTATCACAGATGGGAAGCCTGCATATGACGACTTTCGGACGCGGTCAAAAAGGAAAACTCGACGAACTTGGATGCGGCAGCAACGTGGATGTGCACGTGGCGCTGCAACTGCCGGCAGCGGCGGTGGACCTGTCCTGCTTCGGCCTGGACGCCGCCGGCAAGCTGTCGGACGACCGCTACATGGTGTTCTACAACCAGCTGGCCAGTCCCGAAGGCGCGGTGCGCGTTACGCTGTCGCCGGGGGCGGCGGTGTTTCACCTCAATCTCAGCGCCTTGCCGTCCTCCATAGAGCGGCTGGTGTTCACCGGCGCCATTGACGGCGCCAGCACCATGCGCAATATCTCGCCAGGCAGTGTACGCCTTGGCAATGCTGTCACCTTCCCGTTGGCAGGCAGTGACTTTGCCGATGAAAAAGCCGTGATCCTGGCCGAGGTGTACCGCCGCGACGGCAGCTGGCGCTTCGGCGCCGTCGGCCAGGGTTTTAATGGCGGCATGTCGGCGCTGCTCCAGCATTTTGGCGGCACCGAGTCTGCTGCAGCTTCGGCTCCAGCCCCTGCGGCTCCCGCTGCGCCTGTTGCCCCTGCAGCCAAAAAAATATCGCTGTCCAAGATCACGCTGGAAAAGCGCGGCGATAAAGTATCGCTGGAAAAAGCGCAAGGCCAGGGCTTTGGCCGGATCCGCGTCAACCTCAACTGGAACCAGCGCCCGCAGGAAGCCAAGACCGGTTTCCTGGCCAAGCTGACCGGCGGCCAGCCCAAGGGCATCGACCTCGATCTGGCCTGCTTCTTCGAGCTGCGCGACGGCCGCCCGGGCGGCGTGCAGGCGCTCGGCAACAGCTGGGGCAACTACGACCAGCTTCCCTATATTCACCTGGCCGGCGACGACCGCAGCGGCGCCGTCAGCGACGGTGAAAACCTCTACATCAACGGCGACCGCTTTGATGAAATTGCCCGCGTGCTGGTATTCGCCTTCATTTACGACGGCGTGCCCAACTGGGCCGCGACCGACGGCGTGGTGACGGTGACGGTGCCGAACCAGCCGCCGGTGGAAGTACGGCTCGACCACGGCGGTGCGCAGCCGATGTGCGCGATCGCCATGATCGAAAACCAGGGCGGCAAGCTGCAGGTGACCAAGCTGGTCGACTATGTTTCGGGCGACAGCAAGGCCAGCGGCCATGAAGTGCTGTCCACCAAGTACGGCTTCAAGCTGAACTTCCGCGCCGGTTCCAAGGGGTGATGCTATAAATTGGACAGGTTGGCGCGCGTCTGCGCCGCCTGTTCCTGCAGCGCGGCCACGGTGTCCGGCGTCATGCGGCGCAGCTGCTGGTAGACCATGCCCAGGCGATGGTTGCCGCCCAGCGTGTCGTGGTTGCGGGCGAAAAAATCCCAGTACAGCGCGTTAAAAGGACAGGCACGGTCACCAGTGCGGGCTTTTTTGTCGTAGTGGCAGCCCTTGCAGTAATCGCTCATGCGGTCGATATAGGCGGCGCTCGATACATAGGGCTTGGTGGCCAGCATGCCGCCATCGGCGAACTGGCTCATGCCCAGCGTATTGGGCAACTCCACCCATTCGAACGCGTCGATGTAAATACCGAGGTACCAGTGATGGAGCTCCTGCGGCGACAGGCCGGCCAGCAGCGAGAAATTCCCGATCACCATCAGCCGGTTGATATGGTGGGCGTGCGCATGCTCGAGCGACTGGCCGATGGCGGTGGCCAGGCAGCGCATGCGCGTGTCGCCGGACCAGAACCAGTGCGGCAGCGGCGTGTGGTGGCCGAAGGCGTTCAACTGATCGTAGCCCGGCATGCGCTGCCAGTACACGCCGCGCACATATTCGCGCCAGCCAAGGATTTGGCGGATAAAGCCTTCCGCCGCTGCCAGCGGCGCTGCGCCTTGCTCGTAAGCCTGCTGCACGCGTTTGATTACGGTGCGCGGATCGAGCAGCTTGACGTTCATGGCGAACGACAGCAGCGAGTGGAACAAGCGCCAGGCCTTGAAGCTCATCGCATCCTGGAACTGGCCAAAGTGGGGCAGCGCCTGCTGCACGAAACGCTCCAACTGTTCCAGCGCTTCCTCGCGGTTGAGCGGCCACGGGAAATTGCTGGCACTCGGTTCGCCAAAGCTGCGTGCGCCCGAGGCCTCGATGGTGGCCCACAGCGCGCTGTGGTCGTGGCGGCCGCGCAGGTCGGCAGGCTCCCACGGCATGCCTTTCCAGGCTTCGCGGTTGTCGTGGTCGAAATTCCACTGGCCGCCGACCGGTTTGCCGGTTTCAGATACCAGCACCCGGTGGCGCAGCCGCATGTGACGGTAAAAATGCTCCATCAGCCAGCTGCTGCGGCCCTCGAACAGGCGCCCGGCTTCTTCGCGCGTGGTGTAAAAATGTTCGCTGTCGTGCATGGCGGCAGGGACGGGCAGGGCAGCGGCATACTGCGCCAGTTGCTGGTCGAGCCGGTATTCGTCGGGCGCCTGCCAGGCGAAATCGGCAGCGCCATAGTGCGCCAGCAGCCAGTCGAGGTTGGCCGGCAGCGACTGCCGGTTGTCGTCATCGTCAATCGCCAGGTAGTGCACGCGGTGGCCGCTAGCGCGCAGCCGCGCGGCAAAAGCGCGCATGGCAGCAAAAATGGCGATGATTTTTTGCGCGTGGTGCAGAACGTAATCGGTCTCCTGCCGCACTTCCATCATCACGAACACCACCTGCGCCTGCGGCCGGGCAAACCAGCTGTGCTGGCAGTTGAGCTGGTCGCCCAGAATCAGCCGCAGCGACGGCGCTGCGCTCATGGGGTCACCACTGCTCAGGCACGGCCCAGCACGGATGCCGCTGCCATCAGTTCGTCGATCAGCGCCAGCGAGCTTTTGCCGGGCAGGTTGTGCGGGGTAAATTCGGGCAGCGCCGAATAGCGCAGCAGCGTGCCCGGATTGAGCTTGCCCAGGTTGACCTGGCCCATGGTCCAGCCGGAGTAGCGGCGCTCGCAGATTTCCTCGTAGTGCAGCAGCACCACGTCGGTGTGGCGCGGGTCGCGCAGGATTTTGGCGTACAGCTGGTTGACCTGCTCGCGCCCGCCCTCGAGCACTTGCAGGTACAGCCGTTCGCTGTGGCACAGCACCCCGGTTACACCGTGTGCCGGATTGTAGGCATGCGACTGCTGCATGATGGCGGCGACGCTGGCGGCGGGGGCGCTGGGCGCTGCGTGGCTGGCGTATAACAGGCGGACTAGCATGCGATGGTCTCCTTGAATGCAGCGGTTAAGCCGTTAAATAGCGTTCAACTAGCGTTTGATCAGCGACAGGAATTCGCGCCGCAGCGCCGGGTCCTTGAGGAAGGAACCGTGCATGACACTATTGATCATGCGCGCATCCATATCCTTGACGCCGCGCCACTGCATGCAAAAATGGTCTGCTTCCATGATCACCGCCAGGCCGTCCGGCTGCATTTTTTCTTGCAGCAGATCGGCCAGCTGCACCACGGCTTCTTCCTGGATTTGCGGCCGGCTCATGATCCAGCTGGCCAGGCGCGCATACTTGGACAGGCCGATCAGGTTCGAGTGCTGGTTCGGCATGACACCGATCCAGACCTTGCCGATCACCGGGCACAGGTGATGCGAGCAGGCGCTGCGTACCGTGATCGGGCCGATGATCATCAGTTCGTTGAGGTTGGCCGCGTTGGGGAATTCCGTCACCGGCGGCATTTCCGTGTAGCGCCCGCCGAACACCTCGGTCATGTACATCTTGGCCACGCGGCGCGCCGTATCCTGGGTGTTATGGTCGCTGACGGTGTCGATCACCAGACTCTCGAGCACCTTCTGCATATGACCGCTGACTTCGTCGAGCAGCTGATCGAGTTCGCCGGGCTCGATGTAGGCCGAGATATTGTCGTTGGCGTGAAAACGGGTTTTGCTGGCCACCAGGCGTGCGCGGATGCGCTCCGAGGCCGGAATGGTCACAGGCTGGTAGGTGGGGGGCTGCTCGGTGGTCATGCGGTAGTCCAATCTGAAATGCGTAACAAGTAGTGAAGCAAGTAGCGAAACAAGTAAAAAAGCGGTGTCAAACGGCTATGC
>JBEVNE010000055.1:0-7651 GCA_040508275.1 Duganella sp.
ATGCGACACTCCGCTTCAGGCATCGGGCGAAAAAAAAGACGGGCCAGGCGGCCCGTCTCATTCTTGAGTCATGAGCTTGACGCTACGAGGTCCCGTTACGCCACGGCGTTGAGCGTCGTGTTATGCACCTTGCCACCAATCGTGACGTTTTTCAGCTCCACGTTCTTGACGTTATAGACAAACCACGGCTCGTCGGCATTGGTCGGCGTGCCGAAGTCGCAGTCGGTGATGGTGACGTCGGTGATCGGCACCACCTGTGGCATCGGCTGCGGGCCGTTGTAGTCGGAGGCGACCGGGCCTAGCAGCATGATGGCCTGGAAGCACGAACCGGTCTGGCCATCCTTGGTCACGTTGCCCACGCGGACGTTCGAGATGTGGATGTTGTTCACCACCGGCGGGCGCGTGCGCACGTGGTCGGCGGTCGGAATGTAGTCGCAATCGAAAGCCACCACGGCGCCCGCTGCCGTGGCCACCTTCTTGCCCTGGATCGGCGAATCGGGGAAGGTCGCGTAGTGCGATGGCGTCAGTTGAACACCGTTGGGTATCGACACATCGCGCACGTAGAAATTGCGCAGATAGCCGCCGCGGTTCATATTGGTTTTCAGGCGGATGGCGATATTGAGCGGGTTGGTTTTCCAGTTGGCGTTCTGGAACACCAGCTTTTGCGCAAACACGTTCTGGATGCCGCCGGCCATCTCGCTGCCCAGCGTGACAGCGCCGTGGCCGCTGTGCATGATGCAGTTCTGGATCACGATGTTCTGCGACGGGCCGTATTGCGTATCCTGGTTCTTGCCGGCCTTGATGGCGATGCAGTCGTCGCCGGTATCGAAGGTGCAGTCTTCCACCAGCACGTGGTCGCAGGCTTCCGGGTCGAAGCCGTCGCTGTTGGGACCATGGCTCTCGCACAGCACCTTGCGGATCACCAGGTTGCGGCTATGCACCGGGTGGTGCATCCAGAATGGCGTGCGCTTCACGTGGTAGCCCTGCAGCAGCACGTTGGTGCAGCCGATGATCTGGATCATTGGCGGACGCAGGTAGTGGCCGATACCGAACACGCGCTTGGGCAGCGGCACGCCGGCTTCCGACAGCGCCGGCAGGTACTTGGCGTCGGTGCGCCAGGTCTGGTCCTTGCCTTCGATCAGTTGGCGCTCGCCGCTGGTGATATTCGGCGCGACGTCTGCCAGCGATTTGGCGTTGTTCGGGTTCTCGGTGTTTTCCGACATCTGGCCGGCGCGGAAGTTGGGCGTGGTGCCCTGGCCGATCGAGTTGATGGTTTTCTGCTTGCCCTTCCAGGTCCACCAGCAGTCGCCGGCCTCGTTGAACGGCACGCCGCCCTGGCCATCGAGGATGCTGGTCCAGTCGTCGCCGGTCAGGGCGATATTGTCCTGGCCGTAGGCGTACACCATCGGCGAATAGTTCAGGCAATCGTTGCTCTGCCAGCGCGAGATCACCAGCTTGCCGTTCTTGCCGCAGTCGATATCGCCGTACTTGGCGTAATCGGCCGGGTTGTGGCTGAAGTAGACATGCGCGCCCTTGTTCAGGTGGACATTGACGTTCGACAGCAGCACGATAGGGCCGGCGCAGTACCAGTTACCGGCCGGGATCACCACGCGGCCGCCGCCGGCGTCATGGCAGGCCTTGATGGCGGCCTTGAAGGCGGCGTAGCAGTCGGGCGACTTCGCTGCCGGTGTATCGATGGTGTCCTGGCCTTCAAACGATACCCAGGCCTTGACCTTGGTCAGCGTGCACGGCTTGGCGCCAAACTTGGTGACAACGAAATCCTGCTTGCGGAATGTCAGCGGACGCGAAACATGGTCGATGATGGCCTGCGCCTGCAGCCATGGATCGGGCGTCACTGCGGCGCTGGCGGGCAGACCCAGGGTCAGGCCTGCTGCGGGAAAGGCTTTCATCAGGCTGCGGCGCTGCGTGTTAATGGTCATAAAGTCTCCTATTCGTCTTCGTTATTGAATTCACCGAGGAAGATATCCGCAGGCGAGGGCTGTCTGGCATAGCCAAGATCTTGGACCGGATCGATGCCGGCGCGTTTCAGGTTGTTCCAGTAGTCGTCGCTACTGTACTGGACCGGGCGGTAGGCGACGGCGCCCGGCTTGTTCCAGTCGGCCCAGGGGCGCTGGCGGTTGATGTGGGCGCCGATGCGCGAATTGAGCACCACCATTTTGCCCACCGTCTCCAGCGTGGTGCGCGTTACGGTACCGGTTGGCGCCTGGTAGATATCGGTGACGCCCAGCGTGCAGCGGTAGCCGTCAACGTCGCGCGCCGCATACGGCGTGCACTTGGAATTGTGGAACCACTGGCGCAGCAAGTGGAAGGTGCCGGCGCGCGCGTTGGCCGAGCCGTCGTGGGTAAAGCGGCAGGTGTCAAAAACAAAACCGTATTTTGTCTTGACGTTGGTGTTGGGCGCAGCCACGTAGGAAATGCCACGGTCGCCCAGGCTTTTGATTTCGCTCTGGTAGAAATAGGCGGTGCTGTCGCCAAAGATGAAATCGACATCGCCCTCGATATACGACTTGTTGAAGAAGCTGCGCGTGCTGGTGGCCACCTGCTTGGCCTTGACGTACAGCGTGTCCTGGAAGCCGATCAGGCGGACGTTTTCAAACTGCGCCTTGTCGGCGCCTTCGACCTGCAGGGCCAGCGCCTGGTGGTGGACATTGTTGACGTTGGGGAGCGCTTCGGCGCGGGCGTTGCCGATGTCCTTGTTGTAGCCGTTTTCAAACGTCAGGTTACGGGCCTGGAAACCATCGCTCTGCACCCACACCGTGGCGGTGCCGAAGGTGCGGATCTGTTCGCGCTCCTTGACGCTGTCGAACATGGCCTGGACTTCCGGCGCGGCCCTGGCAAACTGCGCGGCGTACTGGCTGGTGTAGGCGGCGCCGGTGACGGAGGCATCGAGCTTCGCCGTGATGCGCGTGGCGGCGGCATACTTGCCCTCGCCGTAGATGGTGAGCGGCGCCGTCACGGCGGGAATGTACACCAGTTCCCGGTAGGTGCCAGGTTTCACCAGCAGATACAGACGTCTGGCTGGCGGTGGCTGACCTTTGCTGTCGGCCACCGCGCGGCTGACCGCTGCCTGCACGGTATGAAATACCTTGATATTGTCGGCGCGGGCTGCCGGGTCCACCACGTAGTCGGGGGTAAAGGCGGCGCCGCGCGCCAGCGGATCGGCCAGCGGATCCCACGGGTCGCTGCGCTCGCTGCCGGCGGGCCCCACGTGGCGCAGCACTTCGCTGTAGGCATAGTGGCGTGCCTGCTCGGCGCTCAGTTGCGGGCGCCGCGCCGCTTCGCTTTGCGCCAGCACCGTGGTGCAGCAGGCCAGCAGCGCCATGCCGGCCGCGGCGCGCAGTGGTGTCGGTATCAGCCTCATTTTCGGTCACTCATTCGCGGTCACTCATTTGCGTTCAGCGTAAAAGAGCTTGGCCGTTTCCGGCACGGCGGCGCGCATTTCGCCCACCACCATGTCGGCAAAGTAGGCGGCGCCCTTGGCGCCCAGGTGGGTGCGGTCAAACGCGGTCTTGGCGGCGCCTGCCACTTCCACCGTGCCGGCTGCTGCCGTTACGCCTGGTGTTGCCGTTACGGCGGGCGGGGTGACGTAGTTGGCCGGGCGCGGTTCCATGGCCAGCGTATCGGCTTCGTCCTGGCCCATCGCCTGCACGGCGCGGTAGCTGTCGGCATTGAGGTCGAGCAGCGGCGTTTTCTGCGCACTGGCGGTGGCGCGGATCACGTCGGCCCAGGGAGTCAGGTTGTTTTCCAGTACGCCGTCACGGAAGGTGCGGCGCGTGAGCGGCGTCACCAGCACCGGGATGCCGCCCAGCGCTTTGACTTCCTGCGCATAGCGCGCCATGTTGGCGGGGAATTCGGTCTGCAGGTCGGTCGAGCGTCCCGGTTTGCCCGGCTGGTCGTTGTGACCGAACTGGATCAGCACATAGGTGGTGCGATAGGCAGCGGCGCCGCGCAGCAGGCCTTCCACCTCGTCCCAGCGGCCTTCGGCACGGAAGCTGCCGGAGCTGCGGCCACCCTTGGCCAGGTTGATGCAGGTGTTGGCGCGGTTGACGCGGGCGCAGAAAGCGTCGCCATAGCCGCTGTTGCTGGCCATGGTGGAATCGCCCACCAGGATGAAGCGCGCCGGCTTGGCTGGTTCGGCGGTGTTGTTGCTGGCATGGGCCGGCAGTGCCAGCCATGCAGCGCAGAGGGTTGCTGCCAGCAGGGCGCTGCGCTGCGCCGGGCGTGGGGTGGCCTTCATGTTCATCGTCGTCATTACCTCGCAGGTGGTTGGCGCGTGCCGCATGAGGGCCGGCGCCGGATGGGGAGGACTGGTTCCAGCGCGATTGTGGCGCAAAGCATACGCTGGTCCGGCCCTACGCAAAAAACAGTCAATAACTTGATTACTTGTTGTGGGCCGCAGCATGCAGACTGCCAGCCCATCGCATCTTGGCCAGGATTACGATCAGCTACGATCAGCCATGATCAGCCACGCGAGAACGTCCGGGTCACGCGTTCCAGGTGGGCGCGCATGGCCTTGCGGGCGGCAGCGGGATCATGGTTGGCAATCGCCTCCAGAATGCGGCGGTGGTCTTTCAGCGTTTCCTGGCGCAGTTCCTCGGTCTGGAAGTGTTCCTTGAGCTTGTGCCACAGGCGGCCGCGCTGGTCCCACAGGTAGTTGAGCGATCCGACCAGCGCACTGTTGCCGGTGGCGCGCGCAATGGCCAGGTGGAAGTTGCGGTCGGCCTGTTCGTTGCTGGCGTAATTGGCGTGGTTCTGTTCCATTTCGACGACGGCCTGCAGGATGGCGTCGATGGCGCTGTCGGTGGCGACGCGGGCGGCAATCGCGGCGATTTCCGATTCGATCAGGCGCCGTGCCGACAGTACCTCGAACGGGCCGGGGCCGACCTCGGGCAGGTTGGCGGGCGCCGGTCGCTCGCTGACGTACACGCCGGAGCCGCCGCGTACCTCGATCACGCCGCCCAGCTCGAGCGCAATCAGCGCTTCGCGCAGCGAGGCGCGGCTGACGGCAAGCTTGGTGGCAAGGTCGCGTTCGGACGGCAGGCGTTCGCCGGCAGCGATATTGTCGGAGCGGATCAGGTCCTGGATGCGGTCCGCTACCACGCGGTAGAGGCGGGCTTCCTGGCCATGGTGTTCGGGGAGTGCGGAAGTTTTCTTCAGCATCGTTGTCTCGATTTTAATTTTAGTACTGCCATTTGGTCAGGCCATTCTAAGGTGGTCTGACCAAATTGGTCAACGCGGACTAGCCAAATAGTTTTTTAGCTGGCATACTCGAGAGGTCAAATAGCATCCCGAATACCGTGCCAGTGCCCTGAAAAGCCGATTCAAGCATGGAAAAATGCGGCTTGCAAGGCAGTGGTCGGACCCCATATAAAAATCTGGGCTGACCAATAATGAAATTGGCCTGACCAATTCCATACCCGAAAAAACAACGTTAGCCGGGCAGAGACTCCCGGAAAGGAAGCCAGAATGACGCCACCGTCCAGCAGCAGCGCCACCGCCAACGAGCCGCGCTACATCCTCATGCATGACAACGATAACGTTGCCATTGTCGTCAACGACGGCGGCCTGCCGGCCGGCGCCGTGTTCCCGAATGGCTTGACGCTGCTCGAAGCCGTGCCGCAAGGTCACAAGGTGGCGCTGCGCGACCTCGCGCAAGGCGATGCCGTGGTGCGCTATAACGTCACCATCGGTTTTGCCGGCGAGCCGCTGCTGGCTGGCCGCTGGCTCAACGAAGGCAATGTGATCATGCCCGACGCGCGCGAGCTCGACGGCCTGCCGATTTCCACCCGCGTGCAGCCCAAGGGCGAGCCGCTGGAAGGCTACACCTTCCAGGGTTACCGCAACGCCGACGGCAGCGTTGGCACCCGTAATATCCTCGGTATCACCACCACCGTGCAATGCGTCTCGGGCGTGGTGGAGTTTGCCGTTGACCGTATCAAGAAAGAGCTGTTGCCGAAGTACCCCAACGTCGATGACGTGGTCTGCCTCGAACACACCTACGGCTGCGGCGTGGCGATCGATGCGCCGGGCGCCGAAATCCCGATCCGCACCGTGCGCAATATCGCCCTCAATCCCAACTTTGGCGGCCAGGCCATGGTGGTCAGCCTCGGTTGCGAAAAACTGCAGCCTACCCGCCTGTTCCCCAAGGGCTCGATCCCGATCCAGAACCAGGGCGGCGCCGATCCGGCCCTGGTGTGCCTGCAGGATGGTGAACACGTCGGCTTCATGTCGATGATCGATTCGATCATGCGCCAGGCTGAAACCAATCTGGCCCGCCTGAACGCCCGTCAGCGCGAAACCGTGCCGGCGTCCGAGCTGGTGGTGGGTGTGCAGTGCGGCGGCAGCGATGCGTTTTCCGGCGTGACCGCCAATCCGGCTGTGGGCTTTGCCACCGACCTGCTGGTACGCGCCGGCGCCACCGTGATGTTCTCGGAAACCACCGAGGTACGCGACGGCATCGACCAGCTGACTTCGCGCGCCGAAACGCCGGAAGTGGCCGAAGCCATGATCCGCGAAATGGCCTGGTACGACAATTACCTGCAGCACGGCGGCGTGGACCGCAGCGCCAACACTACCCCCGGTAACAAAAAAGGCGGCCTGTCGAACATCGTCGAAAAAGCCATGGGCTCGATCGTCAAGTCGGGCAATGGCGCGATCAATGGCGTGCTCTCGCCCGGCAACAAGCTGAGCAAAGATCAGAAAGGCCTGATCTACACCGCCACGCCGGCCAGCGATTTCATTTGCGGTACACTGCAACTGGCAGCGGGCATGAACGTCCACATCTTCACCACCGGCCGCGGCACGCCATACGGCCTGGCTGAAGTTCCGGTGATCAAGGTCGCTACCCGTAACGACCTGGCGCGCCGCTGGCACGACCTGATGGACATCAACGCCGGCCGTATCGCCAGCGGCGAGGCCACCATTGCCGACGTCGGCTGGGAGATGTTCCAGCTGATACTCGATGTGGCCAGCGGTCGTGAAACCTGGGCTGAAAAATGGAAGCTGCAAAATGCACTGGTGCTGTTTAATCCGGCCCCAGTGACCTGAGGACACCCCGCAAAACCTACTGCGCGGACCGCTATCGCCGCTGCGTTGCTCAGCGTACTTTTGTACGCTTGCGCTACTCCCGACGATAGCGGGCCGCTCGCTACGGTTTTTCGAGGTGCCTATAAAGCGTAGTATGCGTAGTACAAATACGTAGCACAATAAGAACCTATCGATCAAGAGACTATGACTAAGCCATTCAAACGTTTGCTGCTGACCGGCGCCGCCGGCGGCCTGGGTAAAATTCTGCGTGACCGCATCAAGCCCTGGGCCGATGTAGTGGTGCTGTCCGATATCGCCGACCTTGGCGAAGCCCGCGAAGGTGAAGAGATCATCCAGTGCGATCTGTCCGACAAGGCTGCCGTGATGAAGCTGCTCGAGGGCGTGGAAGCGGTACTGCACTTCGGTGGCATCTCGACCGAAAACACGTTTGAAAACATCGTGCAGGCCAATATCATCGGCACCGCCAACCTGTACGAAGCAGCGCACAAGCACGGCACCAAGCGCATCATCTTCGCCAGCTCCAACCACACCGTCGGCTTCTACCGCAACACCGACTACATCGACGCCACCGCGCCTACCCGCC
>JBEVNE010000121.1:0-6266 GCA_040508275.1 Duganella sp.
GGCCCCACACCAGGGCGTATTTGCAGCCCGATTCCACCAGCCAGCGGCTGATGTCCCAGCGCACTGTTTCCGGCAGGTCCGATTCCACCACCAGCACGGCTTTGAAGTTGTCGAGTGCGGCCAGTTCGGGCAAGGCGCTGTCGGGTGCAAGGTGCAGATAGCGGGGAGTGATTTTTTGCATGATGGCGTCGTTTGCAGGGTTCAAAACGACGCCATTCTCGCCTGATTCAGGCTAACAGTGCAAATTGATCAGAATGGATCGAGGGCCTGGGTGAACTTGCCGTTGCCGTCCATCGCGCCCATGGTGTAGCCCTGCCAGCCAGGATAGGCTTGCGGCTCCCAGTAGAACACGCCCAGGCCGTTGCTGCCCAGCGCCTTGGTTTTGCTGAGCAGGTCGGCAATCATGGCCTTGGAAGTGGCGGCCTGGGTCCAGTCCATGCCAACCTCGGTCACCATCACCGGCTTGCTGTAGCGCGCTACCATGTCCTTCATGTTGATCGAGATGCGGTTGTTGTAGTTGCTCCAGTCCGATGCCGGCGGGTAGTGCGACATGCCGATCACGTCCCATTTTGCGCCGGCATTTTTCACACCGTCGAAGAACCAGCGGAATACCGCGTTGTCATGGCCGTTGGCCAGGTGCAGCAGCACCTTGGCATTCGGGTAGACCGCCTTGCTGGCGTTGTAGCCGCTGTTGATCAGGCCGGCCAGGTTGGCGAAGTTGGTGGTGCGCCCTTCCGGCCACAGCATGCCGCTGTTGATCTCGTTACCGACCTGTACCCACTCGACATTGATGCCGTTGCTCTTGAGGTAGCTGAGGATGCCCTGGGTGTGGCTGTAGACGTCGTTGTTCAGCTGCGCCAGCGTGTGGTTGGCCCAGGCGGCAGGCTTGGTCTGCTGGCCGGGGTCGGCCCAGCTGTCGCTATAGTGGAAGTCGATCATGATGCGCTGGCCCTGGGCGGCGGCGCGCTTGGCCTTGTACAGCACGTCGGCGCCGTCGTTCCAGCCGCCGCTCGGGTTGACCCACACGCGCAGGCGGATGGCGTTGATCTGCAGGTTTTTCAGCAGCACGAACGGGTCTGTCTTGACGCCGCTGCTGTTGTAGAACGAATAGCCGCTGGCTTCCTGCTGGCTGACCCAGCCGACATCGGCGCCATTGGCAAAGGTTTGTGCCGAGCTCATCGAGGTAGCGACGGCCAGCGCCATGCCGCAGGCTGCGGCAAGCAAAGTCTTGAATTTCATATTGTCTCCGGTTTTATTGTATGGGTATGAAACTACCTGGTTTGTTCAGCCGCCTGTGCGCACCTCTCCCTGCCGTCGTTGTGGACAGCTCAAAATGATTGTGGAAAAAATCCAACCGCCTTGCACCGCGATGCCGGCCTTGCCGCTTGAGGGTCGTACCCCGCTGGGGACTTGGCGTCCCCGTCCGCCCCTGTGTGGCCGCGCGGGTTAACGTCAGCCGAAACGGCCCGCCGGCAAGCCGTGCACATCCACATGCACGGCAAACAGCGCGCCCGTCAGCGGGAACTCGCGCAGTTGCTCGGGCGTGTTGTCTTCGCTGGCGGTGGTGATGAACAGGGTCTGGAAATCCGGGCCGCCGAAGGTGCACGAGGCCGGATTGCGCGCCGGTACGTGGATGGTGTCGAGCAGCTCGCCCTGCGGGGAATAGCGGCACACGCGGGCGCCGCCCCATTGCGCTACCCAGACGCAGCCTTCGCTGTCCACCGTCATGCCGTCCGGCGAGCCCTCGCCTTCGGCAAACTGGCGCCATACGCGCGGTTCACCGAGCACGCCCTCGGCCGACAGCGGATAGGCGTAGATGCGGCCCTCAAAGCTGTCAGTGTGGAACATGGTGGCGCCATCGAGGCTGAAGGTAGGGCCGTTGCAGATGTGGTAGCCGGCGTCGGCCACGGTCAGGTTCAGGTCGGTGTCGAGACGGAACAGTGCGCCCACGGCCTGGGCGTAATCGGTGTTGTGCATGGAACCGGCCCAGATGCGGCCTTGTTTGTCGACCTTGGCATCGTTCATGCGCAGCTCGCTGCCTGGTGTGAACGGACGCGCCAGGTATTCGATGCGCAGTTCCGGCTCCAGCCAGACGCGGGCAATACCGTCGCGCAGACCGGCCATGAAGCCGTCGCCATCACGGCGGGCAATCAGCCAGCAGACATATTCCGGCATTTCCCAGGCGTGGCGGGCGCCGCTGTCGATATCAAGCGCGTGCAGAGTTTTGCTTTTCAGATCGACGAAATACAGGCGCTGCTGCTCTTCCACCCACACCGGGCCTTCGCCCAGTTGCGCGCCGACATCCCACAGGACTTGCACTTCATGCTTGCTCATTGTTGTAGTCTCCTCTTTTTTATGGGATCAAGCTGCGACAGCACGCCAGCCGTTGACGAACGCGGCAGCACGCTGGCCCAGTTCGGCTATGGTCACGCCTGGCGTGTACAGTGCGCCGCCAATGCCGAAACCGGTAGCGCCAGCCTTGACCCAGCCGGCCATGGTGTCTGGCGTAATGCCGCCCACCGGCCACATGGGGGTGCCGGCCGGCACCACGCTCAGCAGGGCTTTCAGGCCGCCATGACCGACCATCTCGGCCGGGAACAGTTTCAGCGCGTGGGCGCCGGCGTCGAGTGCGGCAAACGCTTCGGTCGGGGTGGCCACGCCCGGCGCGCAATACATGCCGAGGTCGGCGGCGCGGCGGATCGCTGCAGGGTTGCAGTTGGGCGATACCAGCAGGCGGCCACCGGCAGCGTGCACGGCTTCCACGTGTTCCACGCTGAGCATGGTGCCGCCGCCGATCAGGGTGTCGGGCAGGTTCAGGTCCACCATGGCGGCGATGCACTCGAGCGCGCCCGGACGGTTCAACGGCACTTCCAGCGCGCGGAAGCCGGCGTTGTAGAGGACCTTGGCGACATCGACCGCTTCGGCCGGTTGCAGGCCACGCAGGATGGCGACCAGCGGAGTGGTTGGATGGGAAATAGTCATGTTCAGCCCTGAATGAATTGGGAAATCGCGGTGCAGTACACGCGATGCGGATCGAGCACCTGGCATTGCAGGCCAAAGTGCTGGGCGGCGACGGCGTAGCGCTGGGCCAGCGCCGGCGAGCCGATAACGGTAATGGTCCCGCCTGCTGGCAGGCTGCGCGCAGCGGCGGCAAATTCGGCGCCGATCAGCAGGCCGCTGACAAACGCTGCCGCCTGTTCCAGCGGCGCATTGCGCGATACCACGCCGGCACGCACGCGGAACAGGGTGTTGGACAGAGGCACGCCCTGCTGGGCCTGGGTGAGGCCGGCGGCAAAGCCGGCGCTGTCGCTGGTATCGCCGCCCATCATGGACGACAGCGTGCCGCCCTTGGACAGCATGGCGAACAGTTCGCCGGTCATGTAGGTGGCCATCGAGCCGATCACGCCGTTGTCCAGCAATACCCACTTGCTGTGGGTGCCTGGCAGCACCAGCCAGCCGTCGCGCTGGCCGAGCGCCACGGCGCCCAGCAACTGGGTTTCTTCGCCACGCATCACGTCCACCGAGCCGCCGTTGCGGTAGACATAGCCTGGCACAATGTGGCTGTTGGCCGACCAGGGCGCCTGCTGCACTGGCGCCAGGTGCTGCGGCAGTTCGGTCAGCGGCACGGAGGCATCCAGATAAGCGACTTCCTGCCAGCCCGAGGCGCTGCCGACCATGCCGGACATGATCACCGGTACGCTGGCGTCCACCTGCATGGCGCTGCGCAGGACGTCGAGCGAAGCGCCAAAGCGTTCACTGCCGCCGACAGCCAGCATGCCCTGGTCATCGTCATACTCCGCCAGACAGTGTCCGTGTTGATCAATCAGGTAGGCGCGGCGGTTGCTGGTGCCCCAGTCCACGCCAAGTATGGTCTTGTCCAAGATGAAATCCTTATTTTTATGCTGGTAAGATGGTACGGAAACCCCTGCAGGGCCGCCAATGAATTATCGAATAAGAGTAATACCAAAATTGTATAGGCACGGGACGCCAGACATTGCCCGATAGGTGGCTTTGGTTTAGTATGTCCATCTATAAAATAGTATTGTCTATTCCTTATGGCCTCTCCGTCGTCTTCCCGCCGTCCGTTAGCCCTGGTCGCTGCTGCTGTCGTTATCGCAGCGATCGGCGTGGGCGTGTATGTCAGCCAGCCGGAGCCTGCACCGGCGCCAGTGCCCCCACCCGCGCCGGTCAAGCCGCCTGTCGCCAGTGCGCCGCCCGCTCCTGCCCCAGCCCGGCCACCAGCGCCGCGCGCGCCCGCCGCAGTGGAACCAGCCGCCCCGGCCGCGCCCGCGATTACGCGGACCAAAGCGCAGGCCTCGGCCGCGCTGCTGGCCCTGCCAGAATTGCAAGCCTGGTCGGCCATGCTGGAAAAAACCTCCAACGGCAAGGTGCACGGCGCGCTGATCGAATACGACCCGGCGCCGCGCAAGCTCAACGGCAAAACCTATTACCAGTTCAGCTTTGTGGAAAACAGCCCTGCCGCCGCACTGCGCTGGGAGAGTTTTTTAGTCTCCGCCAACGATGACGAAATCCTCGTGGAAGACGCCACCAGCGACGAAATCATCAGCCTGGCGCGCTGGCGCCGTGAAAAACACCCGGAAAAACGCCTCAGCGTTGACGGCTAACACCGGCGCGCCTCTGCCCCTGCCCCTGTCACTACGCCAGTGACCGCCTGTCGGCGGCACTGCGCACCCGCCCCACCCACAACACCGATACCACCGTCAGCCCGGCCGCCAGCCAGCCGTTCAGGCCGTAACCATGGATATGGCCGGCGGCATCGGTATGCAGGGTCAGGCCACCGAGCATGGCGCCAGTGCCGCTGCCAATCGACTGGATCGCAGCATTGGCACTGAGAAAACCGCCGCGACGCGCTGGTTCAGGCACCGTGGTCATCAAGGCCTGCAGCGGTATGGTACGGCCCGACACGGTGGTCATGAAGAACGGGAAGAACAGGATTGCCGCCAGCAGCGACATGGCCGGCATGTGGGTGATGAACAACATCGGCGCCACCGAGGCCAGTGCCATATAGCGGTAGACCTTGTGCGCCCCGGCCCGGTCCGACCATCGCCCCACGCGGCGCGCGGTAAACAGCGTGGCAGCGCCGCCCGCCAGATACACGTAGGTCACTTCGGCCGGTGATATTCCCAGGTTGCTGACCAGCACAGGCGAAATAAACGGTATCACCAGCATGCCGGTCGTCATGTTGACGAACGACAGCAGGAAAGCCGACCAGTGCGCCGGCACCCGGTACAGCGCCACCAGGTTGGGTAGCACGGCCGAGAGCGGCTGGCGTTGCGCCAGGTGGCCGTCCACCGGTGGCAGAGCCTTCCACGCCATGCTCCAGATCAGCACGGAAAACACTACCAGCAGGTAGAACGGCGCCGCCCAGCCAAAGTGTGCGGCCAGCATCACGCCGGCCGGCACGCCGGCCACTGCCGCCAGCGAGAACGAGGTCATCACCACGCCGGTGGCAGCGCCGCGCCGCGCCGCCGGAATCAGGTCGCCGATAATCGCCATGATGATGGCGCCCAGCACGCCGCCGGTCATGCCGGCAAAGGCGCGCGAGGCCAGCAGCACCTCGAAGGTGGGCGCCAGCGCGCAGGCCAGGTTCGACACGGTAAACAAGGCAAACATCCACAGCAGCAGCTGCTTGCGGTCGAAGCGGTCCACATACATGGCCGCCAGCAGGCCGGATAAGCCGGCGCACCAGGCATAGGCCGACACCGCGCCCGACACCGCCGCCGGCGTGATGGCGAAGGCCTGCATCAGTTGCGGCGCCAGCGGCATCATCACCATGAAATCCATGATCACGGTAAATTGCGTGAGCGCCAGCAGCCACAGCACCAGGCGTTCGCGCGCCGGCGTCAATGTCGCATCGCCGCCCATCATGCGCGCCTGCGGAGCCTGATTTGGCGTGCGATCATCCATCGACATGCGAAATCAGCAGTCGCCGGCTGTCCGCCTCCCCCGGGCCCTTGTGCTCGACCACCAGCCGGCCCTGCTGGGCGTCCAGAGAAATACCTACCGACAGGATGTCGATCAGCAGCAGTTGCAGGATGCGGGAAATCATCGACAAAAAGGTCGTGCTGTCTTCGGCGTGGTCCACCACCAGGCAGACGCTGGCTTTTTTGGCCAGCGGCGAATTGCTGGCCGTGATGGCAATCACGTCGGCGCCGGCGGCGCGCGCCACATCGACCGCCTGCAGCAGGTCGGGCAGCTTGCCCGAGTTGGAAATGGCGATCACCACGTCGCCCGGCGTGAGCAGG
>JBEVNE010000189.1:0-11434 GCA_040508275.1 Duganella sp.
AAAGGTGACGGTCGCTTCGACGTCGCCCTGTTTTTGCGTCAGGGACTCGCCCTGCACGGCGCCCAGGATGTTGCCCTGGTCATCGGTCACGATCGTGATTTTCATGATAAGCCTCCGCCTTGAATGTTGTGGAAAGCGCCGCCGGGGCCGCGATTCAGAATGCGCACAAAATACGTCGCGCCGCCGTTGTTTTCCTTGCGTTTGGCCTGGTTGTCAGCCTCGTGTACGGCGCCCTGGTTGGGCGCCTTGACGTCGGCCGAGGCGAACTGGGTGCCGCGATCGTTGCCAAAGCTGTAGGTCCAGCCAACCGACTGGCCCTGCGCAAGAAAGGTCAGTGGTCCTGCATTATTAAAAGCCATGATCTCCTCCATCAAAGAGCCGCGCCAGCACCAATGCCAGCACGGTCGGCCCATCTTAAATTCGATGTTGGGCAGCGCTTTGATCCAAACGAAGCGGCGCGCCTTATAATGGCGGATTGGGCAGCGCGATCCATCACCTGCACCGCGCTGCACCGCCAGTACCATCATCACCTCATCACCACCAGGGAAGTACCACACCATGTTCAGTTACCGCCACGCCTTTCACGCGGGAAATCACGCCGATGTATTGAAGCATTTCGTGACCATCCAATTGCTGCAATACCTGAATCAAAAAGACACTGCTTACACCTATATCGATACCCACTCGGGCGCTGGCGTCTACGCGCTCGACGGCTCGTTTGCCTCCAAGAACGCCGAGTACGACACCGGTATCGGCCCGCTGTGGGAACGCGACGACCTGCCGGCGCCGATCAAGGAGTATGTGGACCTGGTCAAGGCCATGAACCCGAGCGGCAAGATGCGCCACTATCCGGGCTCGCCGTATATCGCCGAGCAGGTGGCGCGCGAGCACGACCGCCTGCGCCTGTTCGAGCTGCATCCGGCCGATTCCAAGCTGCTCACCGACAATTTCCGCAAGCTTGAAGAGCATGCTGCGCAGCAGGGCATCCGTCCGACCACGCGCGGCAAGCGCGTGCTGGTGACCAAGGGTGACGGTTTTCAGGCGCTCAAGGCGCTGTTGCCGCCGCCGTCGCGCCGCGCGCTGGTGCTGATCGATCCACCGTACGAAGACAAGCAGGACTATAAAAAAGTCCGGGATACGCTGGTGGAGTCGCTCGTGCGTTTTCCGGGCGGCACCTATGCGGTCTGGTATCCCTTGCTGCAACGGATGGAGTCGCGCGAATTCGCGGACAAGCTCAAGCAGTTGCAGGGCAAGGACTGGCTCAACGTGGTGCTGACCACCCACACGCCGATGCCGGACGGTTTTGGTCTGCACAGCAGCGGCATGTTCATTGTGAATCCGCCTTACACGCTCGAACCCATGCTCAAGGAAGTCATGCCGTGGCTGGTCAAGGCGCTGGGCAAGGACAGCGGTGCGCGCTTTACGCTGGAAAGTGGCACGCCAGTTGCTGCAGGCAAGGCATCGGCGGGGGCGCGTGCGCTTGCTGGTGGCGGCCGTCCTGGCACAGGTGTGGGCGCAGGTGCTGGTGGCAAGGCCTTTGCCAAGCCAGGCAGGCCCGGCGGCCCAGGCCGTCCTGGGGCCGGTGGTGCAGTCGGCGCAGGTGGCGCCAGTGGCGGCCGCCCGACAGCGGCGGGCCGGCCCGAACGCGGCGAGCAGCCTGCGGCCGGACGCAATACGGGACCACGGCGTTCCGGCTCGCGCTAAAAAAACGTTGTCAATCCGGCTGCGGCAGGTATAGTCTGGAGGTTCGTGGGCCGCGCTTCGGCGCCGCTCTGGGTTCTGCAGATGCCAGAGGATAGAAGGAGGGGTGACCATGCTGTCAACCGCCGAGCTGCCGCCGTCCAGACTTGCCGACCAATTCTTTCTTGCCCGCCAGCCGATACTCAACCGGGGGCAGCGGCTGGTCGGTTACGAACTCCTGTTTCGCGATGCCCGCACATCGAATGTGGCGGTGTTTCGCAACGACGCCGCTGCCACCGCTACCGTCATCGCCCACGCCTCCGAGCTGGGCATGGCGCAGGTGGTGGGCGACCAGATGGCCTTCGTCAATGTCGACGAAGTGGGCCTGATGAGCGACTTCATCCGCTTTCTTCCGCACGATAAGGTCATTCTGGAAATCCTCGAAACGGTCAAGGCCACGCCCGAAATCCTCGAGCGCATCCGCGAGCTCAAGCGGGCCGGTTTCCGCTTTGCGCTCGACGATGTGATCGGTGAGACCGAGGATGTGCAAAAGCTGCAACCGCTGTGCGACGTCATCAAGGTCGATATCAAGCAGATGAAGCCCGGCACCTTGCCGGCGCTGGCGCGCGTGCTCAAGAATCCCCGCCAGAAGCTGCTGGCCGAAAAAGTGGAGACCGTGGACGAGTTCCGGCTCTGCATGGATCTCGGTTTCGAATATTTCCAGGGTTATTATTTTGCCCATCCCGTGATTTTGAGCGGCAAAAAAATCTCGCCGTCGCAGCGCAGCGTGCTGCATCTGCTGAACTTGCTCGATGCCGACGCCAGCAGTCACGATATCGAATCGACCGTCAAGCATGATGCCCTGGTCACGCTCAATCTGCTGCGGCTGGTGAATACGCCTGCCGTGGGTACGCGCTACCGCATCAATTCGGTCGGTCATGCGCTGATGGTGCTGGGGCGGCGCCAGTTGCGGCGCTGGCTGCAGATTCTGCTATATGTAAACAGCGGCGGCACGGTGGAATTTACCTCGCCCCTGCTGCAACTGGCCACCACGCGCGGCAAAACCATCGAATTGCTGGTGGCGCATCTGCGGCCAGGGGAGCGCATCAGCGCCGACATCGGTTTTACGGTGGGGGTGATGTCGCTGATGGATACGCTGTTTTCGATCCGCATGCAGGAAGTGCTGGAAAGCGTGAACGTGCTCGATGAAGTGAGAACCGCGTTGCTGGAGCGCAGCGGCGACTATGGCGCGCTGCTGAGCCTGATCGAACACATCGAACGCGGACGCGACAGCGCCGGCCTGGCGCAGATGCTGCAACAACTGGCAGTGCGCCCGGCCGAGCTGTACGCGATCCAGCTGGCAGCGATCGAATGGGTGACTGAATACTCGCGCGGCTTTTGACGTTTGTTCTAGGCTCCGTGATTAGCCCAGGAATAGAAACACGGTCGGCTTTTTATGGAAATCCGGGGCTTTGCCAGCGCTCAGCTGGCTTTTCCATTGCGCGCCGGTCTGCGTGCGGATGGTTTCCGTTGCCAGGCTGAGATCAGTTGCCACGCAGATCAGCGTTGTCGGCGCACAGGCGGCCACCAGCGCGTCGAGCATGGCGGCGTTGCGGTACGGGGTTTCAATCAGCAACTGGGTCTGCTTTTCCTTGCGCGAGCGCTGTTCCAGTTCCCGGATGCGCGCCGTGCGCTGGGCGGCGTCGGTGGGCAGGTAGCCGTTGAAGGTAAAGCTTTGACCGTTGAGGCCGCTAGCCATCACGGCCAGCAGCAGCGACGACGGTCCCACCAGCGGACGCACCGGTATGCCGTGCTGGTGCGCCAGACGCACCAGGTCGGCGCCGGGGTCGGCGACTGCCGGCACCCCGGCCTCCGACACCAGGCCGCCGTCGCGGCCGGCCAGCAGCGGCGCCAGCAGGCCGGCCAGTGCGGCCGGTGGCGTATTGACGTTGAGCTCGGAAATGCTGATTTCCTGCAGCGGCTTCGCCAGCGGGTGCCGGGCATGGACCAGTTTGAGAAAGGCGCGCGCCGTCTTGGCGTTTTCCGCCACAAAATAATCAAGCTGCGAGGTCAGTTGCTGGACCTGGTCGGGCAGTACGCTGGACAGGGTTGCGGTTTCGCCCAGGGTATTGGGAATCAGAAAAAGGGTGCCGGGCATAAATATAACAATCAGTGAAAGAAGGAAAAGCCGAGGTTGCGCAGCATGCCTGTCAGGGCGATCAAAGGCAAGCCGGTGAGGGCGGTCGGGTCGCTGCTGTCGATGCGCTCGAGCAGGGCGATGCCGAGCGCCTCGTTCTTGGCGCTGCCGGCGCAGTCGTACGGCTGTTCAATGCGCAGGTAGGCGTCCAGTTCGGCGTCCGCCAGATTGCGGAAGGTCACGCGGGTCTGGATATTGGCCAGTTGCGCCGCGCTTTCAGGTGCAATGGCGCGGCCATCCCACACGCACAGCGCCGTATGGAACACCACTTCGCGCCCACGCATGGTTTGCAGTTGCGCCAGGGCGTTGGCGTGATTGCCGGGCTTGCCGATCTGCTGATCGTCGAGCGTCGCGACCTGGTCCGAACCGATCACCACGCTGCCGGGGTAGCGGGCCGCCACGGCGGCGGCTTTTTCACGCGCCAGGCGCAGCGCGGTGGCGCTCGGTGTTTCGCCCGCCTGCGGCGTTTCGTCGATATCTGGCACGGCGACGTCGAACGGCAATCGCAGCCGGGATAATAATTCCTTGCGATAGGCAGAGCTGGATGCCAGGATCAGGCGCGGTGCCGTGGCAGCAGGGGCGTGAAGGACGGTAGAGGCGGGTAAACTTGATGTCATGGAAGGAATGTTATATGCTCTGTCGCCGGCGCTGCCCCAGGGGCGCACCAGCATGAAAACCGCTGCAAGGTGCAAACAAACGCACAAACAAGCAATGAGCTTTTGACTTGCCGGTAAAAACCCTGCTATTATCGCAGGTTTTCCAGGGAATTTTTCTGTAATGAACGCTACCGTCATCGACGCTTTTGATTTTTGTCGTAACAATGGCAGCGAAAACGGCGTAACGCCGGTTGCCGAAATGACGCGTCTGGCCAAGGATTGCGCGAACGCATCTGGCGAGATTACCTGGAAGGTAGAAGGAAGCACCAGCAAGATGGGCTTCCCTCAGTTGAAGCTGTCGGTCGCCGGCACCGTGCAACTGGTCTGCCAGCGCTGCCTGACGCCTTATGCTCACACTCTCGATTCCTCGACGGTGCTGATGCTCGGTAAGGATGATCAGGAAGCCGATGAAATCGAAGAAATTATTGCCGACGAGTCGATCGATGTGATCGTCGGCACCCGCAGCATGCCAGTGATGGACCTGGTGGAAGATGAAGCGTTGCTGGCCCTGCCGCAATCGCCACGCCACGACGTCTGCCCTGATGCCTCGCTGCTGGACAAGGCGAAAAGCGCGAAGATCTCGCCCTTCGAGGCCCTGAAAGGCCTGAAGTAGTCGCCGCCTACCCGAATAAGTTGTTGTAAAGAACGTGTCATGCGCGTGCAGTCATCGAGTATTGGCAAGTGGCAGTAAAGAGTGGTACCCGTGATTTAACGCCGTCGGGCTGTCTTGCCGGCGGGATACTCGATTCGCATGTATTTGCTGATCGATTGTGTTAAAATTTTAGAACTTAAGTATTAGGAGTCATTAACATGGCAGTTCAACAGAACAAGAAGTCCCCATCGAAGCGCGGTATGCACCGTTCGCACGATTTCCTGGTTGCTCCACAACTGGGCATCGAGCCAACCACCGGTGAAACCCACCTGCGTCACCACATCAGCCCTAACGGCTTCTACCGTGGTCGTAAAGTCCTGAAAACCAAAAACGACGAGTAATCGACGCTTTTGCTGGACACGGAAACAGGCGGTGCTGACTTGTGAAGCATCGCTTTTTCTTTTTCATCGGCTGCAATCCACTTTTGCACACCGTCATTTTGAAACGCGTAGACCGGTATCCTGTGGTCCGCAGCTTGCCGCAGCTTGCCCCGGAAGGGCTGGAGCGTGGTACTGAATCAAAACAATGACAATCAAAATTTCTATCGACTGCATGGGCGGAGATCACGGCCCCTCGGTCACCATCCCCGCAGCAATCTCTTTCGTCAACCGTGAACCCGACGCGGAACTGATCCTGGTTGGCCTCGAAGATGTCCTCCGCGCCGAACTCAAAAAGCATCACGCCGACAATCATCCGCGCCTGACCATCGTGCACGCCTCCGAGCAGGTGACCATGGATGATCCGCTCGAAGTGGCGCTGCGCCGCAAAAAAGATTCGTCGATGCGCGTGGCTATCGAGCAGGTCAAGGCCGCCAAGTCGCATGCAGCGGTGTCCGCTGGTAATACGGGCGCGCTGATGGCCGTGGCGCGCTATGTACTCAAGACCATGAGCGGCGTTGATCGCCCGGCCATCTGCTCGATCATGCCCAACCAGAAGAGCGGCCCGACCTATATGCTGGACCTGGGCGCCAACGTCGATTGCGAACCGCATCACCTGCACCAGTTTGCCATCATGGGCTCGGTGCTGGTGTCGGCCATGGAAAACATCGAGCGCCCGACCATCGGCCTGCTCAATGTCGGCACCGAAGACATCAAGGGCAACGAGGTGGTCAAGGCCACCGGCAAGCTGCTGCAGGCCGACCATGAGCGCGGTGCGCTCAACTTCTTCGGCAATGTCGAAGGCAACGATATCTTCAAAGGCACGACGGACCTGGTGGTATGCGATGGCTTTACCGGCAACGTCACACTGAAGGCCGTGGAGGGCGTGGCGCGCTTCTTTGCCGATACCGTCAAGACCGAATTCAAGCGTACGCCGCTGACCATGCTCAGCGCCCTGATCGGCCGTGGTGCGCTCAAGGCCATCAAAAACCGCCTGTCGCCGTCGCGCTATAACGGCGCCAGCCTGCTCGGTTTGCGCGGCCTGGTATTCAAGAGCCATGGCGGCGCCGATACATATTCCTTTGAGTGGGCGATCAAGCGGGCGTATGATGCTGCCAAAAATGACGTGTTGCCGCATATTTCGACCCTGATCGCCGAGCTGATGCCGCGTAACACCGAAACCCCCGAGGTACCGGCTGCCGACGCTATCGCCAGCGTTAGTCCGGTATTGAGCGCAACCTCGAGCGCAACTATTTAGTGGACGGTAGACGGCATGACCTTGTATAGCAAAATTATCGGCACCGGCAGTTATCTGCCGGAGCAGCGCGTGACCAACCAGGACCTGGCGAATCAACTGGCCGCCAAGGGCATCGAGACGTCCGACGAATGGATCGTCAGCCGCAGCGGAATTTCGGCGCGCCACTTTGCCGCCGAAGGGCAGCAGTCGTCAGACCTGGCCGTCAACGCCGCCCGTCAGGCGCTCGACATGGCGCGCCTGGCGCCCAATGATATCGACCTGATCATCGTCGCCAGCTCGACGCCCGATTTCGTCGGCAGCTTCCCCAGCACCGCCTGCATCGTCCAGCAAAAGCTTGGCATCACCAATCACGGCGCGGCCGTCGATGTGCAGGCTGTGTGCAGCGGTTTCGTGTATGCGCTGTCCACGGCGGATGCGTTTATCCGCGCCGGCGTGCACAAGAACGTGCTGGTGATCGGCACCGAAGTGTTTTCGCGCATCCTCAATTTCAATGACCGCACCACCTGTGTGCTGTTTGGCGATGGCGCCGGCGCCGTGGTGGTCAGCGCCTCGGACGAGCCGGGCATACTGGCCACTGCCTTGCATGCCGACGGCAGCCACTCGGGCATTCTGTGCATGCCGCATTCGTTCAGCGGCGCCACCGCCGGTGAGGCCTACCTGTACATGGATGGTCCGGCGGTGTTCAAGCTGGCGGTGTCGGTACTGGAAAAAGTGGCCTACGAAACGCTGGAAAAAGCCGGCATGGCATCGCAGCAGATCGACTGGCTGGTGCCGCACCAGGCCAATATCCGCATCATGAACGGTACTGCCAAAAAGCTCGGGCTGCCGGTCGATAAAATGGTGGTCACGGTGGATCAGCATGGCAATACTTCGGCTGCATCGATTCCGCTGGCGCTGGACGCCGCCGTGCGCGACGGCCGTATCAAAAATGGCCAGCACGTCATGATGGAAGGCGTGGGCGGCGGCTTTACCTGGGGCGCTGTGCTGGCGCGCATGAGCGGCTTGCCCGAGTTCGGCTAAGCCTGTCCATGACTGGCGTTGAATTAGAATTAGAGCTCTAAGGGGCTGAGCTGTAGTCGCCTGGCCCTGTATATGACACAGACGACACACACGATGGAAGACGTATGACTAATTTTGCTTTTGTATTCCCCGGCCAGGGTTCGCAGGCGATTGCCATGCTCGATGGTTTTGCTGGCAACCAAGTGGTGGCGGATACCGTTGCCGAAGCCTCGGCTGCACTGGGCTTTGACCTGGGCAAGCTGATTGCCGAAGGCCCGAAAGAAGAACTGGACCTGACCACCAACACCCAGCCCGTCATGCTGACGGCGGCGGTGGCCGTGTACCGCGCCTGGATCGCTGCCGGCGGCCCGGCGCCAGCCGTGGTAGCCGGTCACAGCCTCGGTGAATACTCGGCGCTGGTCGCCGCCGGCGTGATCGCCTTCAAGGACGCGGTGCCGCTGGTGCGCTTCCGCGCGCAGGCCATGCAGGAAGCCGTGCCGGTAGGGCAGGGCACCATGGCGGTAGTGCTGGGCCTGTCGGACGACGACGTGCGTGCAGCGTGCGCCGAGGCGGTCGCGGCCGACCCGGGCTCGGTGGTCGAGGCGGTCAACTTCAACGCGCCAGCCCAGGTGGTCATTGCCGGCCATACGGGAGCGGTTGAGCGCGCCTGCGAACTGGCCAAGGCCAAGGGCGCCAAGCGCGCCATGAAATTGCCGGTATCGGCGCCGTTCCACTCGTCGCTGCTCAAGCCGGCCTCCGACCGCTTGCGCGACTATATGGCGGAACTGACGTTTGCAGCACCGCAGATCGAATTGATCAATAACGTCGATGTCGCCGTGCTCAGCGATCCGGCTGCCATCAAGGACGCGCTGGTGCGCCAGGCGGCGGCGCCGGTGCGCTGGGTGGAAACCATGCAGCAGGTCGCTGGCCGTGGCATTACCCAGGTGGTCGAATGCGGCCCCGGCAAGGTGTTGATGGGTCTGACCAAGCGCATCGATCCTGCGCTGGTGGGCGACGCCATCACCGACCAGGCATCTCTCGAACGCGTTTTGACCCTGCTCAAGTAAGCGCAGCGGCTCGCACACTATCGTTACGTCTACACCAAGAAGGACAACCATGAGTTTAGTAAATCAAGTGGCGCTGGTCACCGGCGCCTCGCGCGGTATCGGCAAGGCGATTGCCCAGGAACTGGCACGCCAGGGCGCGCGCGTGATCGGCACGGCCACCACCGAAGCGGGCGCTGAGGCCATCAGCGCCTACCTGGCCGAGATCGGCGCCGAGGCCGGTAAGGGCCTGGTGCTCAATGTGACCGATGCCGCCAACTGCAGCGCCGTCATCGACGAGATCACCAAGAGCGTGGGCGCGGTAGCCATCCTGGTCAACAACGCCGGCATCACGCAAGACCAGCTGGCCATGCGCATGAAGGATGAAGAGTGGGACAGCGTGATCGCCACCAACCTGACTTCGGTTGGCCGCCTGTCGCGCGCCGTGCTGCGCGGCATGATGAAGGCCAAGGCCGGCCGCATCATCAACATCACCTCGGTGGTGGCTTCGAGCGGCAACCCGGGCCAGATCAACTACGCTGCCGCCAAGGCTGGTGTGGAAGGAATGACGCGCGCACTGGCGCGTGAAATCGGCAGCCGCAACATCACCGTCAACAGCGTGGCGCCCGGCTTTATCGATACCGACATGACCAAGGCGCTCGGCGATGAGCAGCACAGCGCGCTGCTGACGCAGATTCCGCTGGGCCGCCTGGGCAAGCCGGAAGATATCGCCGCCGCCGTAGCCTTCCTGGCCTCGCCGCAAGCTGCCTATATCACCGGCACCACCCTGCATGTAAATGGTGGCATGTACATGAATTGATGGAATCGGACGGGCATTAAATGCCGTCCAATCCCATCTTTTACCAGTGATTTCGGGGGTTTTAAAAGCAAACTCGCTGCAAACACCGAAATTAGTTTTTCAGTGCGCAAACCTGATAAAATGCGCGCTTTCCGTAACAAACAAATGGAGCCATAACATGTCGGATATCGAACAACGCGTTAAGAAAATCGTCGCAGAGCAACTGGGCGTCGCAGAAGCAGACATCAAGACCGAGTCCTCGTTCGTCGACGACCTCGGCGCGGATTCCCTGGACACCGTGGAACTGGTGATGGCCCTGGAAGACGAGTTCGAAATGGAAATCCCTGACGAACAAGCAGAAAAGATCACCACTGTAAAACAAGCCATCGACTACGCTACCGCGAACGTCAAGGCCTGATAGCTGCCCGATCGACTTGAGGAGAATCGCTTGAGAGGTTCTAAAAACCGTCGTGTTGTCATTACCGGCCTGGGCGCCGTTACCCCGATCGGCAACAACGTTGCCGACAGCTGGGCAGCGGCGCTGGAAGGCAAGTCCGGCATTGCCACCATCACCAAGTTTGACGCACAAGCTTTCAGCACCCGTTTTGCCGGTGAAGTCAAAGGCTTCAATATCGAGGATTACATCTCGGCCAAGGAAGCGCGCCACATGGATACCTTTATCCATTACGGCATGGCGGCCGGCATCCAGGCTGTGCAGGATTCCGGCGTGGTGGTCACCGAAGAAAACGCCGACCGTATCGGCGTCATCGTCGGCTCCGGCATCGGCGGTCTGCCGATGATCGAAGAGCAGAAGGAAGACTACGACAAGCGCGGTCCGCGCCGTATCTCGCCGTTCTTCGTGCCGGCTTCGATCATCAATATGATCTCGGGCAACCTGTCGATCAAGTACGGCATGCGCGGTCCCAATCTGTCGATCGTTACTGCCTGCACCACCGGCCTGCACTGCATCGGCGCCGCTGCGCGCATGATCGAGTACGGCGATGCGGACGTCATGGTTGCCGGCGGCGCCGAGTCGACCGTCTCGCCGCTGGGCCTCGGTGGTTTCGCTTCGGCCAAGGCGCTGTCGTCACGCAATGACGATCCGGCTACTGCTTCCCGTCCATGGGATCAGGACCGCGACGGCTTTGTACTGGGCGAAGGCGCCGGCGTGATGGTGCTCGAAGAGTACGAACACGCCAAGGCGCGCGGCGCAAAAATTTACGCCGAAGTGCTCGGTTTTGGCATGAGCGCCGATGCGTATCACATGACCTCGCCTCTGGAAGATGGCAGTGGCGGCAGCAAGTCGGCGCAAGCCGCACTGGCCGACGCCGGCATCAACCCGGACCAGGTGCAGTATGTGAATGCGCACGGCACCTCGACGCCACAAGGCGACGTCGCCGAAGTGCAGGGCATCAAGCGCACCTTTGGCGACTATGCCAAAAAGCTGGTGGTCAATTCGACCAAGTCGATGACCGGTCACCTGCTCGGCGGCGCCGGCGGTCTGGAAGCGTTGTTTACGGTATTGGCGGTGCACCATCAAAAGTCGCCCCCGACCATCAACATCTTCAACCAGGACCCGTCGTGCGACCTGGACTTCTGCGCCAATGTCGCCCGCGACATGAAGATCGAGTATGCCGTCAAAAACTCGTTCGGCTTTGGCGGCACCAATGGAAGTCTTGTTTTCGGACGTATCTAAGTCATAAAAAGTTCGACTTCGGGTTGAACCAAATCGCGCTTGCCATGTCAAACCATGGTGAGCGAGGATTCGGCGCT
>JBEVNE010000234.1:0-6351 GCA_040508275.1 Duganella sp.
CCAGCGAAAACACAAAGCTGACCGCATGCACTACGTACAGCCACCAGGCGGTGGTCTTGGCCGAACTGTCGCGGTTATCCAACATCAGTTCCTGTGACATGGTTATTCCTTTAAAGAAGAAAGGTAGTGAAAAGTATAGCGGAACGCGCGGAGCGCTATGGTGTTCCATCGTACGCAGGCGCGCCAACCAAGGTGCGGCGTAAAAAAACGGTGATATCGGCAAACAGTTCTTGCTGGATATCGCCGCGATCAAAGCCGGGCGGGTCTTGCGAGGGATGGAATTCCGGCTTGGTCATCTCGGGCGGGAACTTGCTCATGAAAGAAAAATGGCCAGCGCCCCGATAAACCTTGTGTTCGACCAGGCTCGGCTCGGCCACGCCCGCCAGCACATTCAAGGCGTGTCCGCTCGGTGTATTGACGTCCTGGTCGCCGGTCACCATCAGGATCGGCAGACGCACGTCCGCCAGCGCCCCCGGGATATACCAGCCGGTGGCCGGCGCCAGCAGCACCAGTGAGCGTACGCGGGCATCGGGCGTGACCGGCACCGGCTGTGGCGGATGGGTTTTGCGCTCCCACGGGCCGGTCCAAGGCTTGCCGCCTGCCACCGCCAGCGCCGTGTAGCCGCCGATGGAATGCCCGATCACGGCCGTGCCCGCAGTATCGACCAGGGCGCCCAGCAGCGTGTCGTCAGCCACGCTGTCGATCACCAGGCGGATATGGCGCGGCCGGTTGGCCAGGTTGGCGGCGGTGTTGGCGCGGTTGTTATCGTGGCGCGTGTTGCCGGTATGGGCGGGCATTGCCACCACAAAACCTGCCTGCACCAGGTGCTTTGCCAGTTCGCGGTAGGCCCACGGCGTGCCGGCGTTGCCATGCGAGACCACCACCAGCGGCCAGGCGCCGGCGGCTGGCGCCGACGCCGGTTGGGCATCGCGCGCCACCGCGATCTGATAAGGACCGAAGGATGCCGTGGATTCGACGGCGCTGGCCTGGGCCGGGTACAGCAACGCCAGCGGAATCACCGCCTTTTGTACCACATCGTCCACCTCCAGCAGGCGGCAACCGCAGACTACCGACATTATTTTCTCCCCTGTTGACCATTGCGCGAGCAGTATATATAAAATAAGGAACGACAATAAGGACCTCTAACGTATTGCCAGCCGAGGAGCTCATCTTGCAAAAACCTGCCCTGCCACCTGAAGAAACTTCGCGCCTGAATGCCTTGCGGTCGCTGAGCGTGCTCGATACGCCGGAAGAAGAGCGTTTTGACCGGCTCACGCGCATGGCGCGGCGCATGTTCAGGGTGCCAATGGCGCTGGTCAGCCTGGTCGATGAAAACCGCCAGTGGTTCAAGTCGCGGGATGGCGTCGATGCCTGCGAAATGCCGCGCGATATCTCGTTTTGCGGCCATGCCATCCTGGCCGACGATATTCTGCTGATTAACGACGCCCGTACCGATGCGCGCTTTGCCGACAATCCATTGGTCACGGGTGCGCCGCATATCCGCTTTTATGCGGGCTGCCCCTTGCGTACGGCGGACGGCCACAAGATCGGCACGCTGTGCATCCTCGACTCGACACCGCGCACCTTCGACGAAGACGACCGCCTGGCGCTGCACGATCTGGCCTCGGTGGTGGAAGACGAACTGGCGGCGTTCCAGACCGCCACCACCGACGAACTGACCAGGATTTCCAACCGCCGTGGTTTTATGCTGCTGGCACAGTACAGCCTTAATTGCTGCGCGCGCCAGCAACTACCGGCCACGCTGGCGTTTATCGATCTTGACCAGTTCAAGCCGATCAACGACCGCTTTGGTCACGCCGAAGGCGACCGCGCGCTGATCGCATTTTCGGACGCAATGCGCGACAGCTTTCGCTGCACCGATCTGTTTGCGCGCCTGGGCGGCGATGAATTTGTGGTACTGCTCAGCGGCGCCGACAAGGCCGATGCGGAACTTGTGATCGGCAAGTTTACCCAGGCGGTGCAGGTCTTGAATGTGGAAGCAGCACGGGGCTACGACCTGAAGTTTTCAGCTGGGCTGGTGCAATTCCATCCGAACTCACACCAGAATATCGAGGCGCTGCTGGCCGAGGGCGATGCACAGATGTACGCGATCAAGGCAACGCGGCATTGACGTTGTAACCCCAAAACCAAGGCGGGTTGGAGGGGCAGCATCATCACCCCCAGGCCGCCGGATCTACCACGCCAGCGGCCTGCAAGGCCGGTTTGCTGAACAAATAGCCCTGCATCAGGTCGATACCGGCGCCACGCAGGGTGTCGCGCTCGGCGGCGGTTTCGATGCCTTCGGCCAGTACCTCGATACCGAGATCGCGGCATATCGCCACGATGCCGCGCACGATGGCCTGCCTGGCGCTGCTGCTGTCGATGCCGCGCACCAGGTCCATGTCGATCTTGACGATGTGCGGCTGGTATTCGGCCAGCAGGTTCAGGCCCGCGTAGCCGGCGCCGAAATCGTCGATGGCGGTCTGGAAGCCGAAACGCCGGTATTCGCGGAAGATATTCACCAGGTGTGCACGGTCGAGTATCTGCTCGCCTTCGGTGACTTCAAAAATAATACGCTCGGTGGGGAAACCGTATTCATCGGCCGCGTTGAAGGTGCTCTGGATGCAGGCTTCGGGCCGGTAGACGGCGTTCGGCAGGAAATTGATCGACAAAAAGCCGGGCAGGCCCAGTTGGGCGGCGCCGCGAATCGCGCCAACCCGGCAGGCCTGGTCGAATGCATAGCGGTTTTCGTCGTTCACCTGGGACAGTACCGAGTAGGCCGACTCGCCGTTGGGGCCGCGCACCAGCGCTTCGTGGCCGAAAATGTCGCGGGTGCTCAGTCGCACCAGCGGCTGGTAGGCGAAGACAAACTCGAAGTCCAGCGCCTCGGCGTTACGGCAGGCGGCACAGGCCGCAGGACGCACCGGCTTCATTTAGCCCAGCAACGGCAAAATGCCATCGAGACCGGCAAAATTGAGCGCCACGCTGGCCTGCTCGCGTACCACCGGCTTGGCGCGGAACGCTACCGACATGCCGGCCACGCTCATCATTTTCAGGTCGTTGGCGCCGTCGCCCATGACAATCGCTTCGGACGGCGAAATGCCAAGCTCCGCGCACACGCGCTCCACTGTCTGCTGCTTGGCGTCGGCATCGACAATCGCGCCCAGTACCTTGCCGGTCAGGCGGCCATTGACGATTTCCAGTTCGTTGGCGTGGGTGTAGTCGAGGCCCAGGCGCTCCTTCAGGCGCGCCGTGAAATAGGTAAAGCCGCCCGACACCAGCAGGGTTTTCAGCCCGGCTTTCTGTACCGCGCGCAGCATGTTCTCGGCGCCGGGCGAGAGCTTCAGGCGTTCTTCGTACACGCGTTCCAGCGCCGAAGCTTCCAGCCCTTCGAGCAGGGCCACGCGGCGGCGCAGGCTTTCGGAAAAATCGAGCTCGCCGCGCATGGCCGCTTCGGTAATTTCAGATACCTGCGGTTTCAGTCCCTGCATGTCGGCGATTTCGTCGATGCACTCGATGGTGATCAGGGTGGAATCCATGTCCATGGCGACCAGCTTGAATTCGCTCATTTTGTGCACGCCGATGGAATAGGTGGCGTCCAGCTGGGCGGCGTGGGCCGCTACTTCGATGGTCTGGCGCAGCGCCGGTGAAAAGGCGATGCCTTCGCAGCGCACAGCGCGTTCGCCGAGCCAGGTCAGCGATTCGGGAGCGGTGAGGGCGGCGATGCGTTCAAGGCGCGCACGGCATTCGCCCGCACCCTGTAAAACCAGGTTCATGGATTTTGTAGCTTTGTTCATTGTATGACGGGGGGATACCCGTTTCGACGTGTGTTGATGGACTGTGATGGCAGTTCAGCGCTAAAGTTACGATGGAAGCCGCGCGCGGTCAACTGCTAATTAACTGTTTGATGGCGCTCTTGATCTGCGTAACGCGCGACGCCAGGTCCGGCATGCTGGCCGTGATCTTGAGTTTGTCCTGGCCATTGAGCTTGATATGGCGGTTTTTCTGTATCAGCTCGATGATGCGCATCGGGTCAATCGGCGGCTTGGCCATGAACTGCAGGTTGGCCGCTTCGCCGTGGGCGTCAATCTTGACAATGCCGACTGCCTTGGCGGCAATGCGCAGGCGGTGGGTTTCCACCAGCGCCTTGACGGCGTCGGGCAGCTTGCCGAAGCGGTCGATCAGTTCTTCCTGCAAGTCGTCGATCTTGTCCTGGACATTGCAGTTGGCCATACGCTTGTAAATCGACAGCCGCTCGTGCACGTCGCCGCAGAAATCGGCCGGCAGCAGCGCCGGCGTATGCAGATTGATTTCGGTGGTGGTGGCCAGCGGCGCTGCCAGGTCCGGTTCCTTGCCGGCCTTGAGCGAGCGCACCGCCTCGTTGAGCATGTCGGTATACAGCTGGAAGCCGATCTCCGTCATTTCACCGGACTGGCTGTCGCCCAGCACTTCGCCGGCGCCGCGGATTTCCAGGTCGTGCATGGCCAGATAGAAGCCGCTGCCCAGTTCTTCCATCTGCTGGATGGCGTCGAGACGGCGCTGCGCCTGCTTGCTCAAGCCCTGCAGGTCGTTGACCAGCAGGTAGGCATAGGCCTGGTGGTGCGAACGGCCCACGCGCCCGCGCAGCTGGTGCAGCTGCGCCAGGCCAAACTTGTCGGCGCGGTGCATGATGATGGTGTTGGCGGTGGGGACGTCGATACCGGTTTCGATAATCGTCGTGCACAGCAAAATATTAAAGCGCTGAGCGACGAAGTCGCGCATGACTTTTTCCAGGTCGCGCTCGTGCATCTGGCCGTGGGCGACGGCAATGCGCGCCTCGGGCAGCAGCTCGGTCAGCATGGCCAGGCGGTTGCCGATGGTTTCCACCTCGTTGTGCAGAAAATACACCTGGCCGCCGCGTTTGAGTTCGCGCAGGCAGGCTTCGCGGATGATCGACTGGTCTTCGCTGCGCACAAAGGTCTTGATGGCGAGGCGTTTTTGCGGTGCCGTGGCGATGATGGAAAACTCGCGCAAGCCTTCCAGCGCCATGCCCAGCGTGCGCGGAATCGGCGTGGCGGTCAGCGTCAGCACATCGACTTCGGCGCGCAGCGACTTGAGCGCCTCTTTCTGGCGCACGCCAAAACGGTGCTCCTCGTCGATGATCACCAGCCCCAGGCGCGTAAACTGCACGTCGTCTGACAGCAGCTTGTGGGTGCCGATGACGATATCGAGCGTGCCATCAGCCATGCCCTTGATGGCCTGGTTGATTTCCTTGCCGGTGCGGAAGCGCGACATTTCGGCAATGCGCACGGGCCAGTCGGCAAACCGGTCCGCAAAGGTTTGCGCGTGCTGTTCGGCCAGCAGCGTGGTCGGCGCCAGGATGGCCACCTGCTTGCCGCCCATGACGGCGATAAAGGCCGCCCGCAACGCCACCTCGGTCTTGCCGAAGCCGACGTCGCCGCAGACCAGCCGGTCCATCGGTTTGCCCGAGGTCATGTCGCGGATGACGTTGTTGATCGCTTCCTGCTGGTCCGGCGTTTCGTCAAAGCCGAAGCTGTCGGCAAAGCGCTCGTAGTCGTGCGCCGAAAATTCAAACGCATGGCCCTGGCGCAGCGCGCGGCGGGCGTACAGGTTGAGCAGCTCGGCGGCGGTATCGCGCACCTGTTCGGCGGCCCTGCGCTTGGCTTTTTCCCACTGGCCCGAGCCGAGCGTGTGCAGCGGCGCATCGTCGGGCGAGGCGCCCGAGTAGCGCGAAATCACGTGCAATTGCGACACCGGCACGTACAGCTTGGTGTCCTTGGCGTATTCCAGGTGCAGGAATTCGGTTTCGCCTTCGCCCAGGTCCATGCTGGTCAGGCCCATGTAGCGGCCAATGCCATGGTTGACGTGCACCACGGGGTCGCCGATTTTCAGCTCCGACAGGTCGCGCACCATCGATTCGACCTGCGTGACGGCTTCCTGCTTCTTCTTGCCGACGCGCCGTCCCGAGCCCGCATACAGCTCGGTCTCGGTAATAAAGATCAGCTTTTCGTTGGCGGTGGCCAGCTCGAAACCGGTGTGCAGCGGCGCCACGCCCAGCGCCAGTCTGGCGTCTGATGTCGCAAAACCTTCAAAGCCTTCGACCGGCGTGAGCGCCAGGCCGTACTCGCCGAAATACTGCTGCAGCGTTTCGCGGCGGCCGTTCGATTCGGCGCAAATCATCACGCGGCTGCCGGCCTGCAACACGCCTTGTTCCAAATAAGTGCGCAGTTTGGTCAGCGGATCGTCGAGATGGCGGTTGACGGCGATATTCGGTACCGGCGCCGACAGCTCGGAGGCGCCCTGGTCGGCGTCTTTCGACACCACCAGACGCCCATACGGCTTGGCCAGCGT
>JBEVNE010000269.1:0-21426 GCA_040508275.1 Duganella sp.
CGGCGCGATACGCCGGGCATTACCGTCATCGACAACTGGGACCACCTGGGCATGCGCGCCACCGGCAGTCACGAAGTGGTGTTCGACGATGTGCTGGTGCCGCTCGACCACGCGGTGGAGGTGGCGCCGGCCAGCGCCGCGCCGGAACTCGATGCGTCGCTGCTGCTGTGGATGTCGGTGCTGCTGGCGGCCATTTACGACGCCGTGGCGCGCGCCGCGCGCGACTGGCTGGCCAACTGGCTGGAACAGCGTGTGCCGGCCAATCTTGGCGCACCGCTGTCGTCGCTGCCGCGCTTTCAGGAAGCGCTGGGCCAGCTCGACGTCTGGCTGTTTTCCAACCGCGTGCTGATCGACGCCGCCGCCAACGGCTCGGTGGCGTCAAGCGATGCATTCCGCATCAAGTACCTGGTCACCAACCAGGCCATCCAAGTGGTGGAAAAGGCCATAGAACTGAGCGGCAACCCGGGCCTGTCGCGCAGCAGCGCCTTGCAGCGCCACTACCGCGACGTGCTGTGCAGCCGCATCCACACGCCGCAGAACGACACGATTTTACTCAACAGCGGCCGTGCGGCGTTTGCTGCACGGGCTGCCAGTGTTGCCAACAGCAAGACCCCGGCCGCCGCCGGACTTTCCTCCGTATCACCCCTCACCGTAAAGGACGCATCATGAGCATCGAATTCATCGGCTTCAGCGCCACCCAGGAAGTCAGCGAAACCGTACTGCCGCAAGGCCCGGTGGTCAACAAGGCGTTTCTTGGCGCGGTCGCCCGCGCCCATGAGTACGCGGGCTTTGACCGCGTGCTGGTGGCGCACAGCAGCGCTTCGGTCGATGGCTTCCAGGTGGCCTCGTATATCGCTGCGCAGACCGACAAGCTGGGCATCCTGCTGGCGCATCGCCCTGGCTTTGTCGCCCCCACGCTGGCGGCGCGCCAATTCGCCACGCTCGACCACTTCAGCGACGGCCGCCTGGCCGTGCACGTGATCAGCGGCGGCGACGACACCGAACAGCAGCGCGACGGCGACTTCCTCGACCATGGCCAGCGCTACCAGCGCACCGACGAATACCTCGATGTGGTCAAGCAGACCTGGTCGTCCGACGGCCCGTTCGACCACGAGGGACTGAATTACCGCCACAAGGGCCAGAACGCCGGCGTGCGCCCGGTCAATGGCAAGCGCGTGCCCGTGTATTTCGGCGGCTCGTCCGATGCCGCCATCGAGGTGGCCGGCAAGCACGCCGACGTGTATGCGCTGTGGGGCGAATCGCTGGCCCAGGTGGCCGACACCATCGCCCGCGTGCGCGCCGCTGCTGCCAAACATGGCCGCGCCGATCAAATCCGTTTCAGCCTGTCGCTGCGCCCGGTGCTGGCCGAGACCGAGGAAAAAGCCTGGGCCAAGGCCGACGCCATCCTGGCCGCCGCCAGCGCCCGCGTCAACCAGAACGGCCACTTTGCCACGCGGCCGCAGGCGCCGCAAAACATCGGCTCGCAGCGCCTGCTGGCCACCGCAGCCCAGGGCAAGGTCGTCGATGAGCGCCTGTGGACCGGCATTGCGGCGCTGACCAAGGCCGCCGGCAATTCCACCGGCCTGGTGGGCACGCCCGAGCAGGTGCGCGATGCACTGCTCAAGTACTGGGAACTGGGCGTGACGACCTTCCTGATCCGTGGCTTCGATCCGATCCAGGATGCGCTGCAATACGGCCGCGAACTGATACCGCTGGTGCGCGCCGCCGTCGCCGAGCGTGAAGCGCAGTCCCAGGCGCCAACCCAGCGCCTGGCTGCCTGATTGCGTTCATTCGAAGGAGAAACCGATGACCGAACTGACCACCAGACATGAGAGCAAGCCGGCGCGCGCGATCACCGTCGCCAGCCAGTTTGACCCCAAGGTCAACGCTTTGCTGGCGCAGCGCAGCGGCCTGTCCGTGCTCGATGTGCCGCCCGGCCCGTTGACGGCGCTGCCGCCCGGCGCCGACGTGCTGTTTGCGCTGCCCGCGCCGCAGGGCCAGAGCCTGCTGCGCCACCCGGCGCCGCCGGGCTGGGACGCCGTGCGCTGGGTGCAACTGGCGTCGGTCGGCATCGATTACTACCCGGACTGGCTGTTCGACGGCCCGGTGGTCACTTCCGCACGCGGCACGGCGTCGGTGGCGATTGCCGAGTATGTGCTGGCGGCGATCTTCAGCGCCGCCAAGCGCGTGCCGGACATCTGGCTGCAGCAGGCCAGCGACTGGCGCCGCCTGTCGCTGGGTCTGGTGCAGGGCAGCACGCTGGGCCTGTACGGCTTTGGCTCGATCGGCCAGGCGCTGGCGCAGCGCGCGCTGGCGCTCGGCATCAAGGTGGTGGCGCTGCGGCGGTCTGACGCGCCGTTTGAGGTGGACGGCGTGGAACGCGTGGCCACGCTTGAACAGTTGCTCGAACGTTCCGACCACCTGGTGCTGGCGGCGCCATCGACCGCCGCCACCCACCATGCGATCAACCGCGCCACGCTCAAGCATGCCAGGGCCGGCCTGCACCTGATTAATATCGCGCGCGGCAACCTGGTCGATCACCAGGCTTTGCTCGATGCGCTCAACGAGGGCAGGGTGGCGCTGGCCACGCTGGACGTGACCGATCCCGAGCCGCTGCCTGCCGGCCACGCGTTTTACGGCCATCCGCGCGTGCGCCTGTCGCCGCACATTTCGCCAAGCACCGAGCAGATCGTGCCGGCGCTGATCGACAAATTTTTACTCAATCTGGAGCGCTTCCGCAGCGGCGCCCCGCTGGCCGACGTGGTCGATACCGCGCGCGGATACTGACATTACAGGAAACCGACACCATGAGCAGTCCTTCACCGTTGCACTCCGCGCCGCTGTCGCGCCCCCATTTGCGCACGCACCTGCGCGCCGTCGATAAACCCTGGCCACGCCCGGCCATCTACCAGGCGCCGCGCGCCGAAGACGGCAGCATCATCTTTGCCGAACCGCCACCGCCGCCCACCGTGGAAGCGCAGCGCCAGCACCGCAAGGAGCGCCTGGCCGTGTCCTTCCGTCTGTTTGCGCGCTATGGTTTCGACATGGGTGGCGCCGGCCATATCACGGCGCGCGATCCCGAGTTCCCCGATCATTTCTGGGTCAACCCGGCTGGCGTGTATTTTGGCCACGTGCGCGTGTCGGACCTGATCCTGGTCAGCCACGACGGCAAGGTGGTGGAGGGCGACGGCCTGCTCAACCGCGCCGCCTTTGCCATCCACTCCGAGCTGCACAAGGCGCGCCCCGACGTGATCGCTGCCGCCCATTCGCATGGACTGTACGGCAAAGCCTTTGCCGCCCAGGGCCGCCTGCTCGATCCGCTCACGCAAGATTCCTGCGCCTTTTATGAAGACCACGCGATCTTTTCCGACTTCAGCGGCGTGGTGCTCGATACCAGCGAGGGCGAGCGCATTGCCCACACACTGGGCCAGCGCAAGGCCGTGATCCTGCAAAACCATGGTTTGCTGACGGTCGGCGGTTCGGTGGAATCGGCCGTGTGGCGCTATATCGCGTTTGAAAACGCCGCCCAGGCGCAACTGCTGTCCGAGGCCGCCGGCCCCACCAAGCCGATACCGCACGAGGTGGCGCGCCATACGGCCAGCCAGATTGGTTCCGACGCCGGCGGCTGGTTCAGCTTCCAGCCGCTGTGGGACGTGATCACGCGCGAAGAGCCGGATTTGTTCGATTAAAAGGAAACCCCCATGTCCAGCGCTACCCTCTCTTTGCGTGACAGCTATCAGCCGGCAGCGCCGGCCGTTGCTGCTGTTGGCCCCACACCGGCCTTATCGTCCGCCAGCACCTATCTTGCTCTGCACGGTGGTGGCAATGGTGGTAAATCGTGGCTGCGCCGTCCCGGCCTTGTCATCACACTGCTCGTGCATGGTGCGATATTGCTGGCAGCGGTGAATTTTTCGGCGAGCGTGATCACGCCACCAGCGCCGCCAACGGCCTTGAAACTGATCATCCTGCAACCGCCACCGAAACCCATCACGCTGACCAAACCGGAGCCGCCGGCAGTCAAGCAGAAGCAGGTGACGCTGACGCCGCCCAAGCCGATTGTGCCAGCTGTGCCGGTGCCGAAAGTTGTTACCCCACCGGTGGAGACCTTCACGCCGCCGGTCGCACCGGTGCAGGCGGCGCCCATCGCGCCGGCTGCGCCCGTTGTACCCGTGGCTCCTTCCGCACCTCCCGCACCTCCCGCACCCGCGCCAGCGCCGCCAGCAGCGCCCCAGCAGATCAGCACAGAAGGCATCCCGACCGATTACGTCAAGCAGGTGTATGCGCGCATCAACAGCAGTACCGACTATCCGCGGGAAGCGAAGATGCGGCGCCAGCAGGGCAAGGTCGCCTACAAGCTGACCCTGAGTCCACAAGGCGCGCTGCTGTCGTTCGATATCGAATCGTCGGGCGTGGAAGCGCTGGACGAAGCGGCGCGCGCCGCCATCCGCCGCGCCGCGCCATTCCCCAAGTTGCCTGAACTGGGCGCCAGCAGCTATCTGCTGGCCGGGAACATCGTTTTCAAAATTCAGTAATCCATCACCGCATCGAAGGAACCACCATGAGCGTTATTCCCATTGCCGATCTTCCTTTGCACGGCGCCCGCCGTCAATTTATCCGCCGCAGCGCCAGGCTCGGTGCAGCAGGCGGCCTGGCCGCTTTGCTGGGCGGCTGGAGCCATGGCGCACAAGGGCAGAGCGGCAAGGCTGTGCTGCGGGTCGGCACCTACAAGGGTGGCGATTCCTACTACTTCAAGGAAGCGGGAGTCGAGCAGATACCGTATAAAACTCAGCTGGCGGAATTCGCTGCCGGTAACCTGATCGTCGAGGCACTGGCCGCCGATTCGCTCGACGTTGGCAGCATGAGCGAGATACCGCCGATCTTTGCGGCCGCCAGCGGCGCCGGCATGAAGGTGGTGGCGGTGCTGCGCGGCGACGTGAATAACCAGGTGGTGCTGGTGCCGAAAAATTCAGCGATCAGCGACCCGGCCCAGTTCAAGGGCAAGCGCATCGCCTATGCGCGATCGACCACCTCGCATTATTTTCTGATCAAGCTGCTCAAGGAGCATGGGCTGACATTCAAGGATATCGTGCCGGTGGCGCTGGCGCCGCAGGATGCATTTGCCGCATTCAAGAGCAACCAGCTTGACGCCTGGGTGACCTTTGGCCTGGTGGTGGAACTGGCCAAGAGCCAGGGCGCACGCGTGCTGCGCACGGCTGACGGCTACCTGTCCGGCAACTACGTGGTCAGCGCGGCCACCAAGGCGATTGCCGATCCGGTGCGCCACGCCGCCATCGGCGACTACCTGCAGCGCATGGCCAAGGTGTACGACTGGATCAACCGCAATCCGCAGCCGTGGTCTGCCAAGAGCGGTCAGATCGCCGGCGTACCGGCGCAGTACTTCCTCAACCAGGTCAACCAGCGCAGCCAGCCCTACAAGCTGACGGCCGTCGATGATGCCGCGATCAATTCGCAGCAGCAGGTGGCCGACGTGTTTGCCGACGCCGGCCTGCTGGCGCGCCGCATCGATGTGCGGCCGCTGTGGGACCGCAGTTTTGCGGCATATCTATAACAACTCCATTCATGTAAAACTACCAAAGGGATCGGCATGCAGCACACGAAAAACAACAAGCGTACGCCTCAACTGAAGGCCTTGCAGCTGGCGCTGCTGGCGAGTGGCCTGCTGGGCAGCGTTGCAATGGCGCAGAGCAGCGTAGGGCAGGTGCAGGACGTGGTGGTCACCACCGGCGTGCGCGGCGAAGCACGCACCGTGGCCGACAGTCCGGCGCCCATCGATGTGATCAGCGGTGAGCAACTGATTCACACGGGCCGTGCCGAACTGGCCGAGGCGCTGGCGCGCCTGCTGCCGTCGTTTAACTTCGGCAGCAACCAGGCCGGCGTCAATTCCGTGGTGCGCCCGGTCAGCAATCGCGGCCTGGGGCCGGCCTACACGCTGGTGCTGGTCAACGGCAAACGCCGCCACAATGCGGCGCTGCTGACCAACGGCGGCGGCGACACCAGCGGCGTCAACGCCATCGACCTCGACACGATACCGCTGAGCGCCATCGACCATATCGAAGTGCTCAAGGATAGCGCGGCGGCGCAGTATGGCTCCGATGCGGTGGCCGGCGTGGTCAATGTGATCCTCAAAACCTCCAGCCACGGCGGCCAGCTGTCGGCCAGCTATGGCGAGCTGAAAGATGTCGATGGCAATGGCAGCAACGCCAAGGTGGAAGGCAATCTCGGCCTGCGCCTGGGCGAGGACGGCTTTGTGAACATTGCGCTGGCGGCGCGCAAGCGCGGGCAGGCGTGGTACAACTTCCCGTCCACCAACCTGGTGGCCTACTCGCCGGCTTCCAATCCGAAAAACGCCACCTGGAACCGCGATGGCGCCCACAATGGCGATCCCGGCACCGAAGCCTACGATATCGCCTTCAATGCCGAAAAACCGTTCGACAAGGACATTACCCTGTACGCCTTCGGCACCGCCGGCACCCGCAACACGGTGGCCGGCAATAACTTCCGCCGCCCCAACGGGCTGGCGACGATCGCGCAGATTTTCCCGGACGGGTATTACGCGCTCAATAACATGAGCTCTTTCGATTATCAGCTGAATGTTGGCGCGCGCGGCCGCAGCGCCGGCTGGAACTGGGATATCAGCTCCGGTTATGGTAAAAACCGCGCGCGCCAGTACAGCAACCTGACGCTCAACCCGTCGCTGGGACCGGCCTCGCCGACCAGCTTCGAAAACCTCGCCACTTACCAGTTTGAACAATGGACGACGAATGAAGACTTTACGCGCGCCTTTGACGTCGGCCTGAAAAAGCCGCTGCAATGGTCGTGGGGGCTGGAACAGCGCCTCGAACGCTTCACCACCTATGCCGGCGACTCGCTCGGCTACCGCAACGGCGGTTATATCTTCCGCCCTGGCGACCAGGAGGGCAATCCCAACGTCGGACGGCCGGCGGCAGTGGGCGCCCAGGCTGGCGTGGCGCTGTCGCCTGACGATGCCACGCAAGTCAAACGCACGGTGCTGGCGATTTACAACGATATCGGCTTTTACCCGGTCGAGCAGTGGTTTGTCGGCGCCGCCGTGCGCGCGGAACACTACAACGACAGCGCCGGCAACACCGCCAGCGGCAAGCTCAATACGCGCTACGACTTTACGCCGCAGGTGGCGATACGCGGCACTGTCGGCTCGGGCTTCCGCGCGCCGGCGCTCACGCAGATCGGCTATTCGCAAACCGACAACCGCACCAATATCAACCCGGTCACGGGTGTGGTGGAACCGAGCCTGTCGAAATTGCTGCGCAACGATTCGGCCCTGGCGCGCACGTTTGGCGCACGCGATCTCGACCCGGAAAAATCGGTCAACTTTGGTCTCGGGCTGGTGCTCAAGCCGGCAGATAACGTCAACGTCACGCTGGACGCCTACCAGGTCAAGGTCAACGACCGCATTGTGCGTACCGGCTACATGTTCGGACCGGCGTTTGCGCCGACCCTGCGTGCGGCAGGGCTGACCGGCACCGAGTGGGTGCAGTATTTTGCCAACGCCATCGACACCCGCACGCGCGGCGCCGACCTGGTGGCCGACATTACCAGCGACTATGGCAGCTATGGCCTGGTGCGCTGGGGCGCGGCGGCCAATTGGAACCGCACCAAGGTCAGCCGCATCAACCCGACGCCGTCGCAGATCACCGCGCTGGGCGCCAACACGGGCGGCAGCTCGGTATGGTTCGGCTATTCGGCCGGTGGCGGCATCGGCGACCTGAGCGCCACCCCGCGCACCAAGCTGATTTTATCGGCGCGCTGGTTCGTCGGCGACTGGGAAACCAATGTGCAAACCACGCGCTACGATTCCTACAAATGGCAGACCACCGCCAACCGCGCCCAGGATTACCACTTCGGCGCCAAGTGGCTGACCGATTTCGATGTCAGCTATGCCATCACCAAAAACGTCAAGCTGGTGCTGGGCGCAGCCAATGTGTTCGATACCAAGCCTGACAGGAATGGTCCCGGCGATGCCAACTCCGGCGGCAATACCTTCTACTATGGCCCTGCGCCGTTTGCCGCCAGCGGCGCTTACTATTACGGCAAAGCGACGTATGAATTCTGAACCAGACCGCCTGCGCCGGCTGCTCACCATGCTGCCGGCCGCCGCCTTGCTGGGCGCCTGCAGCAAACAGGGCGCATCTGCTTCCTCTGCTACTGGCGCTGCTGATCTGTCGCAGGTCACCCTGGTGCTGGGCGACCAGGTGAAAATGCTGCGCACCAAGGCCGAAGCGGCCGGTGTGCTCGACAAGCTGCCCTACAAGATCGAATGGGCCAGTTTTCAGGGCGCGGCGCCGCTGTTCGAGGCGGTGGTGTCGGGCGACGTCGATACGGCGGTGGCGGCCGACACGCCGGCGCTGGCGGCAGCGGCCGGTGGCGCCCGCATCAAGGTGATCGCCGCCAGCGTGTCCTCGCCCAAGGGCGTGGCGATACTGGTGCCGCCCGGATCGCCGATCAAAACGGTGGCCGACCTCAAGGGCCGCTCGGTGATCGTCTCGTCGGCACGCGGCAGCGTGGCGCACTTTTTGCTGTTCGGTGCACTGCGCGAGGCCGGCCTGGCGCCCGAGCAGGTGGTGACCGGCTTCATGCTGCCCAGCGACGCCGCCGTGGCTTTTTCCAGCGGAAAAATCGAAGCCTGGGCCACGTTTGGCACTTACCAGGCGCAGGCCGAGCTGCAGGGTGCGCGTATCCTGCGCGACGGTGTTGGCATCAATTCCGGCATCGGCGTGATCGCCGCATCGGATGCTGCGCTGGCCCACCCCGGCAAGCGCGCGGCCCTGGCCGATGTGCTGCAGCGCCTGGCCCTCTCGAATACCTGGGCCAATGCGCATCCGCAGGAATATGGCGCGGTGTTCCAGCAGTTGACCGGCCTGCCGCCGGACGTGGTGAACCTGGTGGTGAGCCGCGACCGCCCGCAACTGCGTGCAGTCGATCAGGAGATCGTGCGCCAGTTGCAGCAGGTGGCCGACACCTTTTATGAAGCGAAGCTGTTCCCGAAGCGGGTTGACGCCAGTGCGCTGGTAGACGCCAGCGTGTTCCGCCCGGGTTAGCACAGGTCAGCGTAAATTTTGATTCAAGACGGATCGAAGGTCGGCATAATTTTTTGAAATTTTTACAAGGAACTGATATGAGCACAGCAGCCCCCAATCAAGCACCGCGCCAACTCAAACTCGGCTTCATCCTGCACGGTGTCGGCCCCGGCTGGGGCGACTGGCGCCATCCTGATGCCGATCCCACGGCCAGCACCAATATCGATTTTTACCTGCGCCAGGCCAAGCTGGCCGAGCAGGGCAAGTTCGATTTTCTGTTCGTCGCCGACAGCGTGCATATCACGGAAAAATCGAGCCCGCATTACCTCAACCGCTTCGAGCCGCTGACCATCCTGTCGGCGCTGGCCACCCACACCCGTCACATCGGCCTGGTGGGCACGCTGACCGTCAGCTACAGCGAACCGTACACGGTGGCGCGCCAGTTTGCCTCGCTCGACCATATCAGCCGTGGCCGCGCCGGCTGGAATGTGGTGACGTCGTGGCTGTCGGGCAGCGCCGAAAATTACGGCAAACCGGTTCACCCGCCGCACGAAGTGCGCTACCGTATCGCCGCCGAGCACCTGACCACCGTGCAGGGGCTGTGGGATTCGTGGGAAGACGATGCGCTGGTCCACGACAAGGCCAGCGGCCAGTTCATCGATCCCTCGCGGCTGCATACGCTCAACCACCAGGGCGAATTTTTCTCGGTGCGTGGTCCACTCAATATCGCCCGTTCGCCGCAAGGCCAGCCGGTGATCTTCCAGGCCGGCGCTTCGGAAGACGGCCGCAATTTTTCGGCGCGCTATGCCGACGCCTTTTTTACCGAAGGCTCCACCATCGAATCGTCGCAAGCGTACTATGCCGACATCAAGCGCCGCGCCGCCGCCTTTGGCCGCGCGCCCCAGCAACTGGCGGTGCTGCCGGCGCTGCGCGCGATTGTCGGCGCCACCGAAGAGGAAGCGCAGCAGCGCTTCCAGCAGGCGGTGGCGCTGATCCGCGTGGAAGACGCGCTGGTGGCGCTGGCGCGCTCGTTCAACGAGCATGACCTGAACCAGTATCCGCTCGATGGGCCGTTCCCCGATATTGCGCGCTTTGGCGCAGACAGCAACCGCAGCGCATCGGAGCGCATTGTGCGCACCGCGCGCGAACAGAATCTGACGCTGCGCCAGACCGCGCTGCACTTCGCCAGCCCACGCCAGGAATTCGTCGGCACCGGCGAACAGGTAGCCGACGCCATTGAGCGCTGGTTCGGCAATGGCGCGGCCGATGGTTTCATTCTGTTCGAGTCGCTGCCGTACCAGCTGGACGCCTTTGTCGAGCACGTGGTGCCGGTGCTGCAACAGCGCGGCCTGTTCCGGCGCGAGTACCAGGCCAGCACGCTGCGCGGCAACCTGGGCCTGGATATACCCGAAAACCGCAACACGGCGGCGCGCCGCCAGGCCGCCTGAAAGGAGCAGACCATGGCACATGCTGATACAGATGCCGGCGCCGGCGCCGGCGCCATCGTGCTGCCACCGCTACCGTTGCCACTCCAGCGACTGGTCGAAGGACTGGCGCGCTTGCTGGAGCCGGGCAAGGGGAGCAGCGAAGCGCAACTGCTGCGCCATGGCGCCAGCCTGCTGCGCGAACTGGTGGCGCACGACGACTGGCTGCCCGAACAGTTTGCCCGGCCCGATCCGCAGTTTTATCGCCAGTACCTGTTGTACCGCGATCCGGCGGCGCGCTTTTCGGTGGTCAGCTTCGTCTGGGGACCGGGCCAGTTCACGCCGATCCACAACCATACCGTGTGGGGCCTGATCGGCCTGCTGCGCGGCGCCGAAATCTCGCAGGACTTCCGCTACGACGCCGACGGCGCGCTGCACAAGACCGGCGCCGCGCTGCGCCTTGAAGCCGGCGACGTCACCGCCGTGTCGCCGACGCTGGGCGACATCCACCAGGTGTTCAATGCCTACGACGACCGTGTTTCCATCGGTATTCATGTTTACGGCGCCGATATCGGCGCCATCGACCGCAGCATCTTCAGCCCTGAAGGCGCTGTGAAACCCTTCCGCTCAGGCTATGCCAATTAAACCATGACCCAAAACCTGTCCGCCACCAGCGTGGCCGTTTTCCCCTCGCGCAGCTACCAGCAAGTGCGCGCCGACTTACTGGCCGGACGCGAAATTGCGCTGCTCGACGTGCGCGAAGAAGATCCGCACGCCCAGTCCCATCCGCTGTTTGCCGCCAACCTGCCGTTCGGCCGCCTCGAGCTGGAAGCCTATGCGCGGCTGCCGCGCCGCGACGTGGCGATCGTGGTGCTCGATGCGGGCGAACCCTCGCCGCACGATGCGCAAGGGGGCCTGGCACTGGCCGCCGCCAGTCGCCTGCGCCTGCTCGGCTACACCAACGTGGCGCTGCTGGCCGGCGGCGTGGCAGGCTGGCAGGCTGCCGGCGGCGAGTTGTTCCGCGATGTGAATGTGCCCAGCAAGGCCTTTGGCGAACTGGTGGAGGCAGAGCGCCATACGCCGTCGCTGTCGGCGCCGCAGGTGCAGGCGCTGATCGACGGCGGCGACGATATCGTCATCCTCGATGCGCGCCGCTACGATGAATACCAGACCATGAGCATTCCCGGCAGCGTGAGCGTGCCGGGCGCCGAGCTGGCGCTGCGCGCGCGCGACCTGGCGCCCAACCCCGCTACGCGCATCATCGTCAACTGCGCCGGTCGTACGCGCAGCATCATCGGCACCCAGTCGCTGATCAACGCGGGCTTGCCAAATCCGGTTGCTGCACTGCGCAATGGAACGATAGGCTGGACCCTGGCCGGGCAACAACTGGCCCACCAGCAGGCGCGCAGCTATCCCCCGGCGAGCGAGGCCAATCGCCAGCACGCAGCGCTGGATGCACGCGCGCTGGCCGACCGCGCCGGCGTGCTGCGCGTGGCCTATCCGGCGCTGGCGGCGCTGGCCGATGAGCCCTCGCGTACTGTGTACCTGTTCGATGTGCGCAGCCCCGGCGAGTTTGCCGATGGCCGCCTGCCCGGGTTCCGCTCGGCGCCCGGCGGCCAGCTGGTGCAGGAGACCGAACAGTTTGCCCCGGTGCGCGGCGCCCGCATCGTGCTGGCCGACAGCGACGGCGTGCGCGCCAATCTGACGGCCCACTGGCTGCGCCAGATGAACCACGAAGTCTACGTGGTCGATCAATTGTCGGCCGCTGACTTCAGCGAGACCGGGCCCTGGAGCGCGCCGCAGCCGCCGCACGCTCCCGTGGAAGAAGTCGACGTGCACACGCTGGCGCAATGGCTCGCTGACGATGCGGACGCCACCCGGGTGCTCGACTTCACGGCCGGCGCCAACTATGTCAAACGCCATATTCCGGGCGCCTGGTTCGTGCTGCGCTCGCAACTGCGCGAAGCGCTGGCCCAGCTGCCAACTGGCGCCAACCGCTATGTGCTGACCTGCGGCAGCAGCCTGCTGGCCCGCTACGTGGCGGCCGATCTGCGCCTGCTGACCGATAAGCCGGTGCTGGTGCTGAGTGGCGGCACCGGCGCCTGGGCGGCGGCCGGCTTGACGGTGGAGGAGGGGGCAACGCGGCTGGCATCGCCGCTGATCGACCGCTACCGGCGGCCGTACGAAGGCACCGACAACCGCGCCGAAGCGATGCAAGCCTACCTCGATTGGGAGTACGGCCTGGTGGCGCAACTGGGCCGCGACGGCACCCATGGCTTCCGTGTGGTATGAACGACAAGGCTAATGAAACTAATTCGTGGCATTTCAGGTGCAACGCAACATAATTTTGCCTTTGATTGCCCAAAGGCAAGTTGATAGCAGTTATACTAAGGTAAGGTATCGTTTCAGAAGGAGCGCAGAAGGAGACAAGTGCGTTCTTCCCCAACGACTTCGAAGACCACGCAAGATGGTTGGTCCCCTTCACCTTCATGGAAAAGACTATGAGTATTACGAAGCGCTTGATCTTGACCTTGTCAGTGGCCTTGCTGGCCCTGATTTTCGTTGGCATCACCGGCATGTCGCAGCTGTCCAAGGCGCATAACCGCCTTGACATGGTCCAGACCCGCCTGATTCCAAGTATCGCGGGCCTGAACATGGCCAAGAGCTATGCCGCCGCCACGCGCCTTGCCGGTTACCGCCTGTCGGTGTTCTCCAACCTGGACGACAAGTCGGAACTCGACAAAGCCTACAACGACGCTCACGCCAAGTTCGATGAAGTGATCGCCAATTACGAGAAGGGCAGCATCTTCGACGATACCGACCGCAAGATGCTGGAAGCGGACAAGGTCAACATGGCGGCTTACCGCCAGGCGCTGATCCCGTTCATCGCCGGCGCCCACGCCGGCGACATGGACGCCGTGCGCGCCACCCTGCTGGCCGGCACGCCGCTGGCGCTCACTGCCGCCGCACTGACCAAGGGTTTCGACGACCATATCGCTTACAACAACAAGCTGATTGGCGATATTCGCAGCGACAGCGTGGCCGCCTACGACTTTGCCTTCAAACTGATGGTCAGCGTGGTGGTACTGGCGCTGCTGGTCACCGGCGCGCTGGCATGGCAGCTGTACTCGCTGATCAAGGGCAGCCTCGATTCGATCCGCAGCACGCTGGAACACGTCAGCCAGTCGCTCGATCTGACCCACAAGATTCCCGTCAAGCGCATGGATGAAATCGGCCACACCGCCGTCGCCTTCAACAAGCTGCTCGAACAGATTGCCCGCGTGATCGATACCGTGCGCGCTTCCACCAGCTCGGTCGGTTCGGCATCGGCGCAAATTGCTGCCGGCACCGGCGACCTGGCGCAGCGCACCGCGTCGCAGGCTGCGGCGCTGGAACAGACCTCGGCCAGCATGCACCAGCTGACTTCCACCGTCGGCCAGAACGCCGACAACGCCCGCCAGGCCAATCAGCTGGCCCGTTCGGCATCGGAAGTGGCCACCCAGGGCGGCGCCGTGGTCGGCCAGGTGGTGGTGACCATGGGATCGATCAATGAATCGTCGCGCAAGATCGTCGACATCATCTCGGTCATCGACGGCATCGCCTTCCAGACCAACATCCTGGCGCTGAACGCTGCCGTGGAAGCGGCGCGTGCCGGTGAACAGGGCCGCGGCTTCGCCGTGGTGGCCACCGAGGTGCGCAACCTGGCGCAGCGTTCGGCTGCCGCCGCCAAGGAAATCAAGGCGCTGATCGATGATTCAGTGGAAAAGGTCGGCTCGGGCACCAAGCTGGTTGAAGAAGCCGGCACCACGATGCATGAAGTGGTGTCGAGCATCAAGCAGGTGACCGACATCGTTGCCGAAATCAGCGCCGCCACCCAGGAGCAGAACGACGGCATCGCCCAGGTGCACCAGGCGATCACGCAAATGGACGACACCACGCAGCAGAACTCCGCGCTGGTGGAGCAGACGGCGGCCGCAGCAGCCACGCTGCGCGAACAGGCCGATACGCTGGATCACACGGTCAGCGCATTCAAGATCGGCAGCCAGCACGAAGTGGTTGCCAACACGCTGGCTGCTCCCGAGCAGCGCAAGGTACTAGCCAAGCCTGCTGCAGCTACCCGCGCAGCCACCAAAGCCCTGCCCAAGCCGGCCGCACCAGCGCTGCGCAAACCGGCACCAGCATCGGCGCCAGCGGCACGTCCCAAAGCAGCACAGCCAGTTGCTGCCGGTGATGAGTGGGAAGAGTTTTAAGCCGGTAGTACCGATATAGTCAGTCGCAGCATCGTACCGCTGTAGTAACTCGTAACATCGTCATTCCCGCGAAAGCGGGAATCCATACTGAGCCTGCAAAGCCGCCGGCTTACACATGCCGCGACACCATCCAGCGTACGCATTTCCGTCATTCAGCATGGGTTCCCGCTGTCGCGGCGGTCCGCCGATGCGGAACGACGAATAACGCGGAACGACGATGGATACCTCAAGGCACCATCTGCTCCTGCCGCTCTCGATCAAACACCAGCGTGCTGACCGCCCCCGCACCCTGGACATTGACGGTGTTCTTCTGCTCCGGAATCATATCCATTAACACCCCCTGATGAATCCGCGTACCCGGCGCCAGCCGGGCGCCGGCGATCTCCTGAAAAATCACCACCGTGTCGGCATCGACTTTCATGCCTATCCACGCCATAGGCAGGCGCTTGCCGCTGCGCCCTTCCAGGTAAAACTGCTTTTCCGTGTAGCGCCGCAGCAGCGCCTCGCTGCCGGCCTGTCCCAGGTCGACATTGTGGCCGGCCTGGCGGCTCAGCAGCGTGGCCAGATCGTGCGCCGTGTAGCTGTGCACGATCTCGGTACTGCCGCTGCGGGCGTTGTAGCTGATGTCGGCAATGCCCATGTGGTAGTTATGGGCAGCCGCCGGCCCGGCCAGCAGCGCTGCCGTGGCCAGGCTTGCCACGTACATCAGGCGCCGCATGGCCTTCATTGTTGCGCAGCGCCGTTGTCGGTGGCGTCCTTCTTCTGCTCCTTCAGCGGCGTCTGATAGTCGCGCATCAGGTTCACGCGGTCACGCTCGGTTTTAAATAGCTCAAGGCGCGACTGCGTCGGCTTGCGCGGCCAGGCGTTGTTGCTGGTATCGATGTCGGCGGTTTCCCAGTACGGGTCCTGGGTCAGGCCCACCATCGGTTCATCGGTGACGATGATCTTGGTGATCTTGGTTGGCGAATAGCGCCAGACTTCGGCGGGAATACGCTCGACGTACTTCTTGCCGCTCTTGAGTTCAATTTCCAGGATCAGCGGCATCACCAGCCCGCCGATATTGGAAAAGTCCACCAGGTACAGGTGCTTGCCCTGTTCCAGCAGCTTTTTCTGCCATGGTTCGAGTTTTTCTACTGTTTCGGCATAGGTGTTGCGGTCCTTGTTGGTGACCGTGAATTCGTTATGCTCGTTGTAGAAATCCTTGAGTTCCGGGTGGGCGTCCACGCGTTTCGGAATCGACTTGTTCAGGCGCTGCGACACCGACACCGGCTCGGCGTCTTTCTGCGCCTTGCGCCAGGCTTTTTCCTGTTCCGGGTTCTGGGTATTGACGCCAAATTCGCTGATGCCGTCGATGCTGATATCGACCGCGTCGGTAGTGTAGAACCAGCCGCGCCAGAACCAGTCAAGGTCGGTGCCGGAAGCGTCTTCCATGGTGCGGAAGAAGTCGGCCGGAGTAGGGCGCTTGAACTTCCAGCGCTGGGCGTACTCCTTGAACGCATAGTCGAACAGTTCGCGCCCGAGGATGGTCTCGCGCAGGATGTTGAGCGCGGTGGCCGGCTTGGCGTAGGCGTTGGGGCCGAACTGCAGCAGCGATTCCGAGTTGGTCATGATCGGCACCTGGTTCTTGCTGCGCATGTAATCGACGATCGTGCGCGGCTCGCCGCGGCGCGACGGGTAGCCGTCTTCCCACGCCTGTTCGGCCAGGTACTGCACGAAGGTATTCAGGCCTTCGTCCATCCAGGTCCACTGGCGCTCGTCCGAGTTGATGATCATCGGGTAGTAGTTGTGGCCCACTTCGTGGATGATCACGCCGATCAGGCCATACTTGGTCTGCTGCGAGTAGGTGACGGCGCCGGTTTTCTTGTCCTTGGTCGGACGCGGGCCGTTAAACGAAATCATCGGGTATTCCATGCCACCGACCGGACCATTGACGGAAATCGCCGTCGGGTACGGATAGTCAAAGCTGTACTTGTTGTACTGCTCGATGGTGTGGACGATCGACTGGGTGCTGTACTTTTCCCACAGCGGATTGCCTTCCTTCGGATAGTAGGACATGGCCAGCACATTGGTGCCGCCCTTTTTATAGCCCTGCGCATCCCAGATGAATTTGCGGCTTGAGGCCCAGGCAAAGTCGCGCACATTGGCAGCCTTGAAATGCCAGGTCTTGGTGGCGCTGCTGACCGATTTTTCGGCTTGCTCGGCTTCGGCCTGGGTGACGATGACCACCGGCTTGTCGGCGCTGCGGGCCTTGGCCAGCCGTTCGCGCTGCACGGGCGTGAGCACGTCCCCGGGATTTTGCAGCTCGCCCGTTGAGGCCACCACGTGATCGGCCGGCACCGTCAGGCGCACGTCGTAGTCGCCGAATTCCAGCGTGAATTCGCCCGAACCGAGGAACTGCTTGTGCTGCCAGCCCGTCACGTCGTAATAGGCGGCCATGCGCGGGAACCACTGGGCGATCTCGAACAGGTCGTTCTTGTCGGCCTCAAAGTGCTCATAGCCGGAGCGTCCGCCCAGCACCGCCTGTTCGCCGATGTTGTAGGACCAGTCGATCTGGAACTCGTAGCGCTGGCCGGGTTTCAACGGCGTCGGCAGGTCGATGCGCATCATGGTGCGGTTGATCGTGTACCTGAGCGGCGCGCCGCCACTGCCACCTGCGCTGACCGACTTGATCTTGAAGCCGCCATCGAACTCGCTGCCAGCCAGCAGGTTGCGCATGCCCTCGAACTTGTAGCCGTCTTCGGCGCCGCGCGGCTTGGCCCAGGCCTCGCGCGAGGGCTGGGTCAGCATCATGCGCGCGTCGGAATCCTTTTTGTAGATATTCTGGTCCAGCTGCACCCACAGGTAGTTCAGGGTGTCTGGCGAGTTGTTGTGATAGCGAATCTGCTCGCTGCCAGTGAGCACGCGTTTCGACTCATCAAGCGTGGCGCGGATCGTATAGTCGGCGCGCTGCTGCCAGTAGGCGGCGCCCGGCGCGCCGGAGGCGGTGCGATAGACGTTGGCGGTAGGGAGCAGTTCGTCCAGTTGACGGAACTTGTCGTCGAACGGATCGGCCGCCAGGGCGGACGCTGTCACAAAAATGGCCAGGAAGCCGAAGGTTTTACGCATGCTTTACTCTTTGCCCGAAGAAAAATGACTAGTGTAAAGCAGGACAATCAATGATTACTGGCGGATACAATAAAATACAATACAAACCACATATTGTTTATATCGTTATTTGTTTTGCATTGTTGGGATTTTGCAGTCGAAATTTGCCGGCTGGGGCGCTGGTGAGGGACTAGCGATATAACTAGCAATATAACGTGCGCTGGCGAACATACAGTGCAGGGGACTGCTTGCTACGATGAATTCACTAACTCATCCGTAACAACTTTCTGAACGAGGCCCATCATGGCAAGCGCAAAACAGGTTCTGGTCGTGGACGATAATGTCGATATCGTGGAAACGCTGTCGGCGATGCTGCAGCATCACGGTTACGAAACCGCATCTGCCCATAACGGCTACGAAGCCTGCGACTGGGTGCGCGACGCCATGCCGCGCGCTATCATCATGGACCTGGGCATGCCGTGGATGGACGGTTTTGGCGCCGTGCGCGCGATCCGCCGCATGCCAGGCGCGGAATCGCTGCCGATCATCGCGCTGACCGGCTCGGCCGATAACGATTCGGCCAAAAAAGCTGTGGCGGCAGGGTTCAGCCAGCACTTTTCCAAGCCGCTCAATTTTGATCATCTCAATCAGTATCTGAACAGCCTGAATTGAGCATGCTGCACAGGCCAGCCAATCCAGGCTGGCCCTGTTCTGGCTTTCCCCTCAGCGCAGCGCCTCCACCAGCACCCGTCCTTCCGATCCGGCAGGCGGGCGCACGCGCAGGATGTTGGCCAGCGTTGGCGCAATGTCCACCACTTCCGCATACTGGCCGTAATAGCCCGGTTTGATCCATTTTTTACCCATGATCATCAGCGGCACATTGGTGTCGTAGGCGTAGGGCGAGCCGTGGGTGGTGCCGCTGCCGCTGCCCGAGAAGTACCAGTACGGCTTGGTGATCACCATCAGGTCGCCCGAGGCTTCGCGGTTCCAGGCGCGGCGCATCAGCGTGGCGATGCGGGTGCCGGTGACGGCGCCGCTTTCAAACTGGGTGCGCGTGAACACGTCGGTGATTCCGGCTTGTTGCAGCAGGTACTGGGCGGCGGCGTTTTCCACGTCGCTGCGGCGCAGGCCAGCCTTGTCGATGGCAGCGTAGTCGAGGTGGATGTTGGGCAGCGACCAGGCAGCCAGCAGGTTGGCGCCGCCAAAGGTCGTGGCCAGGTGCTGGCGCAGGTCTTTCATCAGTTGGTCGCCGCTGACGCGCTTCGATTCCATGTGCTGCTGATTCGAAAATTCCGCCGTGTTGGCAAAGCCGTGGTCGGCGGTCAGCACCACCAGCACATTGTCCATGCCGATGCGCTTGTCCAGGTAGTTGAAGAAGTCGGCCAGCATGCGGTCCACGCGCTGCAGGTGGTCGTGCGACATTTTGCTTTCCGGGCCAAACGCGTGGTTCACATAATCGTGCGCCGACAGGCTCACGCCCAGCAGGTCCGGCACGCCGGCGGCGTTGCGGCCGAGGTTTTCACCTTCGACGGCGGCGCGGGCAAAGTCCAGCGTCAGCTGGTCCAGGTAGGGGCCGGTTTTCAGACTGTTGTAATAGCCAGCGTCAATGCCGCCGCTCTCGCTGTAATAAGTCCAGGGCAGGCGGTTGTGGCCGCCTGGTTTGGCCGGAGTCAGGTCTTCGTGGGCGTCGCCGGCATAGGCGGCTTCGGGCAGCAGGGCGCTCCAGGTCTTGCCGTAGTAGCGGTCCTGCGGCTTGCCGGCCAGGTAGGTGGTGACCCAGGCCGGGTGCGACTTCATGTAAAACGTGCTGCTGGCAAAATTGCCGGTCTGCTCCATGTACATATAGGCGGTGCCGGTTTTACCGGCCAGCAGAATCGCGCCGCGATCCTTGCCCGAGACGGCGATGACCTTGCTGCGGTTGCCCGAGGCATAGCGCAGCTGGTCGCCCAGGGTATCGACCTTGAGGCGGGTGGGGGCGGTGCCGTCGCTGGGATCGGTGTGCTCGCCGATATAGGTGTAGTTGGTGTCTTCGGTGCAGTAGACCGATTTTTTGGTGTCCGGGTCGATCCAGTTATTGCCGATGATGCCGTGCACATACGGATAGGCGCCGCTCAGCACGGCTGTATGGCCGATGGCCGTGACCGTCACGCCGTGGGCCTGGTGGGCGTTGCTGAAGGCGGCGCCTTCGGTCAGCATGCGGCGCAGTCCGCCCTGGCCGAACTGATCGCGGTAGCGCTGTACCTGCTCGTTGGGCAAACCGTCGACCACCAACACCACCACCAGCTTGGGTTGAGGCGCGCCAAGGGCGGCAGCGGAAGATGGTGTGGCCGGGGCAGCGATGGCAGTGGCATGCAGCGCCAGGCTCGAGGCGGCGATCACAAGTGCGGGCAGGGACAATGGTTTGATCATCTTGATGTGGGAGTTGGTTAAAAAAATCACCGTTGATAACGGGCCGTAGCCTACCACGGAGCAGGCCGTGAGCGTAATCGAGGCCGATGACATCCTTATGACAAGTGCAACCGAGATAACTTTATTTTAATGGAAAGTTTCCGTTGGGAAAATGGCACGAATGGTGCCTGCAGGCCGCTAAATTACGTGCTTGTCAGAAAAATAGTTGGTAGAATAATGTCGTGAGGAATCTCTTTACAGGAGTCGGTAATGATTACATTAAATAGTATTGGTGGTGGCAACCTGTCGTCGGCGATCGTCAGCGAAAAGGCGCTTGAACCCAAAAGTATCGCTCCTGCCATCGAGAGCAGCGACGTCGACCTGAGCGCGGCAGTAGCGCCTTATCTGTCGCTGCCCGGCTTTAACGCGCCGGCCCCGGTTGATACCAGCAACAGCACCAGCACGGATAGCGGCCGCGACCAGTCGGCGGCCCTGCAGGCGCTGTCCGAGTCCGACGAAGGCTTGCAGCAGGCGCTCGAGGAATTCGACGCCGGCCTGAACCGCCTGGTGCAGCGCCCTGAAACCCAGGTCTTCCAGTCCAAGTTCGGTTCCGAATCGCAGGTGAATAACAACCTGCCCACCCCCGATCCGCTGCCCGGCGTCGATGAAAACGGCCAGGTGCGTTTCCCGCAGGGTGACTACAAGGCTGCAGATAGCAACCATGACGGCAAAGTGAGCGAAGACGAACTGCGCCGCTTCCAGGAACCGCTGACTTACCGTAGCACCGAAAGCATGGAGCGCACCGAAGCGCTGGCCGATGGCCCATCCGTGTTTTCGCTGACGGAAGCCAACCGCGCCTATGGTGTAGTCTCGGCCGCTGCAGCCGCCGCCTGATCTTTACAATTTCCGAAAAAACGGGCTTTGCCATAGTGGCGAAGCCCGTTTTTTTTCGTCTGCGCGCCCTGACAATTGCACACCGCAGCGGGAAAAAATGCGACTATGTTGGCTGATGTATATCTGTAGCGAGCAACACCCCGACAATCAGAAATGCCAGGACTGCGGCCACCCGGTGATCGCATCCGGGCCAGATGGGAGTTCGTATGAGTACACAGTACAGGTGCTGGCGCATGCCGGCGCTGCGCACGGGCGTTGCCGCGCTGCTGGCATGTGGTTTGTCCGCGTGCGCGCTGGGGCCCAATTTCA
>JBEVNE010000270.1:0-5596 GCA_040508275.1 Duganella sp.
TTCCGCCCCTGCACCCCTTACGGCTGCATGAAGCTGATCGAAAGCACCGGCGTCGATCTGAAAGGCAAGCACGCGGTGGTCATCGGCCGCAGCAACACGGTGGGCAAACCGATGGGCCTGTTGCTCTTGCAAGCCAACGCCACCGTCACCATCTGCCATAGCGCAACGCCGGATCTGGGCCTGTACACGCGCCAGGCCGACGTGGTGGTGGCCGCCGTGGGCCGCCGCAACGTGCTGACCGCCGACATGGTCAAGCCCGGCGCCATCGTGATCGACGTCGGCATGAACCGCAACGACGAAGGCAAGCTGTGCGGCGACGTTGATTTTGCCGGCGTGAAGGAAGTCGCGTCGCACATCACGCCGGTACCGGGCGGTGTGGGGCCGATGACGATTACGATGTTGTTGATGAATACGGTGGAAGCGGCTGAGCGGGCTGCGGGCTAAGACCAAAAGCGCCTGCCCAACCGTCATCCCCGCGCAAGCGGGGATCCATACTGAATAGACAGAACCGGGAACTGACATGACCACAGATGCAAACAACCCCCTCCTCGATTTTTCCGGCCTGGCGCGCTTCGATGCGATCCACCATGAGCACGTCACGCCCGCCATCGAGCATCTGCTGGCGCGCTCGCGTGCCGTGGTGCAGCAACTCGAAGCGCCGCAGGCAGAAGTGAGCTGGGACAGCTTTGTCACGCCGCTGGAAAACACCAAGGAGCAGCTGGGCCGCGCCTGGAGCATCGTCAACCATCTCAACAGCGTGGTCGATACGCCGGAACTGCGCGCCACCTATAACGACAACCAGCCCAAGATCACCGAGTTCTGGACCGCACTGTCGCAAAACGAAGCGCTGTTCGACAAATACAAGGCGCTGCGCGCATCAGGCAGCTTCAGTACGCTGTCGCCAACGCGCCAGCGCATCATCGACAACGCCATCCGCAACTTCCGCATGGGCGGCGCCGAACTGCCTGACGATAAAAAGGCGCGCTTTGCCGCCATCCAGGAAGAACATGCAGCAGTCTCCACGCGCTTCTCGGAAAACGTGCTCGACGCCACCAACGACTATAAACTGCTGGTCACCGAAGAAGACGAGCTGGCCGGCCTGCCCGACGACGTCAAGGCCGCCGCCCGCGCCGCCGCCGAGAAGGACGGCAAGCAGGGCTGGCAATTCTCGCTGCATTTCCCGTCCTACTATCCGGTGCTGCAATTTGCCGACAACCGTGCACTGCGCGAAACCGTCTACCGGGCCAACGCCACCAAAGCCTCGGACCAGGGCGAGGTGTTCAGCAAGAAGGACGAGTGGGACAACACCGCTAACATCGTCACGCTGCTGCGCCTGCGCGACGAAGAAGCCAAGCTGCTCGGCTACCGCAACTTTGCCGAAGTATCGCTGGTGCCCAAAATGGCGCAGTCGCCCGAACAGGTGATTACCTTCCTGGAAGACCTGGCCAAACGCGCGCGCCCGTTCGCGCAAAAAGACCTGGACGAGCTCAAGCAGTTCGCCAGCGAGGAACTGGGCATTAACGATCTGCAAGCCTGGGATGTACCGTATGCGTCGGAAAAACTGCAGGAACGCCGCTATGCGTTCTCGGCGCAGGAAGTCAAACAGTATTTCCCCGAACCCAAGGTGGTCGATGGCCTGTTCCGCGTGATTCAAAACCTGTTTGCGGTGCAGATCAAGCTGGACGAAGCGCCCGTGTGGCATCCCGATGTGCGCTTCTTCCGCATCGAGCGCGACGGCCGCCTGATCGGCCAGTTCTACCTCGACCTGTACGCACGCCCGGGCAAGAGCGGCGGCGCCTGGATGGACGACGCCCGTGGCCGCCGCGCCGACCAGCACACCGTGCAAACGCCAATCGCCTACCTCACCTGCAACTTCACCGAGCCGGCCGTGGTCGATGGCAAGGTACAGCCGTCGCTGTTTACCCACGACGAAGTGATCACCCTGTTCCACGAATTCGGTCACGGCCTGCACCACATGCTCACCCAGGTCGATGAGCTGGCGGTGTCCGGTATTTCGGGCGTGGAATGGGATGCGGTGGAACTGCCGTCGCAATTCATGGAAAACTTCTGCTGGGAATGGGATGTGCTCGAGCACATGACCGCGCACGCCGTCACCGGCGCACCGCTGCCGCGCGCGCTGTACGACAAGATGCTCGCCGCCAAGAACTTCCAGTCCGGCCTGCAAACGCTGCGCCAGGTGGAGTTTTCCTTGCTCGACATGCACCTGCACTACGATTACGACGCCGCCAGCGGCCAGAGCGTGCAGCAGTTGATCGATGGCGTGCGTGCGCAATTTTCACTGCTGGTGCCGCCGCCGTTCAACCGCTTCCAGAATTCCTTCGGCCATATTTTTGCCGGCGGTTATGCGGCCGGCTACTACAGCTACAAGTGGGCCGAGGTGCTGTCGGCCGACGCCTATGCCGCCTTCGAGGAAGCCAAGGCGCTCGGTGAAGCCGCCGTGGCAGATGCAGGCAAGCGCTACCTGAAAGAAATCCTGTCGGTCGGCGGTTCGCGCCCGGCGCTCGAATCGTTCACGGCCTTCCGCGGCCGCGAACCGAACATCGACGCCCTGCTGCGCCACAGCGGCATGGCGGCATAAACGCCATGACGCGCATCGACTTCCACACCAACGTGCCCGACAAGATCGCCTACGCCTGCCGCCTGGCGCGCAAAGCTTTCAGCGCTAACCACCGCATCGTAATGCTGACAGAGGATGGTCAGCAACTGGAACAGCTCAACGCCGCCATGTGGGAGTTTTCGGCCACCGATTTCCTGCCGCATGTGCTTGCTGGCGATGCGCTGGCGCCGCACACGCCGATCATCCTCACCGACAACGATGACGTGGATTTGCCGCACACGGAGTTACTGGTGAATTTGTCGCGCAGGGCGCCGCTGCACGTGGACCGCTTCGAGCGCATGATCGAGGTGGTGTCGTCGGACGAAGACGACGCCGCCGCCGGCCGCCAGCGCTACGTCGCCTACAAGCAGCAGGCGTATCCACTGACCCATTTCGCCGCAGGAAAATCATGAGCCAGGCACCATCGTTTGACGCCAGCATTCCGGTATTGACCGAGGTGCTGCAAGCGGAGCCGGCGCAGCAGGACGTAGCAGCGGGCGCGGCAGTCCCTGTGCCATCCGCTGCGCCGCAGCCCGCCCAAACTGCGGACACCGGCGCCAGCCTTGAAGCCAACGCCACCCTGCACTGGGGCGAGGCCGAATGGACGATGATGGAACATCGCCTTGCCGAACGTATCGTGCACAAGCTGCAATCGCGCGTTGATTTTGTGCTCGAGCAGCGCATCAAGGACAGCATGGCGGAAGTGCTTGAGCACGCCCTGCAAGACCTCACCAGCGAGATTCGCAGCGGCCTGCACGACACCGTGGAAAAAATCGTTGCCCGTGCCGTATCGCAGGAACTGCTGCATCTGCAGGCGCAGAAAAAATAGTCCCCGACTAGTCCCTCACGCCGTAGCAAGCTCAACATTGCTCCGGCATCTCCCCACCCCGGCGCGCCAGCCCGGTGCAAAGTCCGCCCCTATCACGGGCATGCGCGCACCAAAAACAACCATCACTCATTAAAGCGCACAACATGCGCGTTTGCCACTTTGCGCCGCCTGCAAAGTGTTGTACCTTTTGGCCTTGCAGAAAACCTACGGCGTTCACAAGACTCCCGACGATCAACTATTCAACAATTTTGGAGAATGCGTATGCGGTTCCACACCCGACTGATTCCACTGGCCATCGCCCTGGCTTTCGCTGGCAGCGCCAGCGCCCAGGAAGTGATCAAGATCGGCCACGTCGGCCCCGTCTCGGGCCCATCGGCCCACCTCGGTAAGGACAATGAAAACGGCGCCAAGCTGGCCATCGAAGATTTGAACGCCAAAGGCTTCAAGATCGACGGCAAACCGGTCAAGTTCGTGCTGGTAGCGGAAGACGACGGCGCCGATCCCAAGCAGGGCACGGCGGTGGCGCAAAAGCTGGTGGACGCCAAGGTCAACGGCGTGATCGGCCACCTCAACTCGGGCACTTCGATTCCTGCCTCCAAGATTTACCACGACGCCGGCATTCCGCAAATTTCGCCAGCCACCACCCAGACCAAGTACACGCAGCAAGGCTTCAAATCGGCATTCCGCGTGGTCGCCAACGACGCCAAGCTCGGCGGCACGCTCGGTACCTATGCCGTGGGCAAACTGGGCGCCAAGAAAATCGCCGTGATCGACGACCGCACGGCCTACGGCCAGGGCGTGGCAAACGAGTTCATCAAGGGCGCCCAAAAAGCATCGCCGGGCGTGCAGATCGTCGCCAAGGAATTCACCACCGACAAGGCGACCGACTTCAACGCCATTCTCACCAAGATCAAGAGCAAGAATCCCGACCTGGTCTTCTTTGGCGGCATGGACTCGGTCGGCGGCCCGCTGCTGCGCCAGATGAAGGCGCTGGGCATCAACGCCAAATACATGGGCGGCGACGGCATTTGCACCGAAGCGCTGCCGCGCCTGGCCGGCACAGCCGCCGCCAACGGCGTGGTCTACTGCGCGGAAGCGGGCGGCATTACCGCCGAGCAGCAGAAAAACATGGACGACTTCGTCGCCCGCTTCAAGCAGAAGTACAACGCCAACGTGCAGATCTATGCACCGTATGTCTACGACGCCGTGATGACCATGGCCACCGCCATGCAGGAAGCCAAATCGTCGCAGCCGGCCAAGTACTTGCCGGTGCTGCAAAAAATCAAGTACCAGGGCGTGACGGGCCTGATCTCGTTCGACCAGTACGGCGACATCAAGGATGGCCTCGACGCCGTGCTGGCCCAGCCAGGGAACGAAGAAGTCACCGGCGAACTCGTCGAGGCGATACTGGATGAGGCGGCGAAATTCGCCTCCAACGTGCTGGCACCGATCAATGCCCAGGGCGACAGCCAGGGTTGCCGCTGGAACGACGGCGTCGTGACCACCGCCGACGGGTTCAAGCAGGCCTACGCGGCCTTCTGCGAAACCGGCTGGAACGGCATGCCCGCAGGTACCGAGTTTGGGGGGCAGGGCATGCCTACGCTGGTGTCGACCGCGGTGCTTGAGATGTGGAAGGCGTCGAACATGGCGTTCTCGCTGTGCCAGATGCTGACGCTGGGCGCGATCGAGGCCATCGCCCACCACGGCAGCGAGGCGATCCGCCAGCGCTACTTGCCGGCGATGGTCGAAGGCCGCTGGACCGGCACGATGAACCTGACCGAGCCGCATGCGGGATCGGACCTCGCGGCGCTGCGCAGCCGGGCGGTGCGCGAAGGCGACCACTACCGCGTCAGCGGCACCAAGATCTTCATCACCTGGGGCGAGCACGACATGGCGGAGAACATCATCCACCTCGTGCTGGCGCGCCTGCCGGATGCGCCCCCTGGCGTGAAAGGCATCTCGCTGTTCCTGTGCCCGAAGTTCCTCGTCAACGCCGACGGCTCATTGGGCGAGCGCAACGACCTGGTCTGCGCGTCGATCGAACACAAGCTGGGCATCCACGGCAGCGCCACCGCGGTGATGGCCTTCGGCGAGGGCGGCGGCGCCGTCGGCTGGCTGGTCGGCGAGCCGAACCAGGGGCTGGCCTGCAT
>JBEVNE010000349.1:0-12480 GCA_040508275.1 Duganella sp.
GCGCCGAGGTTTGCACCTGTTCGAGCAGTTCGCGCCGTTCGGCGGCGGACTGGCGTGCGCCATCGCGTTCGAGACGTTGCGCCAGCTGGCGTACCTCGTGGTAGCGCGTGGCCATATTGTCGTCGATCATATCGGCCGCCGTGCGGGCCCGTTCGGCCAGGATATCGCCCACGGTGCGCTTGATGTCGGTGGTGGCGATGCTGCCGACGATCCACACCATCAGCGCGGTGACCAGCAAAATGGCGGCGGCGATCACGATGGTCAGCAGCGTGCTGAGACCAGGCAGGCGGCGGCTCTTGAACGAACTCATGTTTACTCCGGGCAGGGTTGCTTGTAGAGCATAACAAGCGGCGGCCAGTCTACCATAGCGGTTGAGGACAACTTCGCCCCATGTATGGATATATATGGGAACCTCGCTACGGTTTCTCGAGGTTCCCACATGCAAAAAACAGATAAGCTGCGCATGAATCATTCGTTCCGCCAGATAAAGCGCACCGCTATAGTGCGGCGATTGTTCACTCACTTTTTTGCCTGCCCATGTCTCTTACTGCGATCTTCTCCTGCCGCCCTTTGCGCCTGACCCTGGCCGTCGCCGCTACCCTGCCGGCACTGGCTGCCGCCGCCGACCTTGAACGGGTGGTCGTCACCGGCTCGAATATCCGCGTCACGCAAAAGGAAGGCGCCAGCGCCGTGCAGGTGATCAGCGCCAAGGAGCTGGCGGCCACCGGCAAGACCAATGTGGCCGACGTGCTGCGCTCGATTTCGGCCAATAGCGGCAACAGCAACAACGAACAATTTACCGGCAGCTTCTCGGCCGGCACCGCCGGCCTGTCGCTGCGCGGCCTCGGACAACGCAACACCCTGATCCTGGTGAACGGCAAGCGCGTGTCCAGCTTCGCCACCGCGCAAAACCTGCAGGAGACCTTTGTCGATCTGAACAGCCTGCCGATGGAAGCCGTGCAGCGCATCGAGATTCTCAAGGATGGCGCCTCGTCCGTGTACGGCTCCGATGCGGTGGCCGGCGTGGTCAACATCATCCTGTACCAGCAATTCACCGGCACCGAAATCAAGGCGCAGGCCGGCAAATCCACCGAAGGCACGGGCCAGACCGAAAAGAGCGTGGCGCTGCAAACCGGCTTTGGCGACCTGGCCAGCGACGGCTACAGCGTGGTGTTCTCGGCCGACGCGCTGGAACGCGACAAGCTGCAGCAAAGCGATGTGGCGTGGATGGCCGGCAGCGATTTTCGCAACTACCGCAACGGCACACTGGCCTGGACCCCGACCAATTACTACGGCACCGACCCCACGCGCCTGCTCGGCGGCGTGCAGGGCCCGCTGGAACTGGTGCCGTACAGCGCCATCACGCCTGGCCGCAGCGGCAACGTGCTGGCCTTTAATCCGGCGCCCTACCGCACCCTGATCCCCGGCGTAAAACGCGTGCACACCTCGCTGCGCGGCACGCTGCGCCTGAACGAAGCCACCGACCTGTATGCGGACCTGCTGTACGGTTACTCGACTGCGGCGCAAACCTTTGGCCCGCCGCTGGCCGTAGGTACCGGCCTGCGCGCCTGGAACAACGCCACCCAGTCGCTCACCGACATCGCCGTCACGCTGCCGGTCGGCCACCCCAACAATCCGGGTACGGCGCCGGTCGATATCAACGCCACTCTGTTCGACGTGGGGCCGCGCATGAAGGTAGGCCGCACCGATTTTTACCGCGTGCTGACCGGCGTAAAAGGCACGGCGGCTGGCTGGACCTACGACGCCTCGGTAGGCCGCTCGGCCAGCAAACTCAAGGAGACGGTCGACAATTTTGTTAATCGCTATGTGTTCCAGGACGTGCTGGCCAATGGCAGCTACAACTTTGCCAACCAGGCCGCCAACAGCGAGGCCGTGCGCCAGGCGCTGCGCCTGTCGACGCTGCGTCCGGCCGAATCGACGCTGACGACGCTGGACTTTTCGGCCTCGCGCGACCTGTTTGCGCTGCCGGCCGGCGATGTCGGCTTTGCCTTTGGCGCCCAGTGGCGCCGCGAAGAAATGGACGCCAACACCTCGACCGCCGTGTTGAGCGGCACCGAACTGCGCCCGGCCATCAATATCATCAAGGGCCAGCGCGATGTGACGGCGCTGTTTGCCGAGTTCAATGTGCCGCTGCAGAAAAACCTGAATCTGAATGTGGCCGGCCGCGGCGACCGCTACGACGATTTTGGCAGCGCCTTCTCGCCCAAGGCCAGCCTGCGCTACGAACCGACCAACTGGCTGCTGCTGCGCGGTACCGCCTCGCGCGGCTTCCGCGCACCGTCGCTGCCGGAGATTACCAACAGTACCGCCGTCAGCTACGCCAATGTGCTCGATCCACGCGATCCGGTGTCGCCGACGCAGGCGCGCGGCGTGACCAACATCACGCGCGCCAACACCGAGCTGAAAGCCGAGCGCTCCAACAACCTGAACCTGGGCTTCGTCATCGCCCCCTCGGCGAACAGCAGCATCGGCCTGGACTACTACCGCATCCGCCAGAAAGACCTGATCGGCGTCGAGACCGCCAACACCATCATCGCCAACGAAGCCAGCGCGCCGCAGAACATCGTGCGCGGCGCCGACGGCCGCATCCTGACCCTGTACCGCCAGTACGCCAACCAGGGCGAACGCCGCGTGTCGGGCGTGGACCTCGACCTGCGCCACCGCTTTGTCGGCCAGCAGTGGGGCAACCTGACGCTTAGCGGGCAACTGAGCCGGGTGTTGAAATTTGAAGCGCCGCTGAGCACCGGCGCCGCGCTGACCAACGGCGCCGGCACCAACTACTTCGGCTCCATACCGAAGTGGCGCGGCGTATCGTCGGCCACCTGGGATATCGGCCAGTGGTCGAACACCCTGAGCTGGAACTACGTGGACGGCTACCAGCAAACCACGCGCGCCGGCGACACCGTGGCGCCGATCGGCACGCTGGACCTGAACCTGGCATGGCGCGTCACTCCGCAAACCACGCTGGGCCTGGTGGTGATCAACCTGGGCGACAAGCGGCCATCATGGGATTCATCGACCACCTTCTTCGACGTTACCCAGGCCGACCCGCGCGGCCGCTTTGCTTCGCTCAAGCTGTCCCACAAGTTCTGATGCCGGGGCAGCTCGCCAGCTTTGTCGAGCAGCCCTTACTTTTTGACTTCCTGGGCCAGCGTGCGCTCCAGCCGCTGCTGGCCCAGGGCCGCGTAACGGCGGCATGCCTGCCGGTCTATAAAGGCAGCATTGCCTGATTGCGCCTGCTTTTGCTGGCGCTCCCACAGGTCGCTGAGACCGGGATGGCCGGACACCAGAATGTCGCAATCGAGACCCGCCACTGTGGCGATCGACTTTTTCACGTCCGCCAGCGCGGTCGGATACAGGGGATCGCCGCTGTAGCGGAACTTGCCGTCGCTAATCGCGTTCAGGCTGTCCGCATACACCATGCTGGCGCTCACGCCACCTTCGGTCGAACGCCAGGTCCAGCTGGTGCCGCCCTGCGTATGGCCGGGCGTGTAGTGGGCGGTGACGGCCAGCGGCCCGAGTCGCACCACTTCACCATCGCGCACGCTGCGGGTATTGGCTACCGCCGCCATGGGCGTCACCAGCGTATCGTGCTGCGGATCGCCACGGCTTTTCAAGCCGGTGCGCAGCACCTGCTCGCCATGCACGCTGGCCAGCACGGTGGCGCCGGACATTTTTTGCAGCGCCGCGATGCCGCCTGCGTGGTCGAAATGCTCGTGCGAGTTGAGAATATATTTGATGTCTTCCACCTTGAAGCCGAGCTGGCGGATATGCTGGGCAATCGCCTCCGGCGAACGCGGACTGGCGCCATCGATCAGGATATGCCCGGCCGGCGATGTAATGAGTACGGCGCTGAGGCCACCGGTTCCGACGTAATAGGAATTGCCAAACAGCTGGAACGGCTGCTGCGGCGCTTCCCAGTCACGCTCTTCGCCAGCGGCGGCAGGCATCAGCGGTAAGCAGGCAAACAAGGCAGCGGCCAGCAGGGAACGCAGGTGGGGGTGGTTGAAGATGGTCATGATGGCCTCTTTTGTGACGAATGACGCCATTTTGCGACATTTGTCGCATATCGTCAATACCGTCCTGCAGCTAGCTGCAACGCCCCGGGCCGCGCTAAACGCGATGGTCGTAGACGAATTGCCGAACGCGTTCGGTGGTGATCAGGGCCGCGTCGGGATGAGCCTGCAATCGGCGTTTTGCTCTATACTTTCCAACGCCCCTATGGGCCAACAGTGCTGCAAGCATCGCATGCCGAACCGATGCGAATCAGCATACTTTCCCCCCAACAATCTGGCATCAATCCGCCCATGGAGATCTGGAAAACATGAATTTGAGCACGCTCGGCCTTGCCACCACTTTCTCGCTCACCCTGTTCGCGCTCGCCGCTGCCCCGGCAGCCGCGAACGCGCAGGCCAGTGCATCCGCGACCGGCGGCCTGCCTTTCGAGGTCAAGTCGTTCGGTACATTCAAGAGCCCATGGGCCATGGCATTCCTGCCCAACGGCAGCATGCTGGTGACGCAAAAAGAGGGCGCGCTGATCCTGTTCGATCCGGCAACCGGTAGCAGGCGGACAGTGTCCGGCACACCCGCCGTCAGCAGCAAGGGCCAGGGCGCGCTGATGGACATCGTGCCCGCTCCCGATTTCGCGGCCAGCAAGCTGCTCTACTTCAGCTACTCCGAGGCGAGTTCCGGTGGCAACAGCCGGGTCGTGCTCGCCACCGCGACACTCGATCAGGCAGGCGCTGCGCTCAAGGATACAAAGGCCATTTTCCGCGGCGAAGATGCTGCGCCTGGCGGGCACTATTCCGGCCGTATCGGCTTCTCGCCGGATGGCAAGTATCTGTTCTTCACCAGCGGCGACCGCCAGCTTCTCGATCCTGCGCAGGACCCAAAATCGACGCTCGGCAAGATGCTGCGCCTGAACCTGGACGGCACGCCGGCCGCCGGCAACCCGCTCGCGGCCAAGGGCTTCCATGCAGCCGTCTGGTCGTATGGCCACCGCAACCTGCTGGGCATCGCCTTCGACAAGCAGGGGCGCCTGTGGGAAATGGAAATGGGGCCGCGCCATGGCGACGAGATCAACCTGATCAAGCCAGGTCTCAACTATGGCTGGCCGAAGGTATCGAATGGCGACCACTATGACGGCCGCAACATCCCCGATCACGCGCCTGGCGACGGCTTCGAGGCCCCGAAAGTATCCTGGAATCCAGCCATTTCACCAGGCGGCCTCGCCTACTACGATGCGGACCTGTTCCCGAAGTGGAAAAATTCCCTCTTCATCACCGGCCTCTCGGGCAAGTCGCTGGACCGCATCGCCCTCGACGGCGAGAACGCGACCAAGAAGGACCATTGGGACATGGGTGAACGCATCCGCGCCGTGCGCACCGGGCCGGATGGCGCGCTATGGCTGCTGGAAGATGGCTCGCGTGGCCGGCTGCTGATGCTCACACCGAAGAAGTAGGCTGCCGAGAACTGCTTGGCGCGGGGATGTCACTATATTGTCGAGCCTGCCAGAATTATGCAGCGCTCTCAGGGCTCACCGGCCCAATCTTTATGGTCACGAATCATTCCCGTGTCAGCCCACTCAGCAATGCTTGCATAGATGGTTGTGATGGGCCAAGGAAAACGCGCGATCCCTTTGCTCCAGGTGAGATGAACATCGGCGACTCGGCCTGTTCCGTCCAGAATCTCAAAGAGGGCATCGTCACCATTTCCACGGCCAATCAAACGAGCAGGCAATCCGTGCATTGCATGCTCTGGACCAACCTCCAATTCAAATTGTTTCTTGAATGCGTCACGAAATGTTTGAGGCAACTCGTCGGTTGACCACCATGGTTCTAACCATTCCATTACGCGCCTTCAAATTCAATGTACTTCACTGGCACTGATTCCGTTAGCCACACACCATTTTCAGAAATATAGAACACGATGCCATCGCGGTGCATTTGTTCGGCAAGGACACTCAAAACTAAGGGCTTGCCATGGCGTGCTCCTACTGTAGCGGCAACTTCAGTCGAGGAAGATAGATGTACGTATTGGCGTGTGCCGCGCAGCAATCCATCCTTACGAATAGATGCCTCAAAACGCGTTGCCGTTCCATGAAATAAATGAGATGGCGGAACCTGCGGTTCAAGCTTCAGCTCAACCGGAATGGAGTGCCCCTGATTCGCACGAATTTTCGTGCCGTTGTCGTTGATAGCGAAACGCTGCTTGTCACTACTTGAAACAACCTCAATGAGCAGCGCTCGCGTGAGCGCGCGGCCTTGAGCATTAGCAAAGGAAATGAGCTCTTCTATATTTGCCCAGCCCTCGTTATCGAGTGTTAACCCTATGGTCTCTGGACTATGGCGAAGAACCAAGCTCAAAAACTTACTCGTCTGCTCAATGTGTTTTGACATTCAAAAATCCTGAAATATTGGTTGATTCAAATATCGCCAGCTCCAGGACGCCGTTGGCTTCAGTAACTACGACTTTGTACGATTGACCGCAAATGGCACGGTTCTGTCACCTTGGAAGCAGAAGTTGGAGGCGTCAACTCAACGATGCGATTGATTTTAGTTTACCTGTTTTGGCTCGGAGAATCTGAGCTGCTGAATGGCGAGCGGGATGTAAATTTCGCAGAACGAGTCGAGCGTGTTGGGCACGGCAAAGCGCTCGAACTGGCCATCCAGCGCCAGGTGCGCGAAGCCATGCACCATCGACCAAGCTGCCAGCATGGACGCCAGCAAATCAGGTCCAATGCACTGCTCACTGACACCGGCCGCCTCGCATACCGCCGCCTGCAAGTGCGAAAAAGCGGCGATGGCACTGGCCTTCAGCGCATCGGTAATGCGTAACTTATCCTTCCTGAACATTAAATGGAACAAGGGCGGATTGGCGAACGCGAAGCGGATGTATGCCTGTCCAAATGCATGTAAGCGTTCGACAGGTGCTTGCGCCCCAACAGCCGCGCGTTCCGCCATGCAGCGGTTAAGCTCCTCAAAACCACCTATCGCTACCTCCGTCAACAGGCCAGCGGCGTCACCGAAGTGGTAGGCGGGCGCCGCAGGGGACACACCAACCCTCCGTGCTACCGCGCGCAAACTGAAATATTCGAGGCCTTTTTCAATCAGCAACTCCCGCGCAGCGCGTACCAGCGCCGGGCGTAGATCTCCGTGATGATAGGTTTCACGTTGCGCAGAATGCATTTCGCCTTGCTCCAATAACTTGACAGTGTTCAGATTATACCGATAAACTAATTTAAACACTGATTAGATTGGCTCAAGAATGTCACACCAAAGTACTGTATTCGGCTTATGCGTCCGGCTATGCGCGTCTCTCATACTGGCCTGCGCGACTGGCGTCACCTCGGCGGCTGCAGTCACTGACTTCACTGCCCTGGATGCTTATCTGCAATCCGAGCTACAGCGCGCAGGCATTCCTGGCGGAGCGCTAGTGGTAGTATCCGGCGCAAAGATCGTTCACATAAAAGGCTACGGCATCAGCAGCCCCGAAGGTCGACGGCCTGCCGCTGACACGGTATTTCAGATCGGTTCGAATTCAAAATCGTTCACCGCGCTGGCGATCATGCAGCTGGTCGAAGCGGGCAAGCTGCAACTGGATGTGCCTGTGCAGCGGTATCTGCCTTGGTTCCGGGTCGCGGACCAGCAGGCTTCAACACAAATAACACTGCGTCATTTATTAAACCAAACCAGCGGTTTTCCGCATCGGGAAGGCCAGCTCGATTTCGCTGACACTTATGCAGGTGCCGACGCTCTGGAGCGCCGCGTGCGGCGTTTGGCCGATGCTCGGCTCACATCAGTGCCAGGTCAACAATGGGCCTACTCGAATATCAATTCCGTGGTGCTGGGCTGCGTGATTGAGGCCATCTCCGGTGTATCCTACGCCACGTACATGAATGAGCACGTATTCAGGCCGCTGGGTATGGGCCATACTTCCGCAACATCTCAGTCGCCGGCAACAGCCGACGTGGCCACAGGCTACCGTTTCTGGTTCGGCAAGGCGTTGCCCGCCGATGGCCTGCCGTATCCACAAACCTTGGTCCCGGCAGGATATATAACTTCTACGGCCCGTGACATGGGCGCCTATTTAATCGCGCAGTTGGATCAAGGGCAGCAGGTACTTTCCACTTCCGGGCTGGCACAACTGCATAGCACCGGAGCTAATACGGGCCGGCGCTACGGCTATGCAATGGGCTGGGCAACAGATAGTGCCGCCCCCGGCATGTTGACGCACGAAGGCCAAACGCCAGCGTATACCAGCGCGATGGGCATCAACCTGCAAAAAGGATGGGGCTTTGCCTTACTGCTGAACGCCTCAGACGCACTCACTGGTCCGGTGGTTCTACAACTCGGCCCGCAGTTGACAAACTTTCTGAACGGCGTGCCGCTCGTCTCTCTGAAGCGCACTGCAACCTGGTCGCCAGCGTTGATCGCACTGGTTGCGCTACTGGCAATCCAGTGCATCATCGGCATCTGGATGGCACGCAATGCCCCCCTGCTACGCTCGGCCGGTAAACCTCGGTGGGCGTGGCGCGCCTCGTGGCCTCTTGCTGTAGGCTTATTGTTTGCCGCAGCACTTACCCTATGGATACCGGCGGCCTACGGCATCAACCTGCGTGGCATGCTGCTATTCACTCCCGATGCAACATGGCTGCTAATAAGCAATGGTGTACTTGCGGTCTGCCTAGGCTGCATGCAAACGCTGAAGCTGAATACACGATCGAGCTCAGATTGATCTCCGGCCGAATGGCCTGCTTGCTTTCGCTGGCTCAAGTCGCTGAATCGTGAAGGTTGTAATCCCCCCCCAATCGTTCCGGAAACCGAAGGAGCGGGAGGTCGTTAGCCTCTTCCTGAAGTGAGGCCAAGTTCGCACTGATAATTAGGACTATGTGCGCAATAGTTCAACTAGCCACCGTCGGCCTAAAAGCCATCAAGGTCGAGGCGGCGGCGGTGTGAGTTTCTAAAGCGGCGTCCAACCAGTCGCTTCATTACTACTTGCGCTATTTTCGAAGCAGGCGTTTCCCAATCGTACGGCACATCGCTTTTCCGCTTGACCCTCACGTTGCGTTATCCCGCACAATGGCTCTCAATGAGGGAATCAATATGAGACAGACTGTCAAACAAATCGCGAAGGCATCGGGCGTCAGCGTCCGCGCACTTCATCATTACGATCATATCGGGTTACTGAAACCGGAGGTCGGTCAGAACGGCTATCGCTATTATGGGCAGGAAGAACTACTGCGCCTTCAGCGTATCCTTTTCTACCGCGAGTTGGGCATTCCGCTCGCCGAAATCGCCCGCATGCTCGACGACCCGTTATTCGACACGCGGGCTGCGCTGATCGACCTAAGGCAGCGCATTGAAGTCGAAATAGATCGCCGCCGTGTCCTCGCGAGTACGATCGATCGGACTTTGGCTCTGCTTGACGCCCGCAAGTCGCTGAGCGCACAAGGCCTGTTCGAGGGTATCTCGCGCGAAAAACAGTCGCAATGGGAGGTCGAATTGGAAGAGCGATACGGCGATCCAGCCGCCGACGCGATCCGGCAATCGAATGCCGCGATGGCGAACCTGTCCCCAGCTGGCCTCGTCGACTTCAAGGCGGAGATCGACGCGATTCACGCGGCGTTCGTCGCACTGATAGATCGCGGCGCCACGCCGGATTCTGTCGACGTGCAGGCACTGACGGCCCTGCATTATCGCTGGGTAAGGCGGTCCTGGCATCCGGATGCGGATGCCTATACCGCCCTCGGCACGCTCTACACCGACCATGAGGAGTTCCGCTTCATGTACGCGGCCCTCCACCCTCGGCTCGCGCGCTTCCTGGCTGACGCGATGACCATCTATGCAGTGCGGGTTCTCGGCCGGGGATCGGCATGAATCGCCGCACATTCATCACTCTCCCTCTCATAGGAGCAATGTCCATGTCCATTTCCAGCAACAGCGCCGGCGCCGGCGCAGCCGCACCCGAAGAAAAAGATGCCACGGTGACCGTCGCGGGCGTGGAGATCGCCTGTCGCTTCACTCTACCAAGCGGAAAGTCTGAAGGCGCGGTGCTACTTCTACCTGGCTCGCTCTACAGTGACGTCGACGGAAACTATCCGTCTTTGAACATGCGACCGCACGCCTATGCCGATTTGGCGAGGCAGCTAGGAGAACGTGGCTTTGCGGTGCTTCGCATGGCCAAGATTGGCCCCGGCACTGGATCGCGGACGTTGGATGCGAGCTTGGCCGCACGCCACACAGAATTTCTGACGCGCGTGGTTGTCGGTTCTGCCGGGCTCGCGCTGCTGCGCCGGACTGTGGCGGCGCGTCCAGTCATCGTCGCAGGGCATAGCGAAGGGGCTGTGGTCGCTTCGCTGCTGGCCGCCGGTGCCGACAGGCAGGTGATTGACGGCGTGGTGAGCTTGTCTGGACCGGCACTGCCAATCCTCGACATCCTGCGCGAGCAAGTAGTGGCCATGGCGCCTCCTGGTGCGCCCTCGGACATGACGTTGTTCGATCGCACGATCGCCGCGATTCGTGCCGGCGATTCGCCGCCTGCCGACGCGAAAAGAAGTTCGCAGACGGCGATGCTAGCAACAATGCCCATTCCGGCGCTGGCCTATCTGCGCAGCGCCGACCGGATCGATCCTGTGGCCGCCCTCGCAAGGGTTCAGCAGCCGGTCCTGATCGTCCAAGGTGGCCGCGACGCCTCCGTGTCTTCTGGGCACGCGGACATGCTTAAGGACGGACGCGGAAATTCGCTAACTGAGGCCGCTTTCTTTCCCACACTGACGCATTTTTACAAGATAGCGCCACCCGACCTGCCGCCCATGCAGTCGATGGGACTAGTATCAGAGAGCGATCCTGCCGTTGCCGATATCATTGCCAAGTGGTCACATCGGGTGGCGGGAACGCTGCGGGAATGACCGCAAATGGCACGGTTCTGTCACCTTGGAAGCAGAAGTTGGAGGCGTCAACTCAACGATGCGATTGATTTTAGTTTATGCGACGCACCTTGTCTCGCGCCCACCGCCAGGAGATCGCCATGTACCGCACCACAAAAATATCGCTTGCTATTAAATAGCACACTATGTATAGTGTGCTCATGGGCGCTGCGAAACCACCCGCCCAACCGCAGTAAAGCATTAAAATTGAAAAGTTGTTCCCTTATTCACTGTCACACCACAAGTAAAAGGAATACATCATGTCGATCGAAAAAGTTCTCTACCGCGCAACCGCTACCGCCACTGGCGGCCGTGAAGGCAAAGCTGTGTCGTCGGACAATGTGCTGGATGTGAAGCTGACCACCCCGAAAGAACTGGGCGGCGCGGGCGCCACCGGCACCAATCCTGAGCAGCTGTTTGCTGCCGGCTACTCGGCCTGCTTCCTGGGCGCGCTGAAATTCGTCGGTGCTCGCGACAAGATCGCCGTGCCAGCAGACGTATCGATCGAAGGCACGGTCGGCATCGGTCCTATCCCGACCGGTTTCGGCATCGAAGCAGAACTGAAAATCTCGCTGCCAGGCCTGGACCGCGAAACGGCGGAAAAACTGGTCAACGCCGCCCACATCGTCTGCCCTTACTCGAACGCCACTCGTGGCAACATCGACGTAACGCTGACCATCGTGTAAGTCTGCGCACGATGACATGCAAGCCGGCGCCCTTCGGGCCGCCGGCTTTTTCACATACAATCAGCGTTTTCATCGCTACACTGAGACGCATATGATTGAATGGCAATGGCTGGCATTTGACGAGATTCCCCGGCGCGACTGGTACGAGGTGCTGCGCCAGCGCCAGCAGGTGTTCATCCTTGAGCAAACCTGTTTGTATCCCGATATCGACGGCGCCGATCCCGACTGTCATCACCTGATGGCATGGCGCGAGATCGATGGCCAGCGCACGCTGATGGCGACGCTGCGCTGCGTGCCGCCCGGCCTCAAATACGATGAAATGTCGCTGGGCCGCGTGCTGACCACGCAGGCGGCGCGCGGTTCGGGCATCGGCCGCGAATTGCTGGCCAAGGCGATTCCACTGGCCGAAGCGCTGCATCCCGGCCACCGCTTCCGCATCGGCGCCCAGGCCCACCTGGAAAAATTCTACGGCAGTTTCGGCTTCGTCACCGTGACCGCGCCTTACGATGAAGATGGCATCCTCCACATCGACATGGTGCGATGAGCGGCGCGAGTGGCCAGTAAGAACAATCCATACAATTCGCACAACCAGGCGACGAAAAAAAAAGCAGCCGGGGTGAACTGAACCCCGGCTGCTTTTTTATGACCGCCCTGTTGAGGCTTTTTGTGCTTCCCTTACTGCACTGAGATCAGCTCGATATCGAACACTAACGCAGCGTTGGGAGGAATACTGCCCTGGCCTGCCGCGCCGTAAGCCTCGCTTGCCGGAATCACGACAGTGCGCTTGCCGCCAACTGCCATGCCTTTCACACCAAAATTAAAACCAGGAATCACGCCAGTACCATC
>JBEVNE010000385.1:0-24381 GCA_040508275.1 Duganella sp.
AAGGCCAGCGCCCCACGCGCGCCGCTGTACACGCTGGCCAGGCGCAGGGATTTTTGCAGGTAGTAGCGATGGCTGAAAACATTCACGTTGCCATCCGTGCCCAGCATCTGCGACATCAGCAGGAATAACTGGATGCTTTGCCGGCGTTTTTGCGGGTCCGGTATCCTGGTTTCCCACAACTGGTACAAAAAATCGCCAAGACCGGTGGGCGGCACGCTGAAAAATTGCGCATGCATGGTGGTAATGTCTTCGTGGTAGCTGGCGTTCCAGAGCATATTGCGCATGCGGTAAGCGGCGTCGAAGGCGTAGGTCTTGCCAAAGTAGCGGCGGCCGATGCTGGCCGACACGCGCGTGCGTGGCGATGGTGTCCAGTTGGCGCCGAGTGCGCTGTGGCGTCCCTCCGGGCCCTGGGCGTTGCTCAGGCTCTGGTAATCGCGGCGCTCATAGCCGGCAGTGATAAATGTGCCGATACTGCTGCCAAGCGGGTAACTGAGCATCAGCCTGGCGTTGCTGGTGGTAACCGGCGCCATCACGCTGTCGTCGAGATGCTGGCGTTCCAGAAATACGTCCCAGTTCCAGCCACGGTTACCGTTATCGCCGGCCATGCGCAGGCTGGCACCGTTGCTGGTCACCTGCAACAGCCGGTCGCTGTCGACGCGGCGGGCGTCGTAACGCAAGGTAACGCTGGCCAGCCCGGGAAACACATGCTGTACATACGGACTGATGCTGTACGTGCGCACCGTGGCGCTGTTGAGCGGCGCTTGCGCAGAGTCACTCAGGCGTGGGCCAAATGCCGAGATATTTTGTCTGCCAATACCGGCGCTGGCGTCGAGGTACAGCCATCCTGGCAGCAGTTGCGCATGGCCGCTGGCATCGAGCTGGTGATCGCGGCGGTCGGCCCGCTGCTCGGAATACACCTGGTGCAGCGCATACGACAGCGCCAGTTGCAGGCGCTGGCCGCCATCGAGGTTGACGGCGACTGCCGGCGTTATCTCGCTCGCCCATGCGCCTTGCTTCTGCGCTGCGGGGCTCAGATTGACATTGTCGCTGTAACTCTGGCGTACGCGCACGCTTGGTACGATGCCCCAACTGGCAGCCTGGGCCAGCGCGGGCGATAACAGCAAGGCCAGGTGCAGCGACTTTTTAATCGTAGTAACCATAATAATGGGCACCGGGCAAGGTTTTGCTTTTGTTGTAGACCAGGTTGACATTCGGGCAATGATGGATGCGCTGCAGCGCTTCGCGCACCGTGTGCTCGGTGGTGCGTTCGGCTTCCACTACCAGCACGATCTGTCCCATCTGCGCCGCCAGCACGCTCGCTTCGGTACTCATCAGCAATGGCGGTGAATCGAAGATCACGATGCGGTCGGCATAGCGCTCGGCGATCTCCGTCAGCAGGGCGCGCATGCTGCGGCTGGCCAGCAGTTCGGTGGCGCGCTTGTTGGCGCGCCCTGCAGGCAACAGCGTTAGCGTCGGGATATTGGTTTTAAGCATGACGTCGGCCAGCGCGGTCTGCTCGCCCAGCAAGATATCCATCAAGCCCGGCTGTGGCGGCAGGCCCAGCACTTTGAGTACTGAGGGGCGCGCCACATCGGCATCGACCAGCATCACCGTGCTGTCCATTTCCATGGCGATGCTCATCGCCAGGTTGACGGCGCAATAAGTTTTTCCCTCGCCAGGCACGGCGCTGGTGACGATGATCAGGTTGCCGTGGCGGATAGCCGCAGCCCCTTCGGCGCGCGCGCTGCGCAGCAAAGGCCGCTTGATGATGCGAAAATCTTCGGCCACCGCCGTGCGGCCGCCATCGTGGGTGACCATGCCCAGCGCACCGAGCCGCGCCATGTCCAGCGTGACCGTGCCAGGCACGGGTGCCGCGTCGTCGGTGGCGAGCGTGCGTTCGGGGTCATGCTGTGGGGACGGTGGCATTGGCTGCTCCATGCTCATTTAGCGCAGCGCCGTGCCGGCCAGTACGCCGGCGTAAGCCAATAGCAGTGTTGACATGACGGCTGCGAAACCGTATTTGCCGCGCTTGCGCAGAACGTTGTCGCGTTCGGTCCAGTTCATCGACACCGTTCCCAGCACGGGTAGTCCGGTGCTGTTGCGCAACGCCTCGGCGCTGAGAAAGGTGGGCCGTATCTGGCTGACCAGCAAGGCTGCCGCGATGCCCGTCAGCATTGCCCCACCCAGTACCAGTGTGGACAGCAGCAGCCGGTTCGGGCCGTTCGGTGTGAGGGGCAGCGTCGGCGGATCGATGATTTTAAACGTCATCATCTCGGTGGTAGCACTGAGGTCGCCAGACAGCTTGGCTGCCTCGCGCCGGCCTATCAGCTTTTCATAATTTTCCTTGTTGATCAGGTAATCGCGGTTCAACTGCGCCAGTGCCGATTCCACCTGCGGCACGGCATTGGACTGGTCCAGCAAACGCTGGTGGCGTGTGGCGTACTCATGCACGCGCGCCGTCATGGCTGCGACTCGCGCCTCTGCTTCGGTGTGAGCAACCTTTAGCTGCTGTAACAAGGGGCTGTAGTGCTTGCCGGGATCGGTCTGCGGACGCTGCTTGCTGTCCTCGACCTTGCGCGCTTCGAGCTGGGCCACCAGTCGCCTGGCGGAGACCACGTCGGGATGCAGCTCGGTGTATTGCAGACGCATTGCATCCAGGCTCTGGTTCAGCGCAGCAATCCGCCCATCGAGCTCGGGATTGTCGCTGGCGGCCATCGGCAAATCCGCTGACAGAATCGGCTGGTCGCCACTGATCTGGCCGGCGATGGCATTGCGTGCCTGTTCGGCTTCCGCCAGCTCAAGCCGGGCAGCATTGAGCAGGTCGGCCGACTGCTGCAGTTGCGCCGTGTAGTCGCCGCCCTGGCGCGGCAGCAGTCCGTTATTTTTGCGTTTGAATTCCATCAGCGAGTTTTCCGCGGCGATCAGTTTATCTTCATAGGACTTGATCTGGTCGTCGATGAACTGCACGGCCTTGCGCGTTTCACCCGATTTGCCTTTGAAACTACCTTCGAGAAAAATCGTCAGCAGCGATTGCACGACATCGCGCACCAGTTGCGGATTCGAATTGCTGTAACTGATCGTATAAATATCGTAGTTGGCGGTACCGCTGATTTTTATATTGCTCATCAATTCATCGAGCTGGCGTTGCTGGTCGCGCGGGGTGGTGGCGTTTACGTCCAGATCGACCATGCGCATCACGCGCTCCATGTTCGGGCGGCTCAGCAGGGTACGGCTCATGATCGATACCTGCTGTTCGATATTCGGCACCGTGGTCATGCCGGCCAGCAGTGGTTTAAGGATGCTCTGGGTATCGACAAACACGCGTGCCCGGGTTTGATAATCGTCAGGTAACAAGACCACCTTGGTCCAGCCGGCAATGGCCACCAGCCACATCACGCCCACGGCAATCCAGCGATATTTCCAGATACCTTTGAGGCTGGAATTCAGCTGGCTGATCAACTCCTCCATGGTTCGTATCTCCCTGCCAGCCGCGTTAGTGATGCACGATTATAGGAGTGCGATTCGAGGGAATTTTCTTAACTGGACGGGCATTGAGACATATCAAACGGCGTCATCCGTGAATTCTGAATCATGGCTTCCGGATCATTGACAGGGGGCCACCATGAATAAGCCAAGCGCTGCCGTACTGCTGGGAGCTGTGTTCGCCATGCTGGGCTTGTGCGGCTGCGCCAGCCGCATCTCGCTGCTACCTGCAGCGCCGGCACCAGCCGTTGATTACCTGATCGGTGCCGGCGACGTCATCAACGTCAGCGTCTGGCGCAATCCCGACGTGTCGCTGAGCGTGCCAGTACGGCCGGACGGCAAGATCACCACGCCATTGGTCGAGGATTTACAGGCCGCCGGAAAGACCTCGACAGAGCTGGCACGCGATATCGAAAAAACGCTGGAAAAATATATCCAGCAACCGCTGGTGACCGTGATCGTCACCAGTTTCGTCGGCCCCTACGCCCAGCAGATCCGCGTGATCGGCGCCGCGGCACGGCCGCAGGCGTTTGCTTACCGACAAGGGATGTCGCTGCTCGATGTGCTGATTGCGGTGGGCGGCGTGACCGATTTTGCCGCCGGTAACAAGGCCAACATTATCCGCACCATCGACGGCGTCCAGCAGGCCGTTCCCGTGCGTCTGCATGATTTATTGCGTGACGGTGATATATCGGCCAATGTCAATCTCCTGCCCGGCGATATCCTGGTGATCCCCGAAGGATGGTTCTGAACGGTTAAAATTTTTGAATTTGCACGGAACTTATTCAAAAAAGCCGAGGTCTGATATGGCATGAGCCCAGCAATAGGCAAGCTGGCAAGGCAAACAGACTGGAGCGAGATTGTGCAATATGATGACGCGATTATTTCTTTTGAAGCCAGCATGGACTTGCGCGAGCTGGTCGTTGGCGGAGACCAGTCCACGCAGCTGAAACAGGTCGGGAATTCAGAACAGTTGGAGCAACAGCAGCAGCTACAGCAGATATTTCATATACGCATGGCCAATTCCGAAGGCCGGCGCGAAGCTGCCAGTTTGCTTTTAAGAAAAATGTATGGCTGGCGCGGCTATGCGATCGAGGCTGGCCTACCTGCCGCGCCGAATAAGATCACGCTATATGCGGAGACCGCTGGCGAAACCGTCGGTACCATGTCGCTTTGTCTCGACAGCCCGGAAGCGGGCTTGCCGGCCGACGAAAACTTTCGCGACAAGCTGGACCTCTTGCGCTCTGAACAACGGCGCCTGTGCGAACCGTCGCGCCTCGCCATCGACAAAGGCGTGTCCAAGCGCGTATTTGCCGCCTTGATCCATATTTCCTATATTTACGCGCGCAATATTCACGGCTTTACCGATTACATTATTGAGGTCAACCCGCGCCACGTAATGTTTTATAAACGCATGCTGGGCTTCCGCGATTTTGGCGGACTGCGCGAATGCACGCGGGTGGGGGCGCCAGCTGTGCTCTTGCGGCTGGAACTTGATTACATGGACGAGCAAATTCAGAAATTTGGCGGGCTGATGGAAAAGCATGCGCAGGAACGTTCGTTTTATCCTTATTTTTTCCCGCGCCGGGATGAGCCCGGTATTACCGGCCGGCTGGTGGCAGGTAAAACATGAGGAGATGTGAGCGACGCCGGCCGTAATGCTGTTGCGGCCAGGACCAGCAGGAACAGCAGCGTGATGCGCGGCACATCGAGCAGGCTGTCGAACAAGCCGACCACCTGGAAGCCGGCAAGGCCCGCCAGCCAGGTCGCTGGTGCGATGGCGTGTCCGCTTGCATGCCGTTGTTCGGCCATTCTTTGCCACTGCTGCACGCAGGCGCCCAACAGCAGCACCAGATAAGCCAGCACGGCCGGTACCCCCATTTCAAAATACAGGTTCAGCAGCAGATTCTTGATATGCCAAGGCAAATGCTGGCGGTCGCTGGAAAAGAACCAGTCATCGTGGACTTGCGTAAAACTGCCATTGCGCAGCAAACTGGCCTCATCGCCCACCCGGTGCAGGCCGACGTTATCGACATCGACCACCGCACCTTGCCCTTCCAGCGCCAGCTCCAGCCGCACCGGTACGCGGCGGCTGCCCACGGGTCCCGTGTTGACGGTGGCGCTGTAGTGGGTCCAGGCGCCGTCACTGCGCAGGCGCAGCATCGGCGCCGCGATGCAGTTGACCGGGTAGAGCAATTGCCGCTCGCACAAGCGCCAATGAAGAAAAGCAGGCGGGTTGATGGTGCGCACATCAATGGCCAGTGTGTAGCTGTTGTGTGCTTTCACCTCCACGCTTTGCCAGAAGCGTAACAGTTCGCCGTAGCCCGCCGCATAGCGGCCACTTGCCAGGCGCAGGTAGCGTTCGCGCTTGCCGCTGTTGCCTTCCTCGGCCTGATCCATGTAGCGATAGCTGGGTAAAGTTTGCTGTCCGGGATTGCGCCAGTAATAGCTCGCCGGAAAAGTACCGAGCCCCATGCCGAGCAAGCGGGTGGCGGCATCGCTGTCCATCAGCGCCACAATGTGTTGCCAATGGCGGTGGCGCAGCGCGAGATCGTCGCCGGTGGTGCTGAAACGCTGTGCCACGTAATAGCCGTGATAGACGGGAATCAAAGGCGCCATTACCAACAGCACAGCCAGACTGGCGCCTAGCGCCAGGCGATGGCGCAGCAGGCGTGCAGTGGTGATGCAAACTACTACCAGCACACATAACAGCGCTGCGTAGCCGCGATAGCCAGCGGCCATGAATGCCTGATCCAGCAGCCACAGCAATGCCAGGCATGGTGGCAACAGGCAGAACACCCGCAGTAACAGGCAGCGCCGGGACACGGATGCACTGTGCAAGGCAGCATACAAGATAATCGCCAGCGAGCCGGTATAGGCCAGATAGACGCCGCGCGAGAACGTTGCCAGTCCCGCATACAAGGCCAATCCCAACAGTACCAATGCCGCGGGGGTACGCCACCAGCACGGCGCGCCAATCAGCCACAGCGCTGCCAGCGGTGTGCACAAGGCCAGGTAGCCATCGAGCGCAGCGCCGCCCGTGTGCATGGCGGAAAATCGCGCTGTGATGCGGTAATCGCTGGAAAAATTCAACAAGCCGGGAAAACTCACGCGTTCATTGATCCCCGCGCCGCAGACCAGCAACAACCCGATCAGCATGCCCGGTACCAGGTAGCGTTGCACACCGTCGAGTTGCGGTCCCGCTGCCGCGCGCAACAGCGGCAACAGCAGCAAGCTCCAGAACCAGGCCTTGCCAACGCGAATCGCGTTATAAGGACTCAGATAATTATTGAAAGCGTTCAGATCGATCGCCGGCAAGGGATACAAGGCGCGCCACAGGCCAGTTACACAGGCCAGCATCATCAGCGCCAGTCCCAGGATGCACCATGGCGGCCAGCCGGCCTGGGGCGTGGATGTTCGCGGAAGACGCGCATAGCCGATGCCGGTCGTCACCAGCAACAGCAGATCGATCTCTTCGAGAAAGAACCAGCCAGTGCTTGGCGCCAGGTCGAGTACTGGCAGCAGCGCTGGCAACAGCAACAGCCAGCAGTGCGGCCGCCAGCACAGCACGATTGCGTAGATCAGCAATAGCGGCGCCAGCCAGTGTCCCTGCCAAGGGTAGGTGCTCAGCGACCAGGCCAGCGCCGCCAGCGACAGCAGCGCCAGCAGTCGCCAGCTAGCCATCATTCGCGCGCCTGACGGTTTTGCCTTGCACCAAGGTAAGGTGATCACGAATGGAGGTGTTGTGCGGCGCCAGCGCGGCCGCCTGCCTGAGCAGCGATTGCGCCTGTTCGAGTTTCCCCTGTTCGGCCAGTATCCAGCCCAGCGTATCGAGAACCACGGCATTGCGCGGCGCCAGTTGATGGGCACGCTCGGCTGTGGCCAATGCACGGCCATCCTGTTGTTGCTGATAAAGCCAGGCCAGGTTGTTGAGCAACAGCGGCTGATCCGGCGAATGTTGCAGCAAACGCTCAAATTGCGCGCTGCTTGCGGGGAAATCTTTCTCGGCCAATAGACTGTTGGCGTAGAACAGGCGCGTGCCCCGGTCGTTTTCATGAGCCGCCAGCCATTGCTGCATGTGCTGGTGCGCCTGCTGTCTTTTTCCTGCCTGTACCAAGGCGCTGTAGAGCGGAATCAGCATGGGCGCGCCTGGTTGCAGGGCATAGGCTTTGTGATACAGCACCAGTGCCGGCGCCGATTGCTGTTGTGCCTGCAAAACCTCGGCTTCCAGCTTGTAGCCAAGGGCCTGGGCTGCATCAGGCTTGCCTTGCTGGCCGGTTGCCTGCAACTGTCTGGCAAACTGTACGGCTGGTTGCCATGCCTGTTGCCGTATCAGCAGCCGCACCATGGCCACCTGCGCCTGTGGCATGGCCGGCGCCAGTAAAAGTGCCTTGTCGATAGCCTGGCGGGCGCCGTCCAGGTCGCCGCTGGTAGTGCGCAGCTCGGCCAGCCGTAACTGGGTGCCCGCAGAATTCGGATGCGAGGCGGCCACCTTGCTCCAGGTCGCAAGCGCATCTTCCAGTTTGCCATGCCGCGCCTGCAGTTCTGCCAGTTGCATCTGCAAGGGCAGGTGCGACGGCTGAGTGGGCGCCAGTTTTTGTAGCAGCAACAGCGCCTTGGGAGCGGCGTCATTGCGCACATAAAAGCCGGCCAGGCGCAGCGAGGCATCGACATCCTCGGGGTGCGCCTGCTGCGCCCGTTCGAGCCAGGACAGCGCTTGCGCCGGTTGCTTCCGCGTCGCGGCCAGGCTGGCCAGCGCCGCCATGACGCCGGTATTGCCTTGCTCCTGGGCGAGGGCATTTTCCAGTCGCTTGCGTGCCTGTTCCGGGTTTTTCTCCTGCAGGTCGAGCTGGGTCAGATTGTCCAGCGCCGGCAGGAAGACGGGATCGAACTTCAGCGCCTGCTCAAAGCTGGCACGCGCGCCGGCCAGATCGCGCTGCAGCAACAGCACGCCACCCTTGAGGTTGTGCACCATCGGATTGTCGGCCTGATGGGCCGCCATGCGCTGTACCGCCTCCAGCGCCTTATCGTAGTGCCTGTTGCGCAAATGGGTCAGTACCAGCAGCGTGCCGGTGCGCGATGATTTTTCATCGAGCGTGGCTGCCTGTTCCAGTTCGGCAACGGCGCGGCTGTTGTCACCGAGGCCGAGGTGGCTCATGGCGGTGGCGGTGCGCAGCATGGGGGTATCTGGCGCCAGTGCGCTGGCTTGTTCGAAATAGCGCGCCGCCTGCTCAAAATGGCGCAGGCGCAGGTGTACCTCGCCGGCCAGCGCCAGCATTTCCACATCCTGCGCATGCTGCGCCAGCAACGGTTGCAGCAGGGTTAGTGCTCCCTGTGCATCGCCCGTGTTCATCAGTACCGAGGCCAGCAGCTTGCTGGCATAAGCTTGCGCCGGATTTGCTGCAAGGAAAGTGCGCAGATGTTGGGCTGCCTGTTGTGGCGCACCAAGACGCCGTAGAATCACGCCCATCAGCAAGTGGCTGGGCGCATGTTCTGGCGCTGCGCGCAGCACCAGTTGCAGCTGGTCGCGCGCCGCCGACAGCTTGTTTGCGCGGAAGTCGAGCAGGGCTTGCGTGTAGATCAGCATCAGGCTGCCGGGAGCGGCGCGGCGCGCCAGCGCCAGCTCGGCGCGCGCCTGGTCAAACTGGGCTGCCTGGATATGCAGGCTGGCCATGTCCACGTGGGCTTGCACCAGCGATGGATGCAGCGTCAGCGCCTGGCGATAAGCTGCCAGCGCTTCCGGATTACGCTGCTGCAAACGCAGCAGGTCGCCTTTCAGGCGCCAGGCGTCAACGTTGGCGGGCGACTGGCCCAGCGCCCGTTCCGTCAGCGCCAGTGCCGCGGCGGGATTGCCACTTTGCAGCGCCATGCGCGCCTGACCGGTCAGCGCGGCCGGGTGACCCGGATGGCGTACCAGGATTTGCTCGAACAGGCGGGCGGCCTCGTCATTGCGCTGCAGACCGAGCAGGGCATGGCCGCGCAGGGCCATCAGCGCCGGTTGCTGGGCATCGGCTTCGATCTGTTCCAGCATCGGCAAAAACTGCCCTTGCAGCAGCATGGCCTTGCCCAGCCACGGCATCACTTGAGCTGCATGCTTGCCCAATGCCAGCGCGCGCCGCAATTCCTTGTCGGCCGATGGCAGGTCGCCGGTATCAAGATACAGGCGACCCAGCGCCAGACGGGCCTCGGCGTCGGCTGGCGCTTGCTGGATCAGATTTTTCAGCGCAATGATGGCCGAGCGGGTTTCGCCGCGCGCCTCCAGCTGGTGGGCCGAGGCCAACTGCGCTTCATTGCCGGTTTTACTGTTGGATTTTCCACCGCAACCGGCAAGTACGACAATCAGTAACAGTATGGGCAGTGGTGGCATGGCGCTCTCCTTGGGTTTTCGCTAGGGTAGGGAGCTTGTTGCGACAACTCGTTGATTCCTCGCAAATGACGAAGGCGGGCGCCGCAAGGGCTGGCCATTTGTGCCACCTCAAACGTGGGCTGTAGCCGCTCCGTAGAATCGGCCAGATGCAGTTTCCCCGCTCTTGAAAAGAGGTGTTCAAATGGAAATCGTTGCCGTTGTCGGTTTAGGATATGTCGGATTGTCATTGGCGGTCGCGTTCGGCGCGCACCGGCGCACCATCGGCATTGATTTGTCGGCCCGCAAAGTGGCCAGCTACCAAGCCAGCGTCGATCCCGCCGGCGAGGTCAGTGCGCAGCAGTTCCTGGCCGCGCAGCAGCTGGAAATGGGCTGCGACCCGGCGGCGCTGGCCATTGCCGACTACATCATCGTTGCTGTGCCTACGCCCGTGGACAGCGCCCACAATCCCGACTTTTCCGCCCTGACCGGGGCCAGCGAGGCGGTCGGGCGCTACATGAAGCCGGGTGCGGTGGTGATTTACGAATCCACCGTCTATCCAGGGGCCACCGAAGAAATCTGCATTCCCCTACTCGAACAATGCTCGGGCCTGAGCTGGCAGCGCGATTTTCATGTGGGCTTTTCACCCGAGCGCATCAACCCGGGCGACAAGGAACACACATTGACGTCGATCCGCAAGATCGTCTCCGGCGACGATGAGCGCACGCTGGAACGCGTGGCGCGGCTGTATGAGGAAGTGGTGCAGGCGGGCGTGCATCGCGCCTCCAGCATCAAGGTGGCGGAAGCGGCCAAGGTGATCGAAAACACCCAGCGCGACCTCAATATTGCGTTGATGAACGAGTTGGCGATTATCTTCGACCGGCTCGGCATCGATACGCTGGAAGTGCTGCGGGCCGCCGGCACCAAGTGGAATTTTCTGCCGTTTCGGCCAGGCCTGGTGGGCGGACACTGCATTGGCGTCGATCCCTACTATCTCACCCACAAGGCTGAAATGCTCGGTTATCACCCGCACGTGATCCTGGCGGGGCGCCGCATCAACGATGGCATGGCCAAATTTGTGGCCGAGAAAACCGTCAAGGAAATGGTGCGCGCCGGCTTCAAGCTCAAGGGCTGCAAGGTCAATGTGCTGGGCTTGACGTTCAAGGAAAACTGTCCGGACCTGCGCAATTCCAAGGTCGCCGATCTGATCCGTGAACTGGAATCCTATGGCTTGCAGGTGCATGTGCACGATCCCGTTGCCGATGCCGACGAAGCCATGCTCGAATACGGCGTCAGACTGCAGAGCTGGGACGACTTGCCGCGCGCCGAAGCCTTGATCAGCGCCGTCGCCCACCGCGAACTGGCGGCCCGGCCATTGGAGCAGGTGCGCGACAAGATCGCCCCATCGGGCTGCTTCATCGATATCAAATCGCAATTTGACGACGCCGCGCTGCGCAAAAGCGGCCTGAGCGTCTGGAGACTCTGATGCACGCCGCCTATATCGACGGTACACCGGCCGCCAGCGCCTATCAGGAACTGCGCGAACATCTCGAACATGAGCAATACCGCTGGGTGATCACGGGTGTAGCAGGATTTATTGGTTCCAACCTGTTGCAGGCGTTGCTGGAACTGGGCCAGCGCGTGGTCGGGCTCGACAATTTTTTAACCGGTTACCGGCACAACCTGGAGCAGGTGCGTGGCGAGGTCGGACCAGCGTTGTGGCGTAATTTTGAGTTGCTGGAAGGCGATATCCGCGACAGCGCCACCTGCTTGCGTGCCTGCGAGAGGGCCGACTTCGTGCTGCACCAGGCGGCGCTGGGGTCGGTAGCGCGCTCGATCAACGATCCGCTCCTGAGCAACGACATCAATGTCGGCGGCTTTCTGGCGGTGCTCGACGCCGCCCGCCAGGCAGGCGTGCGCCGCGTGGTCTATGCGGCCTCCAGTGCAACCTACGGCGACCACGACGCCTTGCCCAAGCAAGAGCCATATATCGGCAAGGCCTTGTCGCCCTATGCAGTGAGCAAGCACGTCAACGAACTGTATGCAGGGGTCTACAGCCGCTGTTATGGACAGGAATCGATCGGGCTGCGTTATTTCAATGTATTTGGACCGCGCCAGGATCCCGAGGGGCCTTATGCTGCGGTGATTCCGCAGTGGATTGCCGCCATGATCAGCCAGCGTTCGGTCACGATCCATGGCGATGGCGAAAGCAGCCGGGATTTTTGCTTTGTAGCTAATGCCGTGCAAGCCAATTTGCTGGCTGCGCTGAGCGAACGGCCCGGCGCCGTCAACCAGGTGTATAACGTGGCGCTCAGTGCGCGAACCAGCCTGAATGAACTGTATTTGCTGCTACATGAGCTGCTGGTGGAACGTTATCCGCACTTGCGCGACTTTGAACCGCAATACGACGATTTTCGCGCTGGCGATGTGCGGCATTCGCAGGCTGACATTGGCAAAGCGGTGGAATTGTTGGGGTATGCGCCCACTCATGACCTGCGGCGTGGGCTACGCCAGGTATTGCGTTGGTATATAGGACAGCATAACAAGAGCACAACAAACGTGTGAGCGCTCAATATATTTAATCTGCACGCGGCGAAGCCGTGGGCTTCTTCATCAAGCGGAAATCGGAAGAGGTATTAACGTGGCGCGTAGCGGCTTGCGGCGGCATCGATGACACGGCCGGCGGTGTGCGAAGCGCTCGTCGAGCTGGCAGTGTTCCAATCTCCCGCATCGCGTGCCATGCCAACCAGGCCGACAGCGGCCTGAGCGTCGCCAGCGCTGGCGGCGCGCTCAAACAGGGCGATCGCTTCCTTGCGCTTGTCCGGCTGCGCAAGGTAGCGCAAGGCAAGCTCACGCTGAGCAACTGGCGAGCCCAGGTCTGCCCATTCCTGCAAACGCCGTTCGGCCACTACCTGGCTTTGCGGTCCCATTTGGGTGGCGAGGTCTTCAATCACAGTCGGAGCGGGTACAGCGCCTTCTTGTGCCTGGCAGGCAATTAAAGAGCCTACCAGCACCAACACCGAAGAAATCAGTACACCAGACTTGTTGAATAAATCCATATTTTTGAAAACCTCTGCAAAAAATGCTGTTTACGATGCGATGCACCATTATACTTTCTTTAGTGCAAATGCAACGCACGCCTGAAAAGATAAGAAATAAAATATTAAGCGATTGTTACACTTTTGACACATGCACTGCGCACGTTAAGAATGACGGCCAATGCAAACGATGCGAAGCGATGAAAAGCGTGGCGATATTAGCATGAAGTTTTACGCGTTCAATCCCTTGTCGCCATATTCATCTGAATAATTGTAACCATTCGTTAGCGGGGGAAATCGTGGACGCGCTACGTCTTGTGTGCATCGCAGCACACGGCGTGATAGCTCGCTTGAAGAAAACTCACTGACCTGGTGTTGCAGGGCCAGCGTGCTCTCGCAGCCATGCTTCACCCTGTTCCAGTACCGCACGGTACTCTACTCGCGCCGTTTCCAGCAGTGCAGGAATGGCCTGGTTCTGACTGGTGGCCAGCGCCTGTTCGATTGCCAGCGATGCAATAATCAGGCGCTTGGCGCCCAGCGTTCCGATCGAACCGCGTAAGCCATGGAAAATTTTAGCCGCGTCAGAGGGCTTACCATCCGCGATAGCCTGGGCAGCCTGATCCAGCGGCGCCATGCCCGGTGCGCAGGCATCACGCACGACCTTGCTGACAATGGCCAAGGCCTTATTGTCATTGCCCATATAAGTAAGCAAGGTGGTGACCGAGAACACCTGCTCATCGGCGGGTGACGACGGGGCATCTGACATGCATCGCTCCAGAAGTTAAAGGAATTTTAATAAATCTTGAGTCTCCTTGAGATTCATATCATACCTTGCCTCCCGGAGTGACTATGCACACTTTGTTACAAGTTATGTCATGCAGAACATCGTTTTGTCGCGCGTGTCGATGAAAGTTTTCAGGTATTGATGCGTACATCTATCTCCATCGATTCCGTGCCACCGCCGCGTCGTACGCCGCGCACGGGCGCCGCACCATCATAATCGCGCCCTATTGCGAGGCGGCAATAAGCATCGGTCATCAGCCGTGCGTGGGTAACGTCTATGCTGATCCAGCCATGGTAATCCTTGTCTTCCACCCAGGCGTCAACCCAGGCATGGCTGGCCGCATGGCCGGTGTTTTCGGGGTCGATATAGCCGGACACATAGCGTGCTGGGATACCATTTGCATGGCAGCAGGCCAGGAACAAGTGGGCATGGTCCTGGCACACGCCGCGTCCCAGTTCCAGCGCGTCGCTGGCCGTGGTGGCAACGACGGTCGCACCGCTTTGATACTGTACCGCACCAACGATGTGCTCGGCCAGGCACATCATGTCGCGCGATTGCGCGCGCCCGTCCGGCAGACACGATGCTGCCAGCTCCAGCACCGCCGGGGTGGCGCCCGTCAGGCGCGTGGGCACGGTAAAAATCAGCGGCGACAGCGTATCGCCGTGCTGCACCCGTCCCTTGAGCGGGGTAGAGGTGTCCACTACGCCGGCAGCGACGATGCGCAGGCCATGGTGCTGGGCATCCATGGTCATCATGTGCGACAGGTTGCCGAACGCATCGGTATATGCGTGCACATGGCCCGGCGCCGACAGGTGCCAGGATTGCACCTGCTGCTGCGCTTCCTTGCGCGGCGTCAGGTGCAGTTGCTGGATGGTGTAAGCCAGCGGTGCGGTATAGCTGTAGCGCGTGGTGTGCTCGATGGTCAGTTGCATAAATATCCCATTCTTCACTCAGGCTGCCAGTGGCACGAGGAAATCGCGGCTGACGCGATTACCCAATTGATAAATATTGGCCAGGAAACGGGTCAGCGTGTCATGCAGTCCCGCCTCCAGGATATCTTCGATCTTGCCAAATTGCAGTTCCGCATGGAGCTTGCCAGCCAGTCGCTCGGTATCGGCCGAAACATCGTTACGCACGGCATGCAGGTTTTGCACCACTTCATCCATGCAGGCCAGCAGCGAGCGCGGCATGTCCGCTCGCAGCATCAGCAACTCGGCAATGCGCGCCGGGGTAATGACGTCGCGATAAACCTTGCGGTAAATCTCGAAGCCCGAAACGGAACGCAGCAAGGCCCCCCAGTAATAAAAATCGCGCTGGCTCATCGTTTCGCCTGTAGCGGTGGCCGTGCCGCCGTGGAACTTCACATCGAGGATGCGCGCGGTATTGTCGGCGCGTTCGAGGAAGGTGCCCAGTCGGATGAAATGCACGGCCTCATCGCGCAGCATGGTGCCCACCGTCACGCCGCGTGCCAGGTGGGAACGGTATTTGACCCACTCAAAAAATTTGCTCGGATCGTCTTCCAGCATATTGCCCTTCAGCAGCTTTTGCATGTCGAGCCAGGTCTGGTTCTGAATTTCCCACACTTCCGTGGTCAGCGTGCCACGCACGGCGCGGGCATTTTCCCGCACTTCGGTCAGGCAGGCAGCAATCGACGAGGGATTGGCCGGGTCGCGCACCATGAAGTCGATGACTTCGCGCGCTTCCAGCGTCTGGTATTTTTCGTCGAAGGCGGCTTGCAGTTCGGAAATTCCGAGCATGGCGCGCCAGCCTTTGGCATTTTCTGCATCGGACTGCGGCAACATGCAGGTTTGCACGTTGACATCAAGCATACGGGCAGTGTTTTCTGCGCGCTCGGTGTAGCGCGCCATCCAGAACAAATGATCAGCAGTACGACTTAACATGGGGTGGCCTCTTTCGTGACTGACTCGGTAGCTTCCAGTATCCAGGTGTCCTTGGTGCCGCCGCCCTGCGAGGAATTAACGACCAGCGAACCTTCTTCCAGCGCTACGCGGGTCAGGCCGCCTGGCACCATCGAAATGGTTTTGCCGGACAAAACGAAGGGCCGCAGATCGATATGGCGCGGGGCGATACCGTTCTCCACATAGGTCGGACAGGCCGATAAAGCCAGCGTCGGCTGGGCGATATAGCCGTCGGGGTTGGCCAGCAGGCGCTGGCGGAAATCTTCGATTTGCTGCTTGCTCGATGCGGGGCCGACCAGCATGCCGTAGCCGCCGGCGCCGTGGACTTCCTTGACGACAAGCTCCGGCAAATGCGCCAGCGTGTAGGCCAGGTCCTCCTTCTTGCGGCACTGGTAGGTGGGCACATTGTTCAGCACCGGTTCCTCGGACAGATAAAAACGGATCATGTCCGGCACGTAGGGGTAAATCGACTTGTCATCGGCCACGCCGGTGCCAATGGCATTGGCCAGCGTGACGCGGCCGGCGCGGTAGACCGACAGCAAACCGGGCACGCCCAGCGAAGAATCGGCACGGAATGCCAGCGGGTCGAGAAAATCGTCATCGAGCCGCCGATAGATCACATCGACGCGCTTCGGCCCGCGTGTAGTGCGCATGAAGACGGTGTTATCGCTGACAAACAAATCCTTGCCTTCGACCAGTTCCACGCCCATTTGCTGGGCCAGGAAGGCGTGTTCGAAATAGGCGGAGTTGTACATACCGGGCGTCATCACCACCACGGTTGGATCGCTGATCCCCATCGGCGCAACCGAGCGCAGGTTATCGAGCAGCATGTCTGGGTAGTGGTCCACCGGCGCGATCCTGTTGCGCGCAAACAGCTCGGGGAATAGCCGCATCATCATCTTGCGGTCTTCCAGCATGTACGACACGCCCGACGGCACGCGCAGATTATCTTCCAGCACATAAAATTCGCCCTGGCCGGCGCGCACGATATCGACGCCGGCGATATGCGCATAAATATCGGAGGCGACGTTGATGCCCTGCATTTCGGGGCGGTACTGGGCATTGCGGTAAATTTGTTCCGGGGGGATTAGACCGGCCTTGATGATATTTTGGTCATGGTAAATATCATGGATGAACATATTCAGCGCCTTGACGCGCTGGACCAGCCCGGTTTGCAGTTGCTGCCATTCCGCTGCCGGAATAATGCGCGGAATGGTATCGAACGGAATCAGGCGCTCGGTGCCGGCATCGTCGCCATACACGGCAAACGTGATGCCAACGCGCCGGAAGGTCAGGTCGGCCTCGGCGCGCTTGCGTTCGATAGTTTCAGGGGACTGGCGTTGCAGCCAGCCGCAGAACTCGCGGTAGTGTTCACGTACCTCGGCGCTGGCGCTGTGCGCCAGCCCGTCGGCAGTCATTTCATTGAAAAAATTTCCCATATCGAACCTTCCTTCTGTGCAGTGCATGATTCTTATACAAGAAACATGCCAGAAGAAATGCCCGATTATGGTGCAAGGTGCGCTATTACACGCTCGTCAATAGATGAGCTGATATAGATGCCTCAAGCAGCCTTACAGATTGCCGCTGCCTGAGCCGCGATTACCGGGATTGGCTGGGTAGCCGGGGTCGGTGCGCAGGCTGTCAATGCCGGTATCCACCTGGCGCTGGCCCTGTACCGAGCCCAGGCCGGGATCGCTTTGCAGGCTGTGGCTGCTGGCGCCCATGATGCTGCCGCTGGCGGTACGCCCACCAGGGACTGCTTGCTGAGTGCCGTAGAAATCGTGGATTTGCGTGCTGAACTCGGCGCCGGCCATGTCGGGCCAGTTATCCTTGTCGAAGCCGGGAGCGTTTTTCAGGTGGTCTTTCGAAACGTTGAGCAGGAAGCGCTTGTTGACGGTGTCGAGCTGCAGTGCATCCCATGGGACGGCGAACAGCTTGTCACCCATGCCCAGCCAGCCGCCGAACGACAGCACGGCGTAAGCGACGGTGCCCTGGCGCATGTCGAGCATGATTTCCTTGATGTCGCCAAGGTCTTCTTCCTGCAGGTTGTAGACATCTTCACCGATCAGCGTGTCGGCGCCCATCAGGCGTGGGCCGGGGCCATCACCAATCTGGTCTTCGTTGTAGATGCCATAGGTATCGCGGTCGAGGTAGCTCATGGTGGTCTCCTGTTGTCGAGTCGTGCAATGGATAAAAAGAAAATCTGCGAAGGAATAGCTGCGTCCCACTGTGCGTAGCGCAGGAGCAGGGTCATCATGCGACGATGCGGAAGGACGAGGTATAGGTGCACGTGCGCTGTCGCTGTAGGACAGCACTGAGTAACTGGGGTACATAGCCAGGTGCAAGTCGAGCAGCGATGCTACACTGCCGCCTTTGTGTTTTCCACGCTGATCCGATGCTGCCGCTCCCCGACGAATTACGCGCCCGTGCACTGCACTGCCTGCTGCTGGCCGACCCTGCTGAAAAAGTTGCCGCCGTCGCTGGCATGGCTGAGGCCGTCCGTGCCGGCGCCTGCCGGCCAGACCCGGCTGCCGTGCTGCACGCCAGCGGCAGCATTCCCGGCCGGCCGCCGTTGCCGGAACTGGTGCTGCCGTCGGCACTGGGAAGGCGCGGCATGAACACGGCCGAAGGACGCGCCATGCTGATCCACGCGCTGGCCCACATCGAGTTCAACGCCATTAACCTGGCGCTCGACGCACTGTGGCGCTTTGGCGATCTGCCGCTGGACTACTACAGCGACTGGCTGCAAGTGGCCGAGGAAGAAGCCATGCATTTTTCGCTGGTCGCCGAACACCTGCAGCAACTCGGTTATGCCTATGGCGACTTCACCGCGCACGGCAGCTTGTGGGAAATGGTGGCCAAAACCACCGGCGACGTGCTGGCGCGCATGGCGCTGGTGCCGCGCACGCTGGAGGCGCGTGGCCTCGACGCCAATCCGCCGATGCGCGCCAAGCTGGCCCAGGCCGGCGACCTGCGTGCCGCAGCGATTCTCGACATTATTTTGCGCGACGAAATCGGTCACGTAGCGATCGGCAATCGCTGGTACCGCCACCTGTGCGCCGAGCGCGGACTCGAGCCACGCGCCACGTATGTGGACCTCTCCATACGCTATCACGCACCGGTTTTGCGTGGGCCATTTAACACAGCGGCGCGATTGCAGGCCGGCTTTACGGAAGAGGAAGTCAACGCGTTGTAGGCAGGCCGCGCAGGCTTTCAAGCGTGCGGCAAAGGTCTTGATTATGCGTCTAAGATGCGGCTGAAATGCAGCTCAACCAGCCGGGCCGGTGCCCGCCTGGCAGCTGTCACCTGATTCCCATCCCAGCCTGAAGGACGCAAGCCATGGACGACCTGAGCCAGCCCACACTTACCCGGCGCGACCTGCTGATTGCAGGTGCGCTGTCCGCCACTACCGCCGCCGTGCCTTCTCTGGCGCAGGCCGCTGCCAAGCCTGACAGCACCCAGCCGGCCCACGCCGCACCGCCCGTGATGCACCAGGTCACGCTGCAGGTCAATGGCCAGCCGCACACCCTCGATGTCGATACCCGCACCACCTTGCTCGATGCGTTACGCGAGCAATTGCACCTGACGGGCACCAAGAAAGGCTGCGACCACGGCCAGTGCGGCGCCTGCACGGTGATCGTCAACGGCCGCCGCATCAATTCCTGCCTGTCGCTGGCGGTCATGCATGGCGACGACCAGATCACCACCATCGAGGGACTGGGCACGCCGGAAAAAATGCACCCGATGCAGACAGCCTTCGTCAAGCATGATGGTTACCAGTGCGGCTACTGCACGCCGGGGCAGATCTGTTCGGCCGTTTCCGTCATCGAGGAAATCAAACAGGGCATACCAAGCCACGTCACCGCCGACCTCAACACCAAGCCCTTGCTGAGCGCAGAAGAACTGCGCGAACGCATGAGCGGCAATATCTGCCGCTGCGGCGCCTATTCCAACATCATCGACGCCATCAGCGAAGTGGCCGGGAGCCGCGCATGAGAGCATTTACCTATGAACGCGTGACCACGCCAGCTGCCGCTGCTGCCGCCATCGTGCGCACGCCCAACGCCAGGTTCATCGCCGGCGGCACCAATCTGCTCGACCTGATGAAGCTCGAGATCGAGACCCCGTCGCACCTGGTCGACGTCAACGGCATTGGCCTGGACCGTATCGAGGCCACGCCCGATGGCGGCCTGCGCATCGGCGCGCTGGTGCGCAATACCGATCTTGCTGCCGATGCGCGCGTGCGCCGCGATTACGGCGTGCTGTCGCGCGCCTTGCTGGCCGGTGCGTCGGCGCAGCTGCGCAACAAGGCCACCACGGCCGGCAACCTGCTGCAGCGCACGCGCTGCCCTTATTTCTATGACACCAACCAGGCCTGCAACAAGCGCCAGCCCGGTAGTGGCTGTTCGGCCATCGGCGGCTTTTCGCGCCATCACGCGGTGGTCGGCGTCAGCGATCTGTGCATTGCCACCCACCCCAGCGATATGGCGGTGGCCATGCAGGTGCTCGATGCACGCGTGGAAACCGTCAAGGCCGACGGCGCCACCCGCACGATTGCGCTGGCCGACTTTCATCGCCTGCCCGGCAAGGCGCCGCACATCGAAACCAACCTGGCGCCGGGCGAACTGATTACCGCCGTCACCCTGCCGGCGCCGCTGGGCGGCCAGCATATCTACCGCAAGGTGCGCGACCGTTCGTCGTATGCGTTTGCGCTGATTTCGGTGGCCGCGGTGGTGCAGGCAGACGGTAGCGGGCGGGTGGCGCTCGGTGGCGTGGCGCACAAGCCGTGGCGCATGCCGGCGGCGGACGCCAGCATGGCGCAGGGCGCCAAAGCCGTCGCCAGCCAGTTGCTGGCCGACGCCCGCCCCACCGAGCACAACCAATTCAAGATCACCCTGGTTCAGCGCACGCTCGAGGCGGTGCTGGCACAAGCGAAGAAAGCCTGACGCCATGAAATTTACTACGCCAGCCACCACCAACCCGATCGACCAGCTCAAGGTCGTCGGCAAGCCGCTCGACCGTATCGACGGTCCGCTGAAAACCACCGGCAAGGCCCCGTACGCCTATGAACAGCACGAGGTAGCGCCGAACGCTGCCTATGGCTATGCGGTCGGCGCCTCGATTGCCAAGGGACGCATCGTCTCGATGGACCTGGCAGCCGCGCGCAAGGCGCCGGGCGTGCTGGCCATTGTTACCGCCAGCAATGCCGGCAAGCTCGGCTTAGGCAAAATGAACACCGCAAAATTGCTCGGCGGCCCCGCTATCGAACACTATCACCAGGCCGTGGCCGTGGTGGTGGCCGAAACCTGGGAGCAAGCCCGGGCAGCGGCACAACTGCTCAAGGTGCGCTATGCCGAGACCAAGGGCGCCTATGACCTCAGCAAGGTGAAAGACAAGGCCACCATGCCGCAAGGCAAAGATAACGCTGACAGCAAGGTCGGCGATTTCGATGGCGCTTTTGCCTCGGCGCCGGTCAAAGTAGACCTGACTTACACCACCCCCGACCAGTCGCACGCGATGATGGAGCCGCATGCGTCGATTGCCACATGGGACGGCGATCAGCTGACCCTGTGGACCTCGAACCAGATGATCGCCTGGGGCCAGGGCGATCTGGCAAAAACCCTGGGCATTCCGGCAGACAAGGTACGGCTGGTGTCGCCCTACATTGGCGGCGGCTTTGGCGGCAAGCTGTTCCTGCGCAGCGAGGCGGTACTGGCGGCGCTCGGCGCGCGTGCCGCGAAGCGCCCGGTCAAGCTGGCGCTGCCGCGTCCCTTCATCTTCAATAACACCACGCACCGGCCTGCGACCATCCAGCGCCTGCGCATCGGCGCCAGCCGCGAGGGAAAAATCAGCGCCATTGGCCACGAAAGCTGGTCCGGCGACCTGCCCAAGGGCCAGCCCGAAACTGCCGTCATGCAGACCAAGCTGCTGTACGCCGGCCCCCATCGCATGACGCGCATGCGTCTGGCCGTGCTCGATTTACCTGAAGGTAACGCGATGCGCGCGCCGGGCGAAGCGCCCGGCCTGATGGCGCTGGAGGTGGCAATGGATGAGCTGGCGGAAAAACTCAAGATCGACCCCGTCACTTTCCGCATCATCAACGACGTCACCCATGATCCGGCCCAGCGCGAGCGCAAGTTCTCGCAGCGTCGTCTGGTGGAATGCCTGCGCGTGGGCGCAGACCGGTTTGGCTGGAACAAGCGCCAGGTGGAGCCGGGCAAGAACAGGGAAGGGCGCTGGCTGGTCGGCATGGGCGTGGCCAGTGCTTTCCGTAACAACCTGGTAATGAAGTCGGCAGCCCGGGTGCGCCTGGACGGCAAGGGCGTGGTCACGGTGGAAACCGATATGACCGACATCGGCACCGGCAGCTACACCATCATCGCTCAGACCGCTGCCGAAATGATGGGGGTCACTATCGACAAGGTGGTGGTCAAACTGGGCGATTCGAGCTTCCCCGTGTCGGCCGGTTCCGGCGGCCAGTGGGGCGCCAACAGCTCGACGGCCGGCGTGTATGCAGCCTGCGTCAAGCTGCGCGAGGCTGTGGCCAGCAAGCTGGGATTGCCGGCCGATGCCGAGTTCAGCGACGGCGCTGTGCGCGCTGGCGGGCGCAGCCTACCGCTGGCGCAGGCCGCCAGCGATGGCGAACTGGTGGCGGAAGACACCATGGAATATGGCGATCTCGACAAAAAATTCCAGCAATCGACGTTTGGCGCCCACTTTGTCGAAGTGGCGGTGGACAGCGACACCGGCGAAACCCGCATCCGCCGCATGCTGGCTGTGTGCGCCGCCGGCCGCATCCTCAATCCCAAGTCGGCGCGCAGCCAGGTGATCGGCGCCATGACCATGGGCGCCGGGGCAGCGCTGATGGAAGACCTGGTGGTGGACAAGCGGCATGGCTTTTTTGTCAACCACGACCTGGCCGGCTACGAGGTGCCCGTGCATGCCGACATTCCACACCAGGACGTGATATTCCTCGACGAGACCGACCCCGTGTCGTCGCCGATGAAAGCCAAGGGCGTCGGCGAACTCGGCATTTGCGGTGTCGGCGCCGCGATTGCCAACGCCATCTACAACGCCACCGGCGTGCGCGTGCGCGAGTACCCGATCACGCTCGATAAACTGATCGACAAGCTGCCGCAGCAAGCCTAGAAGCAAGCCTGGAAGCAGGGGAGGCAGCAAAATCTCCCCGATTTCCTGAGGTTTCCTGAACACCGCTTAAGTATTGCCGCTAAGGGAATCGATTACAATGGCCTCTTCATTGACTCTGGAAGGCAAGGCATGGAATGGCTATTCGACCCAAATATATGGGTCGGTCTATTGGCGCTGATCGTACTCGAGATCGTTCTCGGCATCGATAATCTTATTTTCATTGCAATTCTCGCGGACAAGCTCGCACCTGAGCAGCGCGACAAGGCAAGGCTGGTCGGTCTGAGCCTGGCAATGATCATGCGCCTCGGTTTGTTGTCCGTCATGTCCTGGCTGGTCACCCTGACCGAGCCGCTATTCTCTGTTGCCGGCATGCCTTTTTCCGGGCGCGACCTGATTCTGTTACTGGGCGGCCTGTTCCTGCTGTTTAAAGCCACCACCGAGCTGCACGAGCGGGTGGAAGGCAAGGTTCACGTCCATACCGGTCCGCGCGAATACGCCAGTTTCGGCGCCGTGGTGGTGCAGATCATTATTCTCGATGCGGTCTTCTCGCTCGACGCCGTGATTACCGCCGTCGGCATGGTCGAGCAGCTGGGCGTGATGATGGCGGCCGTGGTCATTTCGATGGTGGTGATGGTGCTGGCTTCCAAGCCGCTGACGCGTTTCGTCAACGCCCACCCGACCGTGGTGGTGCTGTGCCTGAGCTTCCTGCTGATGGTGGGTCTGAGCCTGATCGCCGAAGGCCTGGGTTTCCACATCCCCAAAGGCTATCTGTACGCTGCCATTGGTTTCTCGGTGGTGATCGAGATGCTGAACCAGCTGGCGCGCCGTAACTTCCTGCGCAAGGATTCGCACCTGCCGATGCGCGACCGTACCGCCGATGCCGTGCTGCGCATGCTGGGCAGCAAAAAACGCGTGGTGGCCGGTGAAGAACCGGTGGAAGCGAGCGAAACCGTGGAAGCTCCGGCCTTCGAGGAGCAGGAGCGCCACATGGTCAGTGGCGTACTGAGCCTGTCGCAGCGCTCGATCCGTTCGATCATGACCAATCGTTCCGATATTTCCTGGATCGATCTCGACGAAGACAGCGCCGTCATCCAGCGTCAGTTGCTGGAAACGCCGCACAGCTTCTTCCCGGTCAGCCGTGGCCAGCTCGATAACATCATCGGCGTGGTGCGCGCCAAGGATCTGATGGCGCGCCTGGCTGCAGGTGAAAAAATCGGCGATGAACACGTGCGCGCGCCGATCATCATGCCCGAGGCAGGCGGCGTGCTGAAAGTGATGGAAACCCTGAAACGTTCGCGCCAACTGGTACTGATCGCCGACGAATATGGCACCATTCAGGGTCTGGTGACGCCGATCGACATACTGGAAGCGATTGCCGGCGAATTCCCGGACGAAGATGAACAGCCCGAGGTCCAGCCGGAAGGCGAAAACTGCTGGCGCGTGGCCGGTACAGCCGACCTGCACCACTTGCAGCAAGTACTGGAAACCGATGCGCTGGTCAGCGAAAACGACGAGTATTCGTCGCTGGCAGGCTTCATGCTGGAACAATTCGGCGCCTTGCCGAGCGTGGGCCAGTCCATCGAGGTCGATGGCCTGCGCTTCGAGGTAGCGGAACTGCTGGAACGCCGGATTGCGACGGTACTGATCAGCCGGGTGGTGGCGGAT
>JBEVNE010000409.1:0-21894 GCA_040508275.1 Duganella sp.
AGTCTTGCTCATATTTGGTTACATCAAGCAAAAATTTGTAATTTGGATGTGCGTTGTTGGATTGTGCATAGTCATAACCCACAAGATGACTATGTGAGACAGCTAAGGATTGCGCTTTTAAGATTAAATGCGAGTCGTGTTGGTTTGGCGGCAGTAGTAGAAGGTCTGGTAAAAAAAATTGCTGTTACTGATCCGGAGACTGAAGCGTCCAATAGACTTCAAAATTATCTAAATAAGTCTGCTCAGAGATGCTTAAAAATACCTCTTGATTTTAAAGATTCGGACTTGCTTCAAGTCGCTTATCAAAGTGAAAGCGTTATTATTGCAAGTAGTGTAATTATCCTGCTTGATATGCTAAAAAATGAAATCGATATACGACCACAAATTTTTTTGAAAACTAAAGACACACTCAGCACGGTTGTGAATTTTTGTCAAATTAACTATGGGGAGGTAAATTCTATTGTGGGTGATACTTACACTGCTAACCAAGTCGGGGCGCAAGGTCCTAATGCACACGCGCATGATATGACATTCAAACAAACCTTAGCGGGGACAGATCGAACTGTTGATCTGCTGACGCTCGCTGGCGAACTAGAAAGGCTGAGAACTGAACTTGCAACAAATGCTAAAACTCCCGAGCAATATGTAGAAATCGGGGCAATTGCAGCTGCAGAAAAAGAAGCCAAGAATGGTGACGTTGAAAAAACGCATGAAGCACTATCTAAGGCCGGAAAATGGAGCCTTGGAATTGCCGAGAAGATTGGGGTTGGGCTCGCAACAGCAGTGATCAAGAACTCACTTGGTTTGTAGCTGATTGATTTTCTTAATTAAAAAAAATTTTTCTAGGTGTATATCAATTCAAATAGCATTTGCCTCGTATATCCCGAAATTAATAGCTGTTATGCATGTGCTCGATCATGGATTTTCATTTGTGCATTAGAGTGATCGCGGATAAACAGGTAGAGTCGGTAGCGTACTGCATCGCGCCATTATTTCAGACAGTAGAATCATCGACTTTGGCGAGCACTTGATTCAATTCAAGGTAGAGTAATTCCTCGCCATCAACGGAGTTGTCTTGGGATTATTTTTTAAAGGCTGTAACACAAAAAATGATCGCTCAGACGCATATCGATGCTAGTCCAAGCCGCCCATACAGGCGGTTTTTTTCTAGGACGGCATATTTCGCTTGATTGGCACTTCTCGCCGCGAAAGCGGTCTAACCAGACATTGCATGAAGGAGAAATGCCATGTCTGGACGCATTGCCCGAGGCAACGCCGACTGCGAGCACCGGCTCACGGTCACCCTTACCCACTGCGCGGCCTGCGGGCGGCTGATGCCGGTGGCTTACACCAAAACACGCAAACTGATGACAATGACGGGGTTGGTGCAACTCCGGTTGCAGATACGCCGTTGCGAAACCAGCCATTGCGAACGATACCACCAGGTTTGCCACCCGGAAGTCGAGGGAGGATGGGCATTGCCGGACCAGGAGTTCGGCTTGGACGTGGCGCTGCGCGTCGGGTACCTGCGCTACCGTTAACATCGGTCCCGCGCCGAGATCCATCAACAACTGCTGCACGAGGGGGCGACGCTCGGTGAGCGCAGCGTATCGAATTTGCTGACTCAATACGACCTTTTGCTCAGTCTCTCGCTCGAGACTCTCCAGAGCGCGCCGCTAAACTGGAGGCACAGGGGCGGGCCATTCTGGCCATCGACGGATTGCAGCCCGATGTCGGCCACGAGGTGCTGTGGGTGGTACGCGAAGTGTTGTCGGGCGAGGTGCTGTGCGCGCGCAGTCTGCTGTCGTCTGCCAAGTCGGAATTACAGGCGCTGCTCGCGCAAGCAGTCAAGGCGCTGCCGGTTCCGGTGGCTGCAGTGTTATCCGACGGACAGCACAGCATTCGCCTGGCCGCCGCCGCGGCGCTGCCTGGCGTGCCTCACCAATTGTGCCAATTTCATTATTTGAGGGAGGCCGCCAGACCCTTATGGGAGGCCGACCGGCACGCCAAGAAAGAGTTGAAGAAACTGGTGCGAGGCGTGCGTCCAATGGAATGCGCATCTGATGCCGATCCGGGTGCGTCAGCCGATGTGGTGACCGGATATTGCGCTGCCGTGCGCAGCGCATTGACCGAGGACGCGCGCCCGCCGTTGTTGTTTGCTGGTTTGCGTCTGCATCAACACATCGTCGACATCCATGCCAGTCTGCGGCGCAACGCCGAAAAAAAGGGGCCCCGCCAGCGCTGAGGCGGCTGCGCGACATGCTGCACCGGGCGCTTGAACGCACCGCCTCATTTTGGCCGGATGAGGAGCTGGGCGCTTCCTGGGTGGGAGACGCGTCGGCCATGCTGGCTAATGCCGACGGGGCGCCGGCCGACATCGTCACCGGGCGCTACAAAAAATGGATTGGCCAACTGGAGCAGGACAGCCGCGATCCCGGCCTCTCAGACGCGCTGCGCGAGGCCGCATTTCACTTCATCAGAGTGACACGCGGGTATGGTCTGGATCTGTTTCACAGCTACCGCATTCCCGATTTGCCACGAACCAACAACGCGCTAGAACAAGCCTTCGGCAGTCTGCGGTACCACGAACGGCGTGCCAGCAGCCGTAAAGTCGCTTCGCCGTCGCTGGTGCTCAGCGGGTGCATACGCATGGCGTCCGCCATCTTCACACGAACACGCACCGTGACAAAGGAGATGCTGGCCGCCGTGCCGCATGCACAGTGGAGGGACGCCCGCGCTCAATTGGAGCGACGGCGGCAGTCGCGTTGCCTGCGATATCGGTTTAGGAAAAATCCCGGAGCATACCTAGCCGCACTGGAGGCGGCTGGCGACAAGCTTAATGTGCCGTCCTAGTTTTTTTCGTCTGAACTTTTGTCGCCGGCGCTGGTCAAACCTCCACGAACACAAGGCGGGAGAGGCGCATGGATACGCTATACGACACCGACGTCATCGCCTGGGCCGAATGCCAGGCGGCGCTGCTGCGTTCCGGGCAATGGGCCCAGCTAGACATGAGCAACCTGATAGTGGAGGTCGAGGATGTGGGCAACCGGGAGCGGCAAGCGTTGCGCAGCCATCTGGTGGTATTGCTGGTCCATTTGCTCAAATGGCAGTTCCAGCCTGCGCGGCGCAGCCGCAGCTGGACCAGCACAATTCTTGCCCAGCGCGCCGCCATCGAGGAAGCGCTGGAAGATTATCCGAGCCTCAATCCGCTGCTGGACAACGACCAGTGGATGGCCACCACCTATGTTCGCGCCGTGAGGCGCGCCAAGACGGAAACGGGACTGCAACGCTTTCCTGCTATTAGCCCGTGGAGCCGCCAGCAACTGCTGGGCATGAATTATTTGCCGTCGTGAGCCTCAGGCCCTGAGCTTGAACACGCTGACCAGCTGCGCCAAATGCGTTGATTGACCCTGCAGCGATTCCGCCGCTGCAGCGGCCTGTTCCACCAGCGCCGCGTTTTGCTGGGTGACGCCATCCATCTCGCCCACGGCCTGGTTGATCTGCTCGATACCGGCTTCCTGTTCCTGGCTGGCATTGGCGATCTGCTCCATGATATTGCTGACGCTGCGCACGCTATCGACGATCTCGCGCATGGTGTCGCCAGCCTGGTTGACCAGCATGGCGCCGTCGGCGATCTTTTCCACCGAGTCGCTGATGAGTTCCTTGATGTCTTTCGCGGCGCTGGCCGAGCGCTGCGCCAGATTGCGCACTTCGGACGCCACCACCGCAAAACCACGGCCCTGTTCACCGGCGCGCGCTGCTTCCACGGCCGCATTCAGGGCCAGGATATTGGTCTGGAACGCAATGCCGTCGATCACCGCGATAATATCGACCACGCGTTTGGACGAGGTGCTGATCGAGTCCATGGTGGTGACCACGTCGGCCACCACGTCGCCGCCGCGCACGGCCACTTGGGAGGCGCTGGCGGCCAACTGGTTGGCCTGGCGCGCGTAGGCGGTGTTCTGCTTGACGGTCGAGGTCAGTTCTTCCATCGACGAGGCGGTTTCTTCCAGCGAGCTTGCCTGCTGCTCGGTGCGCGACGACAGATCCATATTGCCGCTGGCGATTTCATTCGAAGCGGTGGCCACGGCTTCGGTGGTATGGCGCACTTCACCCACGATGGAAGCGAGGCGGTCGCGCATGGCGGCAATGCTGTAGAGCAGGCTGCTGCGGTCATGCGGCGCCAGCGCCACTTGCACGCTCAGGTCGCCGGCGGCGATACGGTCGGTAATGCCAGCCGCATAGGCCGGCTCGCCGCCCAGTTGGCGCAGCAGCGAGCGCGTGATGAGCCAGCCCAGCAGAGCTGCCACGACCAGTGAAACGATGGTCAGCACCATCGTAATCATGATCGCCCGCACGCTGCGGTCGTGCACGGCCGTGCCGATTTCATCGATGGCGGCGCGCTGGCGGTTCGCCACGGCGGCAATGCTGGCCACGTAGTTTTCGCAGGCCGGCACGAATTTTTGTTCGATCAATTGACGGGTCAGTTCAACGTCGCCGCGGTCGCGCGCTTCCAGCACGCTTTTGCGCGCCGCCTGGTAGATATCGCGATTGGCCAGTGCCTTGGCAAACAGTTCTTTGGCCTGGGCGTCAATCAGGCGTTCGCCGAGCAGCTTCTGCACTTCGACGTTGCGTGCGATGGCACGCGAAATCCCATCCTGGAAGTATTTCTGATCGTTGGGATCGGTCGATCGTGCTGCAGCCTGGGCCCGTTCCACGTTGACTTCAATGCTGCCTTTCCATTCCGTTACCAGGCGTTCGGTCTTTAATTGTTGCTCGACCAGGTTGTCGGTGTCGTCGGTAATGGTGTTCAGAGTCATCGAGCTGCCGACCGCCACCACCAGCAGCAACAGCAGAGTGGCGCCGAAGCCGGTTGCCAGCCGGCTGCCTACGCGCATTTTGGCAAAATTCATCGTGTTCCTCAGGTTATATATTGCATGGATTAAATAATTATTCTTTTGTAATCCATATTGTGAAGCGGCAATTTTATCACCAAAATGAACATGACGTTCCGAAGGGAAACTTAAATGGTATTTTGTTATCCTCCCCGGAAAATGCCTGGCCTACCAGTCCGGACCGGACAACAAGCGCTCGATCGCCGTCAGTGATGGTGGCGCGGCGCCCGGCAACAGGCAGGCGGCGGCGCCTGCCGCCACGGCAAAGCGCAGGTGCGCAGCTGGCGCTGCGCTGCTGCGGTGCAGCAGGCTGTAGGCCAGTGCGGCAATGCTGGCGTCGCCCGCACCCACCGTATCGGCCACGGTAATCGGTGGCGCCGACTGGGTCCAGCTGTGCGCGCCAATGTGCAGCGCGGCGCCGGCCGCCCCCTTGGTGTACAGATAGGTCGCTGGCGGATTCCAGCTGCGCAGGGTGGCAAACGCGGCGTCAATGTCGCTGCTGCGGAACAGGCCCTCCAGGTCTTCTTCCGACACCTTGATCACATCGGCCAGTTCGGTCATGCGGCGCAAGGTGGCGTCGTAGCGCTCATCCATCAGCAGCCGGTAGTTGGGATCGAAGCTGATGCGCACGCCGTCCGCCTTGAGCTGCGCCGCCAGCGCCACCAGCTTGCCGGCCAGCGGCTCGCGCGCCAGGCTGATGCCGCCAAAGTGGGCCCACCGGCAGTGGGGGCGCCAGCCTTGCGGCAGCAGGTCGGCGTCAAAATACAGGTCGGCGCTGTCGTCGCCGACAAAAAAGTAGGCGGGAGGATCGGTGCGATGGACCATGGCCAGCAGCGGCGAGCGTGGATAGCGCTGGACAAAGCGCAGGTCGAGCCGTGCTGCCTCGCTGGCCTGCCACAGCGCATCGCCAAACACATCTTCGCTGATGGCGCCGGCAAAGGCGCTGGGCACGTCCAACGCCGCCATGGTGCGCGCTACGTTCCAGGTCGATCCGCCGACCTTGCTGTGCCAGTGCTGCTGCGCGGCGTCCTGCACGATCATGTCGGTCAGCGCTTCGCCGGCGGCGACAAATGTTGGAAAGTGCGCCATCTTCAGTCCTTGGTCGGGGTCGAAGGGAGGACATTCAGCACTTCATAGCAGGCGCCCATGGTGTGGTAATCGACCTTGCCGGCCGGGCTTTTTTCGTCGGTCAGCTTGCTGTTGTCGGCGCCAAGGATGCGGTACCAGGCGCCGTGCCGGTGATCGACAAAATGCTCCCAGCTATACGCCCACAGCTGGTCATACCAGCGCCAGTAGCGCGCCTCGCCGGTGCGCGCGCCCAGCAGGGCGGCGGCGGCCAGGCTTTCGGCCTGCACCCAGAAGTATTTGAGGTCGTCGCAGATGCTGTCGTCGGGAGCAAAGCCGTAGTGGATGCCGCCGTGCTGGCGGTCCCAGGCCTTGTCCAGCGCGGCGTTAAACAGTTCGGTGGCGCGCGGCAGCAGCCAGTCGGCGCTGTTGGCCAGGTCGGGCGCATGGCGCTCGAGCAGCAGCAGCAGCTTGGCCCATTCGGTCAGATGGCCGGGCTGGTAGCCCCACGGGCGGAAGATATTGCTCTTGTCGTCGCGGTTGTAGTCCCAGTCCACCGACCAGTCGGGGCGATAGTGCTCCCACACCAGCCCACCGGCCAGCGCCGCCTGGCGTTGCGTGATGTTGTGGGCCAGCGTTTCGGCGCGCAGCAGGTAGGCGCGCTCGCCGGTCGCCTCAAAAGCGGCAATCAAGGCTTCGCAGGCGTGCATATTGGCGTTCTGGCCGCGATACTCGTCCAGGCGCGACCAGTCGGCGCTGGCTTCATCGGCATACAGGCCGTAGCGTCCATCCCAGAAGCGGCGCTCCATCAGCTCGAACGTTTCACCGATCCAAGCGCGCGCTTCGCTTTCTCCCGCCAGCAGCGCGTGGCTGTAGGCCAGCAGTACAAAGGCCAGGCCGTAGCAGTGGTTGGCGCCATCGGTCACGCGCGCTTCGCCGTGTTGCCAGTCGAGGGTCCAGGCATAGCCGCCGGTAGCGGGATCGCGGTGGGCTTGGCGCAAAAAAGCCAGGCCGTGGCGCAGGCGCTGCTGGTCGGCCAGGTCGCCAAACTGGCGCCAGGCCATGGCATAGTTGAAGATGAAGCGCGTGCTGCTGACCAGGTGGCGCGTGCTGCTGTCGTAGACCGTGCCGTCGTCCTTGTAAAAGTGATAGAAGCCGCCGCTGGGGTCTGCGCAGCGCACGTCGTAGAAATGCTTGGTATGCAGGATGTGCTGGAGCAGCGTTGCGCGGGCGTGGAAGTCGGGTGCCATCTTGGGGTCCGTTGACGGTAAAGGTTGGAGAAATTGGGCGCACGCATCCCTGCGCGGCTGGCGCACGGTGCTGCTGCCGTGTTACTGATTTTTCTGGTATTGCTGGTATTGCTGATGTTGATGGGGGGGGGCTGTGGTTCAGGCGGCGATCACGCTACCTCCCCGGGTCAGTGGCTTGGGTGTGCGCCAGCCGTCAAACACCGTGCTGGCGCGCACCACCAGTTCAACCGGGGCGATCTTTTCCACCGGTTCAGCATTCGGGCCTTCGCCATTGAGCAGCAGTTCCACGCCGAGTGCGCCGAGCGCTTTTTTATCGATGCGCAGCGTGGTCAGTGGACGATGGCCGAGTACCGCCGTCGAGATGTCGTCAAAGCCGGCTATCGCGACATCGTGCGGCACCTTGAGTCCCTTTGCCAGGCAGCAGCGCATCGCCACCAGCGCGGCACTGTCGTTGTAGCAGAACACCGCGTCGGGCGGATGGGGCAGGGCCAGCAGCTGCTCCATGGCCTCCCAGGCGCCCGCTTCCAGGTCCACGCCGTCGGGCAAATTGGCTTCCAGGCGCGGATCGGCCAGGATGCCTTCCTCGAACAGGGCCTGGCGGTAGCCGCGCGCACGTTCGCGAATGCTGTAGTGGGCCAGCGGCCCCGAGATAAAGCCGACGCGGGTGCGGCCGGTGTCGATCAGGTGGCGCGTGGCCAGGTAGCCGCCCATCATGTTGTCCGGGTTGACCGAGCTGTAGCCGCGCAGCTTCATGTCGATCAGCACCAGCTGCTTGCCGGTCGAGCGCAGCGCCGCCAGGGTTTCCGGCTCGAAGAAGCCGGCGCAGACGATGCCGTCCGGCGCGTGCATGCGGATCTGGTCGATCAGTCCATCGGCCGGGCCCACCGCCATGAACGACAGCACAATGCCCTGCTTGCGGCAGGCTTCTTCGGCGCCGTGCAGCACAGGAGAATAAAACGGGCTACTCGATGCCGTGTTGTGCTGGCGATGCAGCAGAAACGTCAGGCGCCGCAGGCGCTTGGGACGCAGCTTGCAAAAGTCGTAGCCCAGTTGATGCGCGGCCGCCAGCACCATCTGCCGCGTGGCTTCGGTCAGCCCCGGTTCGTTCTTGAGCGCGCGCGAAATGGTCCCCGGCGACACTCCGGCAACCCGGGCGATATCGCGGATTGTCACCGCCGTTGTTGCGGCGGCGGGATTGCTGGTATCGCCCATGATGGTCTCCGTTTTTTTAGCTTTTCAGCTGCCTTGAAGGCAGTTTTGCATGCGCGGCAGGATCCGGTCAAACGCCGCTGCGCCTTGGCCTGAAAGTTTAGCGCAATTTACTAAACATGCTGTCCGGCGCTGCTCTGTCGCAGTGCAGCATCGCTTGCAGCCTCGTACCGGCTTGTTTAGTGAAGATGGCTAAACTGGGCCTGAATCGGACTTGTCGTTTGACCGCCGCATGAGCGCCATGCAGAATCTTTTCGACTATACCTACAAGAGAGACACTGCATGAACGCTCGATTGACACCGCGCCCGCTGGCGTTGGCGCTGGCTGCCGCGCTGGCATGCGCCGCCACCACGGTGATTGTGCTGGCGACTGCGCTGCCGGCCATGGCGGCCGATGCCACCCCAGCCAACAACGACAACACTGACAGCCGCGCCGCGCAACCATGGCACAATCAGGCGCTGCCGCCAGACCAGCGCGCCGCGCTGGCGCTGGCCGCCATGACGCAGCAGGAAAAACTGGGCTGGGTGCTGGGCCACTTCGGCGCCGATTTTTCTCGGACCAACAGCAAAAAACATCCTGCGGCGCTGCCTTTCTCTGCCGGCTATATTCCCGGCGTGCCGCGCCTGGGTCTGCCCGCGCTGTTCGAGACTGATGCCGGCCTCGGCGTCGCCACCCAGGCCGGCCCCACCCCGCGCGAACGTACCTCGCTGCCCTCGGGCCTGGCCACCACCGCTACCTGGAACCGCCATCTGGCCTACCAGGGCGGCGCCATGATCGGCGCCGAGGCGCGTGCTTCCGGTTTCAACGTGATGCTGGCCGGCGGCGTCAACCTGTTGCGCGAACCGCGCAACGGCCGCAACTTCGAATACGCCGGTGAAGATCCGCTGCTGGCCGCCACCATGGTGGCCGAGCAGGTCAAGGGCATCCAGTCGAACCACCTGATCGCCACCATGAAGCATTTTTCGCTGAACGACCAGGAAACCGGCCGCTTCGTGCTCGATGCCCGCATCGACGACGCCAGCCACCGCATGTCCGACCTGCTGGCGTTCGAGCTGCTGCTGGAGCAAGCCAATCCCGGCGCCGTCATGTGCGCCTACAACCGCGTCAACGGCGTGTACGCCTGCGAAAACGATGCGCTGCTCAATGGCGTGCTGAAAAAAGACTGGGGCTTCAAGGGCTATGTGATGTCCGACTGGGGCGCCGTCCACAGCACGGTGGCGGCGGCCAACGCCGGTCTGGATCAGCAATCGGGCTGGGAATTCGACAAGGCCCAGTATTTCGGCCCTGCGCTGGAAGAAGCGGTGGAAAATGGCCACGTGCCGCAGGCGCGCCTGGACAATATGGTCTACCGCATCCTGTGGGCGATGTTCGACAAGGGCGTGGTCGATCACCCGGTGGCCGAAGGCGGCGCCATCGACTTTGACGCCCACAAATTGGTCAGCCGCAGCGATGCCGAAGAAGGCATGGTCCTGCTGCGCAATACCGGCAATATGCTGCCACTCAAGGCCGGCCTGAAAAAGATCGTCGTCATTGGCGCCCACGCCAATGTTGGTGTGCTGGCCGGCGGCGGCTCATCGCTGGTCTATCCCATCGGCGGCAACGCCGTGCCGGGCATCGAACCGCTGGTATGGCCGGGGCCCGTCATGTATCACCCGTCGTCACCGCTGAACGCCATCAAGGCGCGCGCCGGCGGCGCCGAAGTCATTTATCACGATGGCAAGGATGCCAGCGCCGCTGCGCAGGCAGCGGCCGGCGCCGATGCGGTGATTGTGTTCGGCCAGCAGTGGGTGGGTGAGGCGCTTGATGCGGTATCGTTGTCGCTGCCGGACAAGCAGGATGCGCTGATCGATGCCGTGACCAGGGCCAATCCGCGCACCGCAGTGGTGTTGCAAACTTCGGGGCCGGTGCTGATGCCGTGGCTGGAACAAAGCGCCGCAGTGCTGCAGGCCTGGTATGCGGGCAGCGCTGGCGGCGAGGCGATCGCGCGCATTGTGTTTGGCGAAGTCAATCCGTCCGGCCATCTGCCGGCCACTTTCCCCGCTGCCGAAAGCCAGTTGCCGCGCCCGAAACTCGATGGCGATCCGAAAAACGACAAGCTGCGTTTCAGCGTCGATTACCACGAGGGCGCAGCGGTCGGCTACAAGTGGTTCGACAAGAAGGGGCTCAAGCCACTGTTCCCGTTTGGTCACGGCCTGTCGTATACCACGTTTGCCTATTCCGGCCTGGCCGCCAGCCACAAGGATGGCAAGCTGCAGGTGCGCTTCACGGTGACCAATACCGGCGCCGTCAAGGGCAAGGACGTGCCGCAGGTCTACGTGGCGCCCGTGGGCGCAAAGTGGGAGGCGCCCAAGCGCCTGGCCGGCTGGGACAAGGTTGAACTGGCGCCCGGCGAGCGCCGCGAGGTGAGTGTGACGGTCGATCCTCGCCTGCTGGCCATGTACGATAGCCGCAGCAAGACCTGGCGTGTGACCAGAGGCGGCTACCGCGTCATGCTGGCGCATGATGCCGCCGATGCATCGAGCCCCCGGGCTGCCAGCACCACCGTGCAACTGCAGCAGCAAACGCTTGCCGTCAATGGCAAACCCGCAAAATAACCACAACCAGAAGGACGAGACATGAAACAACTGTATAAATTCTGCGCGGCGGCGCTGATGATCAGCGCCTGCGGCATGGTGTCGGCCGCCGATGGTGCCGGCCTGTCCAAAGCCGAGTTTGTCGCCGCCAAGAAGACCCATTTCACGCGCAAGGGCCAGCCGTATTACATCGTCGGCGCCAACTTCTGGTACGGCGGCTACCTCGGCGCACCGAGTGGCGTGGGTGAGCGCAAGCGCCTGCTCAAGGAGCTCGACAGCATGCGCGCGATCGGCATCAACAACCTGCGCGTGCTGGCAGTATCGGAAAAGACCGACATGAAAAGCGCAGTCAGCCCTGCCACCACCAACAAGCCGGGCGAGTACGACGAAAACCTGCTGGTGGGGCTCGATTTTCTGATGGCCGAAGCAGCCAGGCGCGACATGACCGTGGTGCTGTACCTGAATAACTTCTGGCAGTGGTCGGGCGGCATGACGCAGTATCTGAACTGGTTTGAAGGCACGCCGGCGCTCGACCCCAACGTGACCAAGGATTACGAAGACTACATGAAGAAGAACGCGCGCTTCTACGTCAACGCCGAGGCGCAGAAAGAGTACCGCAACGTCATCGCCAAGATCGTCAAGCGCGTCAACACCATCACCGGCAAGCCGTACACGGAAGACCCGAGTTTGATGTCGTGGCAGCTGGCCAACGAGCCGCGCCCCGGCAACAGCAAATCGACGCCGCAGGAAAAAGCCGCCTACGTCAAATGGATCGACGAGACGGCCGGCTATATCCGCAGCCTCGATAGCAACCACCTGGTCAGCAGCGGCAGCGAAGGCCTGGCCGGTTCGGCGCACGACGCCCAGCTGTTCCTCGATGCCCACCGCACTCAAAACATCGATTACCTGACTTACCACCTGTGGCCGAAAAACTGGGGCTGGTTCGATTCGCACAACCCCACTGGCAGCTGGGACAATGCAATCGCCAAAAGCCGCGATTACCTGCACTCGCACATCGAGCTGGCCAAGCAGCTTGGCAAACCGATCGTGCTGGAAGAATTCGGCCTCGACCGCGACGGCCCGTCGTTCAGCCTCAAGGCCAAGACCACCTACCGCGACCGCTTCTACAAGGAAGTGTTCGACATCGTCTACACGCGCGCAGCCAAGGGCGAGCCGATTGCCGGCTTTAATTTCTGGGCCTGGGGCGGCGCCGGCCGCGCCGCCAATGCCGACTACTGGTGGAAACCGGGCAACGACTTCATGGGCGACCCACCGCAGGAAGAGCAGGGCCTGTATTCGGTGTTCGATACCGATACCAGTTCGCTCAAGCTGATCAAGGAATATGGCGACAAGCTCAAGTCGCTCAAAGCGCCGGTGCGCTAAGGAGCTGCCATGCCACGTTCTGCAGCCGCATCGGCGGCGCTGGCCGTTCTGCCTGCGTTGGCCCTTTGCGCGCTCGGCGGCAACGCCAGCGCGCAAAAGTTCGAGTCGCTCGCTGCCACACCGCCGATGGGCTGGAACAGCTGGAACAGCTTCGCCTGCGAGATCAATGAACAACTGATACGCGACAGTGCCGACGCCATGGTCCGCAGCGGCTTGAAAGACGCCGGTTATGTCTACGTGAATATCGACGACTGCTGGCATGGCAAGCGCGATGCGCAAGGTGTGATCCATCCCGATCCCGAGCGCTTTCCGTCCGGGATGAAGGCGCTGGCCGATTATGTGCACAGCAAGGGCCTGAAAATCGGTATTTATTCCGATGCCGGCGCCACCACGTGCGGCGGACGTCCCGGCAGCCGCGGACACGAGTACCAGGATGCGATGACCTACGCTGCCTGGGGTATTGATTACGTCAAATATGACTGGTGCGATACCAAGGGTCTGAACTCGGCCGGGGCCTACACTACCATGCGCGACGCCATCCGCAGCGCCGGCCGTCCCATGCTGTTCAGTATTTGCGAATGGGGCGATACCAAGCCGTGGGAATGGGCCCGAGAGGTCGGGCATTCGTGGCGCACTACCGGCGATATTTATCCGTGCTGGAAATGTGAATTCAGCCAGGGATCGTTTTCGGCATGGGGTGTGCTGCGCATCCTCGACAAGCAGGCCGGCCTGCGCCAGTTCGCTGGCCCCGGTCACTGGAACGATATGGATATGCTGGTAGTGGGCAAAGGCATGAGCGAAGACGAGGATCGCGCGCACTTCTCGGCGTGGGCCATGCTGGCTTCGCCGCTCATCCTCGGCAACGACCTGCGCCACATGCCGGCGGCAACCCGCAGCCTGGTGACCAACACCGAAGCAATCGCTATCAACCAGGACCGGCTGGGCATACCGGCCTGGCGCTTCCTGCAAGACGGCGAGCTCGAATACTGGGCCAAGCCGCTGGCCGACGGCGAGTGGGCCCTGATGGTCCTCAATCGCGGCGAGCAGCCGGCGCAGATCAGTTTCGACTGGACCGCCTACCATGTCAACGATGACCTCAGCAAGCGCAGTGCAGACTTCAAAAAGACGGTGTTCGGCTGGACCGAGGCGTGGAGTGGCAAGACCGGCGATACCAGCCGCAGGCTCGACAGCCGTGTGGCGCGCCACGGCGTTTTGCTGTTACGCTTGAAAGCAAAAGGCGCAATATAAGACTGGCGGGGCCCGCAGCCCCTTGATCGCGCCCGCCATGCGGGCGTTCCTGAGTATCGAAGGAGTACCATGCAACGCAAACTCATTTCCACTTTGCTGGCCGCCGCTGCATCGGCGCTGCTGTGCGGCGCGGCCGCTCCCGCGCTGGCTGACAATACGGCCGCCATCGACGGCCTGGCCTGCAGCATCACGCCGGCGCCGCGCAATATTGAATACCCATGGATGTCAGTGGCGCGCTGGCACGAGATGTTCAAGGAAGACGTGGCCGTGGCCGATGCTGGCAACGTTGACCTGCTGTTCGTCGGCGACTCGATTACCGAAGGCTGGAACAAGCAGATATGGGACCAGTCGTTCGGCCAGTGGAAAACCGCCAACTTCGGCATTGGCGGCGACCACACCGGCAACGTGCTGTGGCGCCTCGATCACGGCCACGCGGAAAAGCTGAAGCCCAAGCTGGTGGTGCTGACCATCGGCGTGAATAACTTCTTCCACTGCCAGGCCAGTCCGGAGCAGATTTTCGAAGGTGTGAAAGCCATCGTCGGCAAGCTGCACACCTTGTATCCGGGCGCGCGCATCCTGCTCAACGGCGTGCTGCCCTATGAAAAATCGGCGCAAGACCCCAAGCGTGCGCAGATCATCGAGCTCAATCGCCTGATTTCCGGCCTGGGCGACGGCCAGACCATCATCTACAAGGATTACGGCAAGCGTTTCCTGCACGATAACGGCGACATGTCGCCCGAGATCATGGCCGACTTCCTGCACCCCACGCCCAAGGGCTACAAGGTCTGGTCGGACGCCATGCTGCCCGATATTCGCCAGTTGATGCGCTAAGCTCATGGCGACCAGGCGCTTTGGCGTTGCTGCCTGCCTGCTGGCAGCGGCAGGCTTGCTGCTGTCAGTCGCCGCCAATGCCGCGCCTGATGAGACCAGCATCGCCGCCAACGATGCACGGATCGTGCGCATGGGCCGCAGCGTCAGCGGGGCCGATGGCGCCGTGCGCTTTGGCTATCCCGGCGTGAGCTTTCATGTCAGCTTCGAGGGCAGCCGGCTGGCTGTCGAGGCGCAGGCGAGTGGCGCCAACAGCTACTTCGATGTGATGGTCGATGGCGGCCCGGCACGCAAGCTGCGGCTGGCGCCCGGCGTGCAAACGCTGGCGCTGGCGCAGGACTTGAAGCCTGGCAGGCACACGGTGGAAATCGTCAATCGCTCGGAAACCTGGCATGGCACGGCCAGGCTGCGGCGCTTTTATACCGACGGCGCCTGGCTGGCGGCGCCGCCGCTGCCCATGCGTAAAATGCTGGTGCTGGGCGACTCGGTGACCTGCGGCGAGGCGATCGACCGCGTGCCCGGCGCCGTCAAAGATCCCTCGTGGTGGAATGCGCGCGCCTCCTACGGCATGCAGCTGGCGCGCGCGCTGCAGGCCCAGGTGCAACTGGTGTGCGCGGGCGGGCGCGGCCTGGTGCGCAGCTGGGACAACCGCAGCGACACACTGAATCTGCCCGATTTTTATCAGCTGGCGATCGCCGACCAGGCCGCCCCCGTAGCGTGGCGCCAGCGCGACTACCAGAGCGACCTGGTGCTGGTCGCCATCGGCACCAACGACTTCAGCCCCGGCATTCCGCCGCGCGAACAGTATGTCGGCGCCTATGTGCGGCTGGTGCGCACGCTGCTGGCCGATCATCCGCAAGCGCAGATCGTGCTGACCGAAGGCGCGCTGCTGACCGGCGAGAAAAAAGCCGCGCTGGTGGAGTACCTGGGCGAAACCAGGCGCCGCGTGGCCGATGCACGCGTGCACCTGGTGGCCTCGCAGGCGTATCCGGGCGACGCCCAGGACGGCCATCCGACCCGCGCGCAAACCGATGCCATTGCCAACGATCTGCTGGCGCCGGTGCGCGCCATCATGCACTGGTAGCACGGCTCCCGTTCAGGCCAGGAATTGCCCCAGCAGCGGCGCCAGCAGCACCATCAGCACGCCGCTGAAAATCATGGTCAGGCTGGCCACCGCGCCTTCCTGCGGGCCGATCTTGCGCGCCGCGCTCATGCCGAAGCCGTGCGCCGCTGCGCCAAACGGCGCGCTGCGCGCCACGCGCATGCGCAGCGGCAGCAGCGCCAGCAGCACTTGCCCGAGCAGGATGCCGAACAAGCCGGTAATCATCACGAACACGCCGGTCAGCTGCGCCGAACCACCGAGGTGGCGCGTGACTTCCAGCGCGAATGGCGTGGAAACCGAGCGCGCCAGCAGGCTGTGCGCGGCGCCGCTCTCGATCCCGAGCAGGCGGTTGAGCAGCACGGTGCTGGCCAGCGAGACCACGATGCCGGCGCAACTGCCCAGGCTCAGCGCCAGCCAGTGGCGCCTGACCAGCGCGCGGTAGCGGTAGATCGGCAGCGCAAAGGCCACGGTGGCGGGACCGAGCAGCCAGGGCAGCCAGCGTGCGGCGCTGTAGTACTGCGCAAACGGCGTACCGGTCAGCGCCAGCGCGGCGATCAGGATGGCGGTGGTGGTGAGCGCCGGCGTCAGCCAGAAATAGTCGTAGCGCCGGTGCAGCGCCTGGTTGGCATAGAACAGCACCACGGTGAGCAACAGGAACAGCAGCGCTACCATCATGGTGTGCGCCTCATGATTTGACCCGCCCATGGCGCTGGCGGATCAGTGCGCGCAGCCGCATGCCGCGCTCAAGGCGGCACACCCATTCCACTGTGAAGGCGGTGGCCAGCAGCACGGCCATGAAGCCGATGCCGATGGCGGCGAACAGGCGCAGGCCCTGGCGCTCGAGCAGGCTGGTGAACTGCATCACCGAGACGATCAGCGGGATAAAGAACAGCAGCATGTTCGACAGCAGCCACTCGGCGCCATGCTCGACCACGGCTGGCCGCAGCACACCCGTCAGCAGCAGCGCCACCATCAGCAGCAAGCCCACCACGCCGCCGGAAAACGGCAGTTGCAGCCAGCCGGCCAGGCGGTCGCAGATGAACCAGATGGCGATCAGCAGCAGCACCTGCCATAGCGTCAGCAGCAGGCGCAGGTAAAATGGGCGTGAGGTATTCATCCGGCCATTGTAGATGACTCAAGGGCTACGAGGGGCCGGATAATCGAAGCTCCGCGCCACTGCGTACCGTTTGCGGGGTCTTGCCGGTCCACGATTGAAACGCTCTGGCAAACGAGTTGGCGTCCTCATAGCCCAGCAGGAAAGAGATTTCCGCGCCCGACATGTCGGTATTGCGCAAATAGTGCTGCGCCAGCGATTCGCGCAGTACATCGAGCGTCTGCTGGAAGCTGGTTCCCTCATCCTGAAGCCGGCGCTGCAGCGTACGCACGCTCACTGCCAGCTTGCGGCTGACCGATTGTATCGATACCTCACCAGCCGGCAGGGCTTCCAGCAGTGTGCTGCGTACCCGCTCGACCATGCTGGCTGTCTTGTCCAGATCCGCCAGTCGCTGGCGTAAAGACGGCTCAAAGAACAACCACATCTTGTGATTTTCTGTCAGGAACGGCCGCGCCATGTCTTCATTGGAAAATACCAGGGTCGCCAGCGGCGCGTCGCTGACAGCAATGCCGAAATAATGTTGATAAGCCAGCGCAGCACGATGATGTTCATGAACCGCCAGCGGCCAGCTCACGCGCAGAGCTTGTACATGGCTGCGGGTTGCCAGGCGCGCCAGCTGCACGAAGAACACCAGCTTAAACGCCAGGAATACTGTCGGTGGCGGCAGGGTCGGGTCGATGAAATCGATGGTGACCGTGGTGTTGGCAACGCCACGGTCTACGACGATGACCATCGGCGCGATCAGTTTGACATATCTGGCGATCCGTTCAAGTGCGCCGGCCAGGTTGGCGCTGCAGAGCGCGGCAAATAACTCGGGATCGAACCAGTCTGACGACATGACCTTTGCTATCTGCAGCGCCGTTGGCAGTTCCGGATCGATCGACGCCGCCTCGGCATCGATCGCTGTCCACAGCTTGAAGAAATCAGGCGGATCCAGGCGCACGTTCTGGCGCGCGAACAGATCACCGGGAAGCTGTGCACGGCGCAAAACTGGTGCCGCTGAAATACCGGCATCCTGCATCAGCAGGCGCCAGCCTGGCCAGATGGCGTAGTCAGGTGTCCTGCCGTGGCGGCCGCCAGGTGTGATGGTGGTTAGGGGGGGGGTTGTATTCACAGCTTGAGTTTAGCGCGCCAAATACGCCATCACAACAGCCGGACGCGCCAATTTTATTTATTTTCAGTTGGCGTGTTTGGCTGTCAAATTGGCGTGTTCGGCTAGTGATGATGGCGTGAATTGCAGGCAAAGTGACGGCAACGGTAGGGGCGCGAAAAAACTCTTTTCCTGTTGTTCCACCGAAAACACTGAGTCACTCATCCAACCAATACGGGGTAACACCATGAAAAAAACAGTCTTGATTACCGGCGCATCGTCCGGTTTCGGTTTGCTGCTTGCCAATAAACTGCATCACGAAGGCTACACGGTGATCGGCACTTCCCGCCAGCCGGAAAAATATGCACGCAGCGTGCCGTTCAAGCTGCTGCGCCTCGATCTTGACGATGACACGTCGATTGCGTCGTTCACGCAAGAGCTGTTCGCGCACATCCGCCACCTTGATGTCCTGATCAACAACGCCGGCTACATGGTGACGGGCATCGCCGAGGAAACCCCCATCGAAGTGGGGCGCCAGCAGTTCGAAACCAACTTCTGGGGGACGGTGAAGGTGACCAATGCCTTGCTGCCTTACTTCCGCCAGCAAAAAAGCGGCCAGATCGTCACGGTCAGCTCGATTGTCGGCCTGATTGGTCCGCCTAACCTGTCCTATTACTCGGCCTCGAAGCACGCCGTGCAGGGCTACTTCAAGGCGCTGCGTTTTGAATTGAACGACTTTAATATCAAGGTCAGCATGGTGGAGCCGGTCTGGTTCAAGACCAGTCTCGCCGACAATTCTGTCTCATCGACGGCCGGCACCATCGCGGACTACGACAGCTACCGCAAGCAGGTGCGCGCGGCGACACAGAAAGGCATCGACGAGGCCGAAGCTCCCGATGCGGTGGTTCATACCATCAGCAGGATCATTGAGACCAACGCGCCGAAGTTCAGCAACCCCGTGGGCAAGATGACCGGGATGATACTTTTCCTGCAAAGCTACGCCCCCAAAATGTTCGAGGGGTCGATACTCAAGAGCGTCAGGACTGCGGCGTAAGACAAGCAGTTGTTAACCAATCAAAAGGCTAGGGACATGAAATATTACCTCTGCAAATTCGTACCGCCGCGCGCGGATTTTCTCACCACCATGTCAGCCGATGAGCTGGCATGGATGACACAGCACGGCGGGTATCTGAACGCCCTGCTGGCGAAAAACGTGATCGTCGCGCACGGTCCCGTGATCGATGACAGCGGCGGCTACGGCGTCTCTTTGTACCGGATTGCCGATGACGAAGACATCGCCGCATTCACGTCGCAGGACCCGATTGTAAAAAATGGCGTGGGTCACTATGAACATTACGTGATGTTACATCTGGCGTCGCGTTCCTGACTCCTTCTTAGGCCAGTCATCACCATGAAAATTGATGGTTCTATCGCGCTTGTCGCAGGCGCCAACCGCAGTCTGGAATTCGATTTTGGTAGACTGTACTCGGGCGGTTCACACGGACCCAGACAAACAGCCCGCACTTTTTGCGTAACCCCGATTTGACAAGGCCGTTGAATGAAAAAGGATGATGGTTTTTACTGGGTCAATGAACCCGCTACGTGGCGTAAAGAAGCAAATTGCCTTTCATTTACAACCGATAACAAAACGGATTTCTGGAGCAAAACCTGGTATGGCTTCGAGCGCTTCACCGGGCATTTTTATGGCGTGGACGTGGTCGGAGACTTTACTTTCCAGGTCAGGGTGCGGGCAGATTTTACGACCTTGTACGACCAGGCGGGAATCATGTTCCTTGCTGATAAAGACCATTGGTTAAAAGCGGGTGTGGAATTTAACGATGGCGCACCGGCCATTGGCAGCGTCCTGACCTTGCAGCATTCCGACTGGGCGACTGCTCCATTTCCACCCGATGCCAAGGCCGATGAATTCTGGATGCGGCTCACGCGCAAAGGGGATGCACTACGCCTTCAATATTCGACGGACGGCAAGACTTGGCCATTACTGCGCTTGGCACATTTTCCACGATCTGATCGCTGCGCAGTCGGGGTCATGAGTTGTACGCCAGAGCGTGGCGGCCTGTCATCACAGTTCGACAATTTCTTTCTTGGCCCGGCCTCCGACAAAGACCTGCATGACCTGAGTTAGACCATGTCAATTCGCCTTGTTGCCGTAGTAATATCATGCAGGCGGCGCTCGCACTTGGGGAAAAAAGGACCTTCAAGGTAGATTCCAGGAAGCATCCGCAACCAAGTGATACCGTTCACCCCCCGTTTTATGCAGTCTGTCGCAATCCGATGTGCCGGCTGCCACCTTGCGGCTATAGTCGGTGCAAGCCCTGCCGAATCCGGGAAAACCCGGTAAACGCTTTCAGAGGATGTTTTACATGCGCAAATTCTTACCACGTGGGTTGTTGTTCGCGGCCTGTTGCACGCTGTTTGCCAGCGTCGCAGCCAAAGCTGCCGCCACCGACGACGCCACCGAAACCCGCAACGTCGCGCTCGATGCGCGCGTGGTGCGCGTCAAGATCGACGGCGTTATCCATGTCCGGCTGCGCCAGGGCGATACGCCTTCGCTGAAAATCGTCGGTGACAAGCGCCTGATGGACAAAATGACGTCCTCCCAGGCCGGTGATACGCTCAATCTGCAGACCGATAACGTGCGCGGGATAAAAGTCAGCGGCGCCGGTGTGCGTGTCGAACTGGTCTTGCCTGCGTTGCGGCAGGTGGTGGCCGATGGCGTGGGCAGCACCGATATCAGCGGCTTCGGCGGGCAGGAACTGGAACTGCTGCAGGATGGCGCCGGCAGCATGCGGGCCACGGTGGACTACAAGATCGTGCACACCACGCTCGCGGGCGTGGGCAGCATGCGGGTCTGGCTCGGCGATAATGACCGTACTGAAATCGATTTGCGCGGCGCTGGCAATATCACGCTCAGCGGGCGCAGCAAGCTGCTCAAGGCCAGCCTGGGCGGGGTAGGGGGACTCACTGCGCAACAGTTCGATGCCGATGCGGTGGAAGTCGATCTGAGCGGCCTTGGCAACGCCAGCGTCAGCGCGCGTCAAGCCGCCAGCCTGAAACTGAGCGGACTGGGCTCGGTCACGGTGTTTGGCCAGCCAGCCAGCCGCGCGGTGAGCGTGAATGGCCTGGGCAAAGTCAACTGGAAATAACCGCAGCCACGACCTCCAACGATTACGCGATATGAAAAAATTCATACTGGCAGCCGGGTTTGTACTGAGCTGCACACTGGGTCTGCAACAGGCAGCGCTGGCTGGCTTTGCCGAGGGCGCCACCGCCTACAACAACAAGCAGTACAGCGTGGCCCTGAAGGAAATCACGCCGCTGGCCAAGGCCGGCAATGCCGACGCCCAGCATTTGCTGGGGCTGATGTACTACATGGGCCGCGGCGTGGAACAGGATTACCAGAAGGCTTTCCAGTGGCACCGCAAGGCCGCGGAACAGGGCAAGGCGGACGCCCAGTACGTGGTCGGCGCCATGTACTACACGGGCAACACCGTGATCCAGGACCACAAGCAGGCCGTCGTCTGGTTCCGCAAGGCGGCCGAGCAGGGCCATGCCGATTCCTTGCAGATCATGGGCCTGATGTACCGCTACCACATGGGCGGCGTCGAGCAGGATAACGTGATTGCCTACATGCTGTGGAACGTGGCGGCGGCGCGTGGTTCTGCCACCGCCGTCGAGCAGCGCGCCGCCGTGGCGCGCCAGCTGAGCAAGGAGCAGATCGAGGAGGGGCAGGCGTTGTCGGCTGCCTGGAAGCCTGGTAAAAAGCTGCCACGCCAGTCGCGCACCGGCGCCAACTAGCGTCCAGCAGCGCGCTGGCGCCTGACGTACAATCGTCGCTCCCACAAGTCATTACAGGCAAAGGTTTTTATGCGCGCGATTGAAATCACCCAGCCCGGTGCGCCGGATGTGCTCCAGCTTTGCGAGCGCCCGATGCCGGTCGTTAAAACCGGCGAAGTCCTGATCAAGGTGCACGCAGCCGGCATCAACCGCCCCGACGTGTTCCAGCGCAAGGGCGCCTATGCGCCGCCGCCGGGCGCTTCCGACCTGCCGGGCCTTGAAGTCGCCGGCGAAATCGTCGATGGCGACCTCGATTACACCACGCTCGATATCGGCGA
>JBEVNE010000065.1:0-16094 GCA_040508275.1 Duganella sp.
GGCAGCGTGATCCTGTCGTCGGGCGCCGGCGACCTGGCCACTGCGTCCACCAGCAACCTGGGCGGCACCATCGAGACCTTCTCGAGCGATCCGTCGTCCACCCGCAACCTGGCCGTGCAGCAGACCGTGGGCAGCTACACCACGTCGCGCACGTTCCTGCGCTACGACACGGGCGCCTTCGGCGACGGCAGCAGCGCCTATCTCTCGGCCGTGCACCACGAACAGAAAGCGTGGGACTTCAAGGCGCGCCAGGGCGGCGACCAGGTCAACGCCAAGTATGTCAATCAGAGCAGCCTGGGCAAGCTGACGCTGTTCCTCGACTACTCGGACAAGATCGAGCCGAACGAGGACAGCACCGTGCGCTCGGCAACCGAAAAATACCAGCCGTACACGCGTCCGTTCATGTACCCGAACTTCCAGCAGGCGGTGAACTACCTGTCGCCCACGGGCGGCACCCCGGCAGCGGAAGGCAATAACTACCGCAACTACTACAGCGATGCCCAGCGCACCGATTACCTGACGTACGCCAAGTTCGACCTCAACGTCAGCGACAGCAGCACGTGGTCCAACCAGGTGTATTACCACAATGACGACGGCGTGGGCGTGGTGGCCGGCCCGATCGGCGTGGCCGGTCTGCCGGGCCTGTTTGCCGTGTATTTCCCGGGCCAGAACCTGAAACAGGTATTCGGCAACTCGGGCTACGCCACCCGCACCACCGAATACGTGATCAACCGCTCGGGCTGGCTGTCCACCGTGCGTAGCGAAATCGGCGACCACAAGCTGCAGGCCGGTATCTGGCTCGAGCGCAACCGCTCGTCCGCCTACCGCCGCTGGTATGCGCTCGATGTGAACAATCCGAGTTCGCCATACGACCGTCCGAGCAATCCCCTGATCACCCAGTACGGCAGCGAGATCGACAACAAGGTCGTGCAATTCCACGTACAGGATGAGTGGCGCGTGCGCGACGACCTGGCGCTGCAGGCCGGCTTTAAATCGAGCCTGCAGTTTGCCGATGGCCAGTTCCCCGTGCAACCCAAAGTGGGCGCCATCGCCAACGGTTCAACCGCGCTGCCGGTGGGCAAGATCGACACCAAAAAATGGTTCCTGCCGCAACTGGGCGCGCGCTGGGACATCACGCCGCAAGACCAGTTGTTCGTCAACGTGCAAAAGAATATGCGCCAGTTCGTCACCTACGGCGGTGGCGGCGCTTCGCCATGGAGCCTGGCCAGCCAGTCGGCCTTCGACCTGTTCCGCGACACGGCCAAGCCGGAAACTTCGGTCACCTATGAAGCGGGTCTGCGCACCAATCACGCGCTGAACTGGGGCGCGGTGACCGCCTTCGACGGCCAGGTCAACCTCTACCACATCAACTTCAAGGACCGCCTGCTGACCATCAGCCCGACGCCGGTGATTTCCTCGATTATCGGCGGCAACCCGGTACTGGCCAACGTCGGCAGCGTCAAGACCGATGGCATCGACCTGTCGGGCACGCTGCACTTCGGCCGCACCTTCTCGCTGTACAACGCGCTGTCGTACAACCGCGCCGAATATCAGGACAATTACAGCAATGGCGCGGCCATCGTGCCGACCGCCGGCAAAATGGTGCCGGGCAGCCCGGAATGGATGAACAAGTTCGTCGCCACGCTCAATGTCGCCGACACCGAATTCCAGCTGATCGGCGACTACGTCGGCAAGCGCTACGCCACCTACACCAACGACCTGTCGGTGAACAGCTACTTCCTGATGAGCCTGGGCGTATCGGGTAAACTGCCCTTCCTGAACGGTAACTGGGTCAAGAATGCGCGCTATCGTCTGAACGTGACCAACCTGGCCGATAAAAAAGGCGATCTGAACGTGGTGGTGGGTGCGGCCAGCGGCACGTACAATACCTTCCCGATCGCCCCGCGCCAGGGCTTCCTCACCTTGATGGCAGACTTCTGATGAAAAATTTTGTTTCCATGCCAGGCCGGCTGTCGCGGCGCGGCTTTATCCAGTCGGCAGTGGCGGCAGCAGCGGCAGGACCATCACTGCTGTTGCCAGCCCCGGTGCTGGCGGCGGCGCCTGCATCGCCTGTTGAAGGCGACAAGTCCGGCATGCCGGGCGTGGCGCCGGTGGGTGCGGCGGGCCTGCAACGCGGCAGCAAGCCGCTGGTGTTCGGCCACCGCGGCGCCAGCGCGCTGCGCCCGGAGCACACGCTGGCGGCCTATGCCAAGGCAATTGCCGACGGCGCCGATTACGTCGAACCCGACCTGTGCATGACGCGCGACGGCGTGCTGGTGGCGCGCCACGAAGCATTCCTGAGCGAGACCACCGACGTCGCCCGTCACGCCCAGTTTGCCAGCCGCAAAACCCGCAAGACCATCGACGGCGTGGCCCACGAAGGCTGGTTTGTCGATGACTTTACGCTGGCTGAACTGAAGCAGTTGCGCGCCGTCGAACGCATTCCGCAATTTCGCCCGGGCAGCGCCCAGTACGACGGCATGTTCCAGGTGCTCACCTTGGAAGAAATCATCGACTTCGTCGCTGCCGCAGCGGCCACCGAAGGGCGCATCATCGGCCTGGTGCCCGAGCTCAAGCACTCGACCTATTTCGCCAGCGTCGGACTGCCGATGGAAGACCGTTTCATATCGGTCCTGGCAGCGCACGACTACACGCGCCGCAACCCGGTCGAAATCCAGTCGTTTGAAGTGGCCAACCTCAAGTACCTGCGCAGTAAACTCGGCAGCCGCGCCAACCTGCGCCTGATGCAGCTGGTCATCGGTGAAGACGTGCGGCCGATGGATGTGGCCGCCGCCGGTGGCAAGCTGACTTTTGCGCAGATGTGCACACCGGCCGGCCTGCGCGACATCGCCCAGTACGCCGACGTGGTGGCGCCGCCGACGCGCTCGATCATTCCGCTGAAAAAAGACGGCAGCCTGGACGCGCCCTCGTCGCTGGTGGACGATGCGCACAAAGCCGGCCTGCGCGTGGAACCCTGGACCTTCCGCCCGGAAAACCGCTTCCTGGCGGCAGACTTCCGCGACGGCAAAGCCGAAACGGCGCGCAACGAGGCCGGTTCAGTGGCCGAGATGAAGCGTTACATTGCTACCGGGATCGATGGTTTCTTTACCGATGATCCGGCGCTGGGGCGGTTGGCGGTGGGGGTGTAACAAAAGGTGCAGGAGATTGCATGTCGGTCGACGCGATAGTCAATCAGTGCAAGAAGATCGAATTTCCGAGACGGCGTCTCGGAAATTCCTATGCCGATATTCACAAGAAAATAGTAGTACCGATACCACGAATAACAACGGTTTCCTTGTGACCTATGGCATGGCGCGGATGTCAAAAGTCTCACCCAAGGACATCCGCGCACTCACCCACTGCTGCTGCTCTTGCTCTTGCTCTTGCTCCTGCTGCTTACCGGCTAGCCTGGCGCGCCACATCTGCGCGCGGCAGTGCTGCTGTCAGGTCGGCCCATGGTTGCGGTGCCGGCTTGTTGCGTTCGCGGACGGCGAAGAAGCTCACCACCTGTTCGCTGTTCTTGTCGAAGAACTCCACCGACGTCACGCCGGCGCGCTTGACCACCCAGCCGCTGGCAAAGGCGCTGTCGCGCAGGTGCAGGTTGAATTCCGGATCGAGCACGTTGAAGTAACCGCCCGCTTCCGCCACCTTGGTCACCGTACCGCTATAGATCTGGATGGTGGCGCCATTGCCGAGGAAGGTCATGAACTTGATCTTTTCCTTGGCCACGCCTTCGAGCAGCGCGCGCACGGCCTGCGGCGTGATGCGCTCGGCCGCGCCCGGTGGCGCCAGGCGCATGGCCTGCTCGCGCGACACGCCGAACTCGGTCAGCAGGCGGTTGAACTGGTGCACGTCGTTGATCTCGTTCCAGGCCAGCTGGAATTCCTTGACGTCGATCTCGCTGTCGGCTTTTTCCTTGGCCTTGACCGGCGCCGCCGCCACTTTCAGATCGGCGCTCTGGCTGGGATTGCGGAACTCGCTTACCAGCTTGTCGAACACCGGCACGCCGGCCTCGCTGCGCACGTAGAGCTTGTGCACGGCGTTGCCGCTGGCGTCAAAAAACTGCAGGCTGCGCGACACCACGCCATCCTTGCCCGGCTGGGTCACGGCAAACGCGTACTTCCATTTATCGAACCAGAAGCGCAAGTCGATCTCGCCGCCGAGGTAGCCGCCGGCGATGTTGCGCATGCGCACTTCGCGTTCCTTGTTCTTGTCTTCGTCCAGGGTTTGCACTTCCTCGTTCGCCTTCAGGCGGGTCGCCACGCCGGTGCGTTCGATCACGCCGTAATCGTTGCGCGTGAGCGCCATGACCTTGCCCAGGTCGAGGGCGCGGCGCATGATTTCACGCGGCGCCGTGCCCTGGTCCTGCAGGCGGGTGACAGTCTTACCAAGGCTTGTCGCCAGCAGGTCCGCTTCGGACACGCCCAGTTGCGCGGCGGCGTCACGCGAAGTGAGGCGCGGTTGTTCGGCGCGCAGCTTGTCCCACTGCTCGCTGAGCGTGGCGGCGCTGCCGGTTACCGAAGTGAGCAGCAAGGCGCCGGTCAGCGCCAGGGCAAATCGATGGTGTTTTTTCATGGGTGGCTCCGTGAAGAATAAAATTAGTAGATGACTTTGATGCTGGCCGCATAATTGCGTCCGGGACGCGACAGGCGTTCGATATCGTCGCGGGTGGCCAGCGTGGTACCGGCAGGCAGGCCGCGCGAAGAAGCGAAGTCCCAGTACTTCTTGTCGCCAAGGTTGTAGGCGCCAACGCTCAACGCCACGTGCTTGTTGATGTTCCAGTAGGCGGTCAGGTCCATCACGCCGTAACCGGGCGTGAGGAAGCGCGGCACGGTGACGTTGCCGATGACGTCGTTACCGGCGCGCTGGCTGCGTACACCGCTGACGGTGAAGGCAGCGCCGCCGCGCTTGGCGGGATCATCCCAGGCAAAGGTGGCGTTGGCCTTGTAAGGCTGGACCGATACCAGCTCGCCGCGTTGTCCGGTCAACGCGTTTTTCGCCTTGCCGCGCGACAGGCCAGCGGCCAGGTTGACGCTATAGCCTTTCAGGTCCGGCGCCCATAGCCCGAGCTGGAAGCGGCTCGAGAATTCGCCGCCCCAGATGCGGGCCTTGCCGACGTTTTCTGGACGGAACAGGCCGAAGGTGATGTTGGGGAAGTTGACTGGATCGGCTGGCTGCGTGGCGTACTCGATGAAGTTGCTGTACGCCGTGTAGAACACCGAGCTGCTCAGTTCCACGCCGGCAGTCGGTGCGCCTTTCAGACCCAGCTCGAAGGCGTTGCTGGTTTCCTTTTGCAGGTCGGAATTGCCCAGCACTGCGTAGCCGGGACCCGAGCCGGTGTAGCTGATCGAATCGTAGGTGCCGGTGCGTTCGGCCGAACTTGGCAGGCGCGTACCGCGCGAGTATTGCGCATAGGTGCTCAGCGTTGGCGTCAGTTCCACCGACAGGTTCAGACTCGGCGTGAAGTAGGAATCGCTCTCTTCGCGGACTTCACGGGCGGCATTCGGAATGGCGATGGCGTAGTTTTGCAGGTTACGCGGGGTCAGCTTGCGGTGTTCGCCGCGCAGGCCCGGGGTCAGCGTGGCTTGCAGGCCACCCAGTGCAAAGCCGAACTCGCCGCGTACATAGGCGGCCAGCTTGTCGGTGTCCATGTCGGCCATGCGGTTCTTGCGCGTGATCTGGTGGGCGCCGGTACGCACCACGGTGCGGTCTTCATACCATGGGCGGCGCGCTTCCTGCTGCTCGTAGACCAGGCCGTAGAACAGCGACGAGGCCGGCGCCAGCTGTTTGGCGGCGTCAATTGCCACGCCTTTGCTGTCGTTGTAGTAGCCGGTCTCGATATCGCGCACGTACGAGATGCCGCCCGACACATAGGCGCCGTTGGTCTTGTCGATCACCTTGGCGTCTTGCGTGTACAGATGGGTTTTCAGCGAATCGAACAGCGGCAGGCCCGCTTCGGTCCAGTTGTGCTCGACACTGAAGCGCGTGCGCTCGGTGCGCGAATGCTGCACTGTGCCTTGCGGGTACAGGGCGCCAGTCTTGTTGGTGTACACGCGGTCGTGATCGGCCTTGTAGCTGTCGATGGTAAAGCCGAGCTTGTGGCCGCGGGCGATCTGCCAGTTCAGCTTGGCCAGGATGGCGTCGGACGACCAGTCATCGGGATTGACCGGCACGCTGCTCTTGCTGTCGATCTGCTCGCCATCGCGGTGCACGCCGACGATCAGCGCCTTCAGGTTGGCGCCCAGTTCGGTCGCGGCGGTAATCGCATGCATGCGGGCCTTTTGTTCGCCCGAGTAGCCAAACTTGTAATCGCCATAGACCTTGCGCGTGCCGTCAAGGTAGAGCTCGGGCGACTTGGTCACGAACGATACCGAGCCACCGAGGCCCGGCGTACCGGGACCGGCCGGACTGGAACCGGAGCCGATGCTGACATAGTGGAAGGTTTCGGGATCGAAGTAGTCGCGGCCGATGCCGAAAGCATTCATGGTGTTGCCGTCCGGCTTGGGCGCCGCATCGGGCAAGGCAATGCCGTCGAGCTCCATGCTGACGCGATTGCCTTCCACGCCGCGAATATTGAAACCGGTGTTGCCGGCGCCATCCCAGACGTTGCCGCTGCCGCTGGCCGCGCCAGGCACGCTGATCAGCGGCGAATAGCGGGCGATATTGGCCATGTCGATGGCGTTGTTCTGTTCGAGCTGCTCGGCGCGCAGCACGGTGGTGCTGCCGTTACGGGTGGAGCTTGCGTCGTCGCGTTTGGCTTGGACCAGGATTTCGCCGAGCGCCGGGGCGCCCGTGGCTGCAGCGGCAGCAGCGGCGCTGGCCACCTGGGCTTCTTGCGCCTGTGCCGGCAGCAGCGCCGCACCGAGCAGGGTCATCAGGGCAGATTGCACGGCCACGCCCATCAGGCGCGGACGCAGAGCATGCGGTGACGAAGGCGCGGCAGTGTGCCCGGCGCCCATAGAGGTAGCAACCATAAATATCCAGGAGAGTAGGTGTGAATGGCTGGCTCTCGGACATCAACGATTGCTGGCAAAAACGCATACTAACAATAATGATTCTCATTTACAAGTGGTAAAATGCGCGATCATCATCATTTGCAAAAAAGTCACACGTAAGAACAGGATGCAATGTCCTCCGTTCTTGGCGACTTCAGGTGTACCTGCCCCATTTCGATTGGATAACTTCCAGAACATGGTTATGTAGCGAACCGGCGATCAAGTCTTTGAGATGAAGCTGACCAGACAAATATTGAATGTGAAAGCGCCATCCAGATATCTTGTCGACATCGGCCCGGTAAATTGCCTTCTTGGTTCCAACAACTTTGTGTAATCGAGTGACAGGGAATTGACGCGTCTTATGCGAGAGATTGTCTTCCAGTTCCGCCAATCCTGCGAGAAATTGAAGACGATGCCTGTCGTCGGGCAATTTCTTATGTGCTTCCAAGATAACGCCGAAATGGTCGGCAAGTACTTTCAGATCAGCCATGCTTGAGGCTTTCGTCAAGCAGCCCCGGATAAAGCAGTCCGGCAGCACACTGAAATGCGGCATCAAATTCATTGCTTGGAACGGCCTTGATCAGTGTCCAGATGTCTTGCTCAAATAAAGGATCGTGTTCCATGGTCAGGACGAGGCGTATGCGCTGTCCAATACACATGCCGTAGAGACTGGACTCCACCTCATCCGATAGCACTGAAATCCGAGGCTGAAAAAACACTGGTGAGGGGATGAGACCTGCATGGACGTTGACCCGGCTCCCCCACTCATCGAGGCTTTGCGCGATCAGGGCTTGATCTGCTGACGAAAATGCTGTCAAGTCAGACTTAAAACCGGCAGTAATATCGAATTGGAGCGCCATCGTGTTCCCCCTGCGTGTGGTAATGTGCACTTTAGCGCCACACTGGCTTTCGTCAAGAACGATCCATCGTGCCCTTGATTTAGCGCAGAACTTTACTATCCCGCGAGATAGTTATTCTTGACGCGCACGTAATGCTCGGCCGAATACTTGAGGTAAGCAATTTCCTCGGCAGTCAAAGCCCTGACCTTCTGCGCCGGACGGCCGATATACAGATGGCCGCTTTCCAGTACCTTGCCGGGCGAAACCAGGCTGCCGGCGCCGACCATCACCTGGTCTTGCACCACCACGTCGTCCATGATGATCGAACCCATGCCGATCAGGCATTCGTTGCCGATGGTACAGCCGTGCAGGATCACCGAGTGGCCGATGGTCACATAGTCGCCGATGACCAGTGGCGAGCCGTCCGGCTTGGCTGCGCTCTTGTGCGAGACGTGGCCCATGGCAAAGTCCTGCACATTGCTGCTGGCGCCGATGACAATGCGATTGACGTCGCCGCGCAGCACCGTGTTGCACCAGACCGAGCTGTTGGCGCCGATCTGCACGTCGCCGATCACTTGCGCCGATTCGTGGACATACACATGGTCACCGAGCACGGGGCTGGTGCCGAGATAGGAAGTAAATGGCATACAGGCTCTCCGAAAAATAGAACCGCCAGTGTACAACGGCCCCCTGCTTTAAGCTTGCAGCAGCACCGTCGCACCCTTGCTGATGGCCTTGACTACCTTCATCACATCCCAGTTGGTCAGGCGCACGCAGCCGTGTGACTGGGTCTTGCCGATGTTGGCCGGTTCCGGCGTGCCGTGGATACCGTAGTGATCCTTGCTCAGGTCTATCCATGCCACGCCCACCGGATTGTTGGGGCCGGGAGCGATGCGGGCTTTTGTCTCACCCGGCTTGGCATCCCAGAACAGCTTGGGGTTGTAGCGATACTCGGGATTGGTGGCGATGCCCAGCACTTCCCAGCGCCCTTGCGGCAAGGGATCGTGCTTGCTGCCGGTGCTGGCCGGGAATTGAGCAATCGGCATGCCGCTGCTGTCGAGCAGCGTCAGCGTGCCTTCTTTGGCATCCACCAGGATCGAAGCGGCTTTGGGCAACGGTGGTGCAACGGCGACATTGGGCACCAGGATTTGCTCGCCAGCACGCGCGAACGACTTGCCCGGATTGAGCTTGCGCAGCAGCGCCGGACTGCAATGAAATTTTTCGCCGAGCGCTTCCAGCAGGCTGGCATAGCCCAGCCGGGGCAGCGTGGCCTTGCCGGCCATGGTCTCGGGAACGGTAGCATAAGGGCCGGCAATGTCTTCTGGCGTGAGCGTGTACACGTCGAGCACGGGCGCCTGGTCGGTCTTGAGCGCGGCCCAGGTGGCGTCGTCGAGCTGCCCGGTGACGGGCAACTGGCGCAGCTTCTGAAAACCGCGCACGGCCTTGCGCAGATTGCTGCCGACCGTACCATCGATTTCACCGGAAGAAAAATGGGCGCGGTCCAGCAATACCTGGGCGCGCAGTACATCATGGACCACGCCTGGCGCGGCGGATGCGGCATGGCCGGTAGCGGCCAACAACATGGAAAAAATCAGAAATCTCAACTCGTACCCGGATCGGCAAACATCATGCCATTGTAGCTGGCGGCCAGCCGCCGGCGCAGCACGATTGCAGCGGTCAATCCTGCTTGCGGGAATTGCCGAGCATGGAACCCACCCGGGGGCGGTTGGCAAGCAGCCAGTTCCAGAGCGCTTCAGCCTGACCGCGGTGTTCGCGGTAATAGCCGCTATTGAAGGCCAGCCACACACGGCTCTTTAACAGCGGTTGCGGCAGCAGCACGATGGCGCCCTTGTGGCGCGCCAGCGCGTCCCTCAAATGCTCGGGCGCCACCGCAGCGACGACTACGCCATCAAGCCGGCCCAGCTTGAGCTTTTCCAGGTTGCGCTCGAGATCGCGGCCACCGTCGTTGATGCTCAGGCCCTCTGCGCGCAGCTTGCGCGTGTAGGCAAAACCCTGCGATGCGCCGAGCACCTTGCCTTTGAAATAAGCCATCGGCTCGATGCCGGCTGGGAGCTTGTCGCTGGCACGCACCAGCACCACCACCATGTTATGGACGGCACGGTCGAGATCGATGTTGCCGCTCTTGTCATGTGGCAGCGCAATGGCGGGCGGATAGGCGTTCATCTCACCCAACGGCGCCATGTCGATGTCGCCGCTGGCCAGAGCCACGGGCAAGCGCACTGCCGGCAGGCGGACCCAGGTCGGTGCACAGCCAAAGCCGGCAGCCTTTGCTGCCTCCTTGATGAAATCGACACCGGCGCCAGGAGGATTCGGCACATCCTTGCCCTCCCCCAGCCAGTACGGCGGCAGGTGCTGGTCGGTGTAGCCAACCCGCAGCGGGATGCAAGTGGCGGGTGCTGCGGCAGCCGATGCTGCGGCAGCCGACGCTGCTATTGCCATGGCAAGGAGCAGCGCCGTCAATGGTGGCGGCAAGCGGGCGCGCCAGCTCATATCAGTGCTTGGGAGCAGTCGCAGGCGGTGCAGCCAGGGGCACGGTCGGGGCAGAATGGCCTTTGCCGACGATTTGCACGAAAATTTCGTTTTCCTTGATCATGCTGAGCTCATAGCGGGCGCGCTCTTCCACGGCGCCGGTGCCATCCTTGAGATCCTGTACCTCGGAATTCAGCTTGGCGTTGCGCGCATGAAGCTCGGCATTTTTTTGATGGGCTGCATCGACCTGGGCTTCAAAGTCGGCCACTTTCAGCCAGCCGCCCTTCCCCAGCCAGAGGGGATACTGAATCAGCAGCAGCAAAACAGCGAGGGCGAGAGTAATCAGGCGCATGTCGGTAAACAATCAAAAGCGGCCGGAGGATTCCGGCCGCACAGAATAACTTATTGTAGCCTTGAGAAACCGCAGCGGGCGGTTCGTTATCGTCGGGAGTAGCGCAAGCGTACGGAGGTACTGAGCCACGCAGCGGCGATAGCGGACCGTGCAGTAGGTTTATCGAGCTTACCTTATTTCAGGTTGTAGAAGGCGTCGCGCCCTGGGTAGGAAGCGATATCGCCCAGGTCTTCTTCAATACGCAGCAGCTGGTTGTACTTGGCCATGCGGTCCGAACGGGACATGGAACCGGTCTTGATCTGCAGCGCATTCAGGCCCACGGCGATATCGGCGATGGTCGAATCTTCGGTTTCGCCCGAGCGGTGCGAGATCACGGCGGTGTAGCCGGCGCGCTTGGCCATTTCGATGGCGGCGAAGGTTTCGGTCAGGGTGCCGATCTGGTTGATCTTGATCAGGATCGAGTTGGCGATGCCTTTCGAGATGCCTTCTTTCAGGATCTTGGTGTTGGTAACGTACAGGTCGTCGCCCACCAGTTGCACTTTCTGGCCCAGTTCCTTGGTCAGAATCGCCCAGCCGTCCCAGTCGCCTTCGTGCATCGCGTCTTCGATCGAGATGATCGGGTACTTGTCGCACCAGGTCGCCAGCAGGTTGGTGAACTCGGTAGCGGTCAGGCTCAGGCCCTCGCCTTCCAGTTCGTACTTGCCGTTCTTGTAGAACTCGGACGCAGCGCAATCGAGGCCCAGGGCGATCTGCGTGCCTGGCTCATAGCCGGCTTCTTCAATCGCCTGGATGATCAGCTTGATCGCTTCTTCGTGGTTGGCCAGCGATGGGGCAAAGCCGCCTTCGTCGCCGACTGCCGTGTTCAGGCCTTTTTTGTGGAGGATTTTTTTCAGCGTGTGGAACACTTCGGCGCCATAACGCACGGCTTCCTTGAAGCTTGGCGCGCCGACCGGGATGATCATGAATTCCTGGATATCCAGGTTGTTGTCGGCGTGGGCGCCGCCGTTGATCACGTTCATCATCGGCACTGGCAGTTGCATCGCGCCCGAACCGCCAAAGTAGCGGTACAGCGGCAGGCCGGCTTCTTCAGCGGCAGCCTTGGCCACTGCCATCGACACGGCCAGCATGGCGTTGGCGCCCAGGCGGCTCTTGTTTTCGGTGCCGTCCAGGTCGATCAGAGTGCGGTCGAGGAACGCCTGCTCATTCGCGTCCAGGCCCATGATGGCTTCGGAGATTTCGGTGTTGATGTTTTCGCAGGCTTGCAGCACGCCCTTGCCGAAGTAGCGCTTCGGGTCGCCGTCACGCAGTTCGATCGCTTCGCGCGAACCGGTCGATGCGCCCGACGGCACGGCGGCGCGGCCCATTACGCCGGATTCCAACAGCACGTCGCATTCAACGGTAGGATTGCCGCGCGAATCGATTACTTCACGGCCGATGATATCAACAATAGCACTCATTTAATTCTCCAAAGTTAGACGAAACTGTATCCGCTCGATGCGTCTTGCGCGCATGTGCGAGTGAAGTAATAACGGGAATATAACCCAGCGCACAGAATTCTGGCTACGCGCGTGCGCCGGGCTTGTGCTGCAAAAAGCTGCCGTGGCAGAAGCCGCCTCAGTTGAAGCTGTTCTCGAGGAAACCGGCTTTCTTGGTGATGCGATCAAGTTCGATCAACGTTGACAGCAGTTCCTTCATGCGGCCCAGCGGCACCGCATTCGGACCATCCGACAAGGCTTGCGCCGGGTTCGGGTGGGTTTCCATGAACAGGCCATCGACGCCCACCGCCACTGCCGCGCGCGACAGTACCGGCACCATTTCGCGCATGCCGCCCGAGGACGTGCCGTTACCGCCCGGCAGTTGCACCGAGTGGGTGGCGTCGAACACCACCGGGCACTTCGATTCGCGCATGATGGCCAGCGAACGCATGTCCGACACCAGGTTGTTGTAGCCGAACGAAGCGCCACGCTCGCAGGCCATGAAGTTGTCTTCGTTCAGACCGGCTGCCTTGGCGGCAGCGCGGGCTTTGTCGATGACGTTTTTCATGTCGTGCGGCGCCAGGAACTGGCCCTTCTTGATGTTGACCGGCAGGCCGGACTGCGCGCAGGCGACGATGAAGTCGGTCTGGCGGCACAAAAAGGCCGGCGTTTGCAACACATCGACCACCGCCGAGACTTCAGCGATTTCGTCGATCGAATGCACGTCGGTCAGCACCGGCACGCCCAGCTCACGCTTGACGTCGCCGAGGATTTCCAGGCCTTTTGCACGGCCGGGGCCGCGATAGGTGGAACCGGACGAGCGGTTGGCCTTGTCGAACGAGGATTTGTAGATGAACGGGATACCCAGTTCAGCGGTCATTTCCTTGAGCAGGCCGGCGGTGTCGAACGCCATCTGGCGCGATTCGATCACGCAGGTACCGGCGATCAGGAAGAACGGTTTATCCAGGCCTACGTCGAATCCGCACAGTTTCATGCCGCTTCTCCTTGCAGTGGTTGAGCTTGGGCGCCAGCAGCCTTGTGGGCCAGTGCCGCCTTGATGTACGAGGTGAACAGCGGGTGGCCGTCACGCGGGGTCGATTTGAATTCCGGGTGGTATTGCACGCCCATATACCATGGGTGGGCGTTGTCGCCGGTACGTGGCAATTCCATGATTTCGCACAGGTCTTCGGTTGGCGTACGGGCCGCCACCACCAGGCCGGCCGCTTCCACGCGCGGCAGGTAGTGGTTGTTGGCTTCGTAGCGGTGACGGTGACGCTCGGTCACCACAGCGCCGTAGATTTCGGCGGCCAGCGTGCCCGGCTTGATTTCGCAGGTTTGCGCGCCCAGGCGCATGGTGCCGCCCAGGTCCGAGTTTTCGTCGCGCTTTTCCACTTTACCGTCCTGGCCTTGCCATTCGTCGATCAGGGCGACCACCGGTTGCGCGGTGTCGAGATCGAATTCGGTCGAGTTGGCGCTGGTGAGGCCAGCCTTGTGGCGCGCGTATTCGATCAGCGCTACCTGCATGCCCAGGCAGATGCCGAGGTAAGGGATCTTGTTTTCACGGGCAAACTGCGCCGCCATGATCTTGCCTTCCACACCGCGCTTGCCGAAGCCGCCCGGCACCAGGATGGCGTCGTACTTGGCCAGTGCGGCGCAGCCGGTGGTTTCGATTTCTTCCGAATCGATGTACTCGATATTGACCTTCGATTCGTTGTGGATGCCGGCGTGGCGCAGCGCTTCGGTCAGCGATTTGTACGATTCGGTCAGTTCGACGTATTTGCCGACCATGCCGATCGACACTTCCGACTTCGGATGCTCGAGGGTGTAGATCAGTTTGCTCCAGACCGACAGATCGGCCGGTGCAGGCGTCAGGTCCAGCGCTTCGCAGATGATCGCGTCCAGGCCCTGGTCGTGCAGCATTTGCGGCACTTTGTAGATGGTGTCCACGTCCCAGACGGAAATCACGCCCGATTCTTCGATATTGGAGAACAGCGAAATCTTGGCGCGCTCGTCGTCGGGAATCGGACGGTCGGCGCGGCACAGCAGCGCGTTCGGGAAAATGCCGATTTCGCGCAGTTTTTGCACCGAGTGCTGGGTAGGCTTGGTTTTCAGTTCGCCAGCCGAAGCGATGTACGGCACCAGCGTGAGGTGTACGAAAGCCGAATTTTTGCGGCCAGCGCGCAGGCTCAGCTGACGCGCGGCCTCGAGGAAAGGCAGCGATTCGATATCACCGACGGTACCGCCGATTTCGCACAGGGCCACGTCGTAGCCTTCGGCGCCGCGCCGGATGTAGTCCTGGATTTCGTTGGTGATGTGCGGGATGACCTGCACGGTCTTACCGAGGTACTCGCCGCGGCGTTCCTTGCGGATCACGGATTCGTAAATCTGGCCGGTGGTGAAGTTATTCACCTTTTTCATGCGGGTGGAGATGAAACGCTCGTAGTGGCCGAGGTCGAGATCGGTCTCGGCGCCGTCATCGGTAACGAATACTTCACCGTGTTGCATGGGGCTCATGGTGCCCGGATCGACGTTGATGTACGGATCGAGCTTGAGCATGGTGACTTTAAGGCCGCGCGATTCGAGGATGGCGGCGAGGGAGGCGGCGGCAATCCCTTTACCAAGGGAAGACACAACGCCACCGGTGACGAAGACAAATTTGGTCATTGCAGATGGTGCCGAACGGCACATGCGGGAAATTGAAATTATATCCTAAAACGTCCAATTCTTCAGCATCGCCCCCGGAAAAATCCCTATCGGCCCGGATCCAGCCTGTTGGTCAACTGGCAAAATTAACTGCCAACCCATCAACAGGCAGGCAGCCACTGTGGCAAACCGTACAGACGACAGCCGCCATCAAGATCAATATAACAGCTCATTACTTCACACACAGGAGAACCCCATGAGCTATACCGAACGCGATCCCTACGGCATGTATGTGGACAACGGCAGCAAAGGTCCCGGCCCGGAACTGATGGGCGCCGATACGCTGATCGGCGATCATGTGCACAACCTGCAAAACGAGCACCTTGGTGAAATCAAGGAAATCATGCTGGACATGCGCACCGGCAAAATCGCCTACGCTGTGATGGCGCACGGCGGCATCCTGTCGATTGGCGAAAAACTGTTTGCCGTACCATGGGAAGCCCTGACGCTGGACACCGTCAACAAGCGCTTCACGCTCAATATCGACAAGGAGCGCATTGAAAACGCCCCTGGCTTCGACAAGGACGACTGGCCGAACATGGCCAACCAGACCTGGGCTTCGCAGGTGCAGGACTATTACCGCACGCCAGGCAACACCAACCTGACGTCGTCGCTCGATTAAGAAGGCGCCAACGCGACCTGGCGGCACGCCGCCGGTCGCCTTCGCAGAAATAACGGCCGCACCACGATAGTGCAACGCGGCCTGAACCTACGTGGTAACACGCAGATAAAAACATTTATACAACACCAACTTGGTGCGCAGAAACAAACCTGACGAAATGCTCATGTTCTTATGAATAATTTGAATAGAATCAAATTTTATTCATGGGAGATGATTCGTGTTTGCACCGATTACCGCAGCCTATCCGCTACGTAAAGCAGTCCTGCTCGCTCTCTACGGCGCCACCTCCTTTGCGCTCGCCCCTGCGGCCCTGGCGCAAACCGGCAATCCCGCCCCCGCTGCCGTCACGGAAGCGAATACTCCTCTGCAATCAGTCACCGTGGTCGGTTCGCGCCGCGCCACCTCGTCCTCGACCGACACCGTGGTACCGGTCGATCTGATTCCACTGAATAAGCTGGCCGAACAGGGCGGCCAGTTCGATTTATCCCAGACGCTGACCAATATTTCGCCGTCGTTCAACTCGACGCGCCAGAGCGGCGCCGATGGCGCCGACCTGGTCGACTCCGCCGCCCTGCGCGGCCTCGGCTCCGACCAGACGCTGGTGCTGGTCAATGGCAA
>JBEVNE010000083.1:0-8015 GCA_040508275.1 Duganella sp.
TCGACGGCTACAACGCACAGGTATCGGCCGTCTACTCGAAAACCCGGATCAGCAGGGCTGCCAGCAACGACAGATTTGTCGTCAGCCTGCAGCTTCAATACTAACTTTTACCACGGAGCCCTACCATGAACAACCGTCGCAACGCTATCGGCATCATGACCCGCATTGCCGCCGCCACCGCCCTGATGGGCGCCGGCATGCTGCCACTCGCGGCCCACGCCGCCGACACCATCAAGGTCGGCATCCTGCATTCGCTGTCCGGCACCATGGCCATTTCCGAGACCTCGCTCAAGGACGTGGCCCTGATGACCATCGACGAGATCAACGCCAAGGGCGGCGTGATGGGCAAAAAGCTCGAAGCCGTGGTGGTCGATCCGGCCTCCAACTGGCCGCTGTTTGCCGAAAAAGCGCGTGGCCTGATCGCCCAGGACAAGGTGGCCGCCGTATTCGGCTGCTGGACCTCGGTATCGCGCAAGTCGGTGCTGCCGGTGTTCAAGGAGCTCAACAGCCTGCTGTTCTACCCGGTGCAGTACGAAGGTGAGGAACTGGAAAAAAATGTGTTCTACACGGGCGCCGCACCGAACCAGCAGGCGATACCGGCCGTGGCCTACCTGATGAGCAAGGAGGGCGGCAGCGCCAAGCGCTTTGTCCTGCTGGGTACCGACTATGTGTACCCACGCACCACCAACAAGATTCTGCGCGCTTACCTGAAGAGCAAAGGCGTCAAGGATAGCGAGATTGAAGAGGTATACACCCCGTTCGGTCACGCTGATTACCAGACCATCGTCGCCAACATCAAGAAGTTTTCGGCCGGCGGCAAGACGGCGGTGATCTCCACCATTAATGGCGACTCCAACGTACCGTTCTACAAGGAGCTGGGCAACGCCGGCATCAAGGCGACCGATGTGCCGGTGGTGGCGTTCTCGGTGGGCGAAGAAGAGCTGCGCGGCGTCGATACCAAGCCGCTGGTCGGCCACCTGGCGGCCTGGAACTACTTCCAGACCGTGAAGAATCCGGTCAACGCCGAGTTCATCAAAAAATGGAAAGCCTACGCTGCCGCCAAGAAGCTGCCGAACGCGAAAACCGTGGTCACCAACGACCCGATGGAAGCGACCTATGTCGGCATCCACATGTGGGCGCAGGCTGTGGAAAAGGCCAAATCGACCGATACCGACAAGGTGATTGCGGCCATGAGCGGCCAGACCTTCAAGGCGCCGTCGGGCTTTACGCTGACCATGGACGCGACCAATCACCATTTGCAAAAGCCGGTGTTCATCGGCGAGATCCGCGCCGACGGCCAGTTTAACGTGGTCTGGAAGACGCCTGCGCCAGTGCGTGCACAGCCGTGGAGCCCTTACATTCCGGGCAATGAGGGTAAGCAGAAACTGTAATGCAGTAGCTGAGGTGGCTGTAATCGAGCCACCAAAGCCAACCCAAAAAGGTCGGGGTCGGACCCCATACGGTGACTCGGCGTCCCCGTCCGCCCCCTGTCTGCCGCCTTGCGGGTTCAAGGGGGCCTCACCCCGTCTACCGGCTGCCGCACACCTGGAACTCACTGTGATAAAACTCTTATTAGCCCTGTGCCTGTGCTGCGCCTCGCTGGCGCAGGCGGCCATACCGCCGGCCTTGCTGGCGCCGCTGGCCGGCGACGATTTTGACGCCCGCCTGCAAGCCATCGGCCAGATCGGCGCGCTGGCCAACGATGACGCCACCCGCCTGCTGACGGCCTTGAAGGACGATGCGCTGTACGCGACGCCTGATGGCCGCGTATGGATCGTCACCGACGACCAGGCATACGACCCCGCCACCGGCGCCACCGGCCCATTGCCGGAAGGCCTGGACGGCGTAATGCTCAACAACCGCCTGCGCGGCGCCGTGGACGAGGCGCTGTCCACGCTGGCGCTGTTTTCGCCCGAGCGCGCCGGCCGGATGGCGGCTGCAGAGGCGCTGCAAAAAAGCGCCACCTACGCCCAGGCGCCGCTGATCGACAAGGCCCTGGCGGCAGAAAAAGAGCCGTCGATTCGCGCCGCCCTGCAACTGGCATCGGCCCAGGCCAATTTGCAAGCGCCCGACGCCGCGCGTCGCAAGGCGGCCGTGCAAGCGCTGGCAGACAGCAGCAACGCCAGCCTGCGTCCGGCGCTACAGGCCATGCTGGAGACGCAGCCTGACGGTACGCCCGCCGAGCCCGACGAAAGCGTGCGCGTGGCTGCCGCCAAAACCCTGGCCGCCATCGACAGCCGCCTGGCCCGCAGCGAACTGGCAGGCAATCTGTTTTACGGCCTGTCGCTGGGCAGCGTGCTGCTGCTGGCGGCGCTGGGTCTGGCGATTACCTTTGGCCTGATGGGTATCATCAATATGGCGCACGGCGAACTGCTGATGATCGGCGCCTACACGACTTACCTGTGCCAGCTGGCGTTCCGCCAGTGGTTTCCTTCAGCAGTGGACGCCTACCTGTTCGCGGCGCTGCCGGCCGCCTTCCTGGTGACGGCAGCCGTCGGCGTGGCGATGGAACGCACGGTGATCCGCTGGCTGTACGGGCGTCCGCTCGAAACGCTGCTGGCCACCTGGGGCATCAGCCTGATCCTCATGCAGTCGGTACGCACCATCTTTGGCGCGCAAAACGTCGAAGTGGCCAATCCGGCCTGGATGACGGGCGGCGTGACCGTGCTCGGTAACCTGGTGCTCGCGTATAACCGCATCGTCATCATCGTTTTCGCGCTGGTGGTGGTGGCCGGCGTATGGCTGATCCTGAACAAGACCAGGCTGGGCCTGTTTGTACGCGCGGTCATGCAGAATCGCCGCATGGCCGGCTGCGTGGGTGTGTCCACCGCCAAGATCGACATGATGACCTTCGGTCTCGGCTCCGGTATCGCCGGGCTGGGCGGAGTGGCGCTGTCGCAGCTCGGCAACGTCGGTCCCGACCTCGGGCAGGCTTACATCGTCGATTCCTTCATGGTGGTGGTGCTGGGCGGCGTCGGCCAGCTGGCCGGCACCATCATTGCCGCCTTCGGCCTTGGCGAGGTGAATAAATTCCTCGAACCGGTGGCCGGCGCGGTGCTGGCCAAGACCGCCATCCTGGTGTTCATCATCATCTTTATCCAGAAGCGCCCACAGGGCCTGTTCGCCATGAAAGGCAGGAGCGTCGAATGAAGCAAGCATCTCTTTTTTCGCGGCCGGTGTGGAGCGCCATCGTGGTCTGCGTCGTGCTGCTGGCGACGCTGCCGCTGTTGAACCTGTTCTTCCCGGAAGGCCATGCGCTGCATGTGCCGAGCTATTTCATCAGCCTGATCGGCAAGTTCATGTGCTACGCGCTGGCCGCGCTGGCGCTCGACATGGTGTGGGGCTATGCCGGCATCCTGTCGCTGGGCCACGGCGTGTTTTTTGCGCTGGGCGCCTATGCCCACGGCATGTATCTGATGCGCGCCATCGGCCGCGAAGGCAGTTACGCCAGCGATCTGCCGGACTTCATGGTGTTCCTCGACTGGAAAACCTATCCATGGTTCTGGAGCGGCACCGACAGCTTCTGGTACTGCCTGGCGCTGGTGGTGCTGGTGCCCGGTGTACTGGCTTTTGTATTCGGCTACTTCGCCTTCCGCTCGCGCATCAAGGGCGTGTACTTTTCCATCATCACCCAGGCCATGACCTACGCCTTCATGCTGCTGTTCTTCCGTAATAACACTGGCTTTGGCGGCAACAACGGCTTTACCGACTTTAAACGCATCCTCGGCTACTCGATCAGCGCGCCCACCACCAAGGCCACGCTGTACCTGGTCACGCTGGCGGCGCTTCTGGCGGCGCTGCTGCTGTGCCGCTGGATCGTCAAGTCCCGCCTGGGCCGCGTGCTGCAGGCGGTGCGAGATTCCGAGTCGCGCCTGATGTTCATCGGTTACAACCCGCTGTGGTTCAAGCTGTTCGTCTGGACGCTGTCGGCGGTGCTGTGCGGGATCGCCGGCGCCCTGTACGTGCCGCAGGTGGGCATTATCAATCCGTCCGAAATGTCGCCGGCAAACTCGATTGAAATGGTGATCTGGACGGCGGTCGGTGGACGCGGCACGCTGCTCGGCCCCATCGTCGGCGCATTCTCGGTCAATGGCCTGAAAAGCTGGTTCACCGGCGCCTTCCCCGACCTGTGGCTGTTCGCGCTGGGGCTGATCTTTATCCTGGTGACCATCTACCTGCCGCAAGGGCTGGCCGGACTGACCGCGCGCTGGCGCAAGGAGCAACCATGAGTACCACTGCAACGATGAATACTGCACCGGACCTGATCGGCGCCCAGGGCCCGTCCTACGGTCGCGTGGCCGGCGCCGGCGTCGATACCAGCCATGGCGCCATCCTCTACCTGGAAGAGATCACGGTGATGTTCGACGGCTTCCGCGCCCTGAATAAACTGTCGCTCGATATCTCGGTGGGAGAGCTGCGCTGCATCATCGGCCCGAATGGCGCCGGCAAGACCACCATGATGGACGTTATCACCGGCAAAACCCGGCCGACCACCGGCACGGCTTTTTTCGGCCAGACCATGGATTTGTCGCGCATGGCCGAACACCAGATCGCCCACGCCGGCATCGGCCGCAAGTTCCAGCGCCCGACCGTGTTCGAGCAGCACACCGTGTTCGAAAACCTGGAACTGGCGATGAAGGCCGACAAGCGCGTACGCCCAACACTGTTTGCCCGTTTGAGCTCGGAACAGAAGGGCAAGATCGACGAGATCCTGCGCCTGATCCGCCTCAATGGCAGCGAGGCGCGCCTGGCCGGGTTGCTGTCGCACGGACAGAAACAGTGGCTGGAAATCGGCATGCTGCTGATGCAGGAACCGCAACTCATCCTGCTCGACGAACCGGTGGCCGGCATGTCCGATGCTGAAACCGCGCGCACGGCCGAACTGCTCAATGAATTGCGCGGCAAGCATTCGATCATGGTGGTCGAACACGACATGGGCTTTGTCACCGAGATTGCCCAGCAGGGCGTGGTGACGGTGCTGCACGAAGGCTCGGTACTGGCGCAGGGCACGATGGCCCAGGTGCAGGCCGATGAACGTGTGATTGAAGTCTATCTGGGACGCTGAAAGGGCGCTGAACCATGCTGCAAGTGGAAAACATCAACCAGTATTACGGTTCCTCGCACACGCTGCGCGGCGTCTCGCTGGAGCTGCAAAAAGGCCGGTGCATGGCGCTGCTGGGGCGTAACGGCGTGGGCAAGACCACGCTGCTCAAGTGCCTGATGGGCGTGCTGCCGGTGGCCAATGGCACGGTCACGCTGGAGGGCCGCGACATCACCCGGCTGGCGCCGCACCAGCGTGCGCGCGCCGGCATTGCCTACGTGCCGCAGGGCCGCGAAATTTTTGCCCGCCTGACGGTGGAGGAAAACCTGCTGATGGGATTGGCCACCCACAGCGGCAAAAAGGCCGGCATCATCAAGGATGAGGTGTACGAGCTGTTCCCGGTGCTCAAATCGATGCTGCAGCGGCGCGGCGGCGACCTGTCGGGCGGCCAGCAGCAGCAACTGGCGATTGCCCGGGCCTTGCTGGCCGAACCGAAGCTGATCATTCTCGATGAACCGACCGAGGGCATCCAGCCGTCGATCATCAAGGACATCGGCAATGTGATCCGCCTGCTGCGCCAGCGTGGTGACATGGCGATACTGCTGTGCGAGCAGTATTTCGACTTTGCTCACGAACTGGCAGACCAGTTCATGGTGCTGTCGCGCGGTGAAGTGGTGGCGTCCGGCGACCAGGCCGGCATGGGCGACCCGGAAGTCAAACGCCATCTGGCGGTGTAGTCGACAGGCTTACTGGTCCAGCAGGTAGGCTGCCATGTCGCGCGCGTCGGAGGGCGTGACGTTCAGGGCCGGCATGGCGCTGTGCGGATTGTATTGCTGCGGGTTGCGGATGAACTGCGCCAGGTTGGCCGGATTGTTGGGCAGACCGTTGGCGATGAGTCTGCGTTTCTGCAGGTCTGCCAGCGGTGGCCCGACGGCGGTATCCGAGCCGGTAATGCCCGGTATGCTGTGGCAGGCATGGCAGGCGTATTGCGTCAGCGCCAGCCGTCCCCGTTTGACATCAGGCTGCGCATGGTCGGGGCGCGCGGCCCTGGCCTGGGGGCCGGCGAGGGCGGTAATGTCGGCATAGCCTTTCGGGGTGAGCGCAGGCAGCGCCACCAGAAAGCTGACCACCGACCAGATATCCTCGTCGGCCAGGTGGAACTGCCAGGCCGGCATGCCGCTCATCTTGATGCCGTGACGGGTGATCCAGTACAGCTCATTGGGTTGCCAGCGGCGTGCCGCATCCGACAGCGGGCCGGGGACAGGCTGCATGCTTTTGCCGATGTCGCCTGGCGCCACGCCGGGCGCGCCATGGCACACCACGCAGTTGTCGCGGTACAGGCCAGCGCCGCGCAGCACCTGGGCCGATGCATGGTAACTGGCTGACGGCGCACCGGGCGGCGTGGCGGCTGCCTGCACGATCGCCGGCGGCGTCTCGATAGCGCGCGCATGAAAGCGCACCGCCTGCAGCAAGCCGCGATCGAGCACCTTGTAGACCGGGTTGAAGTGCGAGGTGGTGGCGCCGATGTCGTAAAAACCGCCATAGAGCACCACCAGCCCCACCACGGCGCCCAGAGCGCCGGCCCCGCCCAGGGTGGCGGCTGCAGTGGCAAGAACGAGGCGGCGGCGGTGGCTGGTCATTGGCGCTTTCCGGGGTTGATCGGGATAGAAATGCATGCAAAAAGAGATACCTGAACGGCAGCCGAGGGATGTTCTGTTGCCGTTAATAAAGTAATATCTTTCTTGTATTATAGTCATTCAATGACTTTTCCCGGGTTCCAATCGTGCGCATATGCTCTTCCACCTTGCAGCTGCTGTGCGCCGCCGCCTTGCTGGCCGGCTGCCAGGGCAATGACGGCAGCGACGCCGGCCAGGCCGGCCACAACGGCAAAAGCGGCGATAGCGCCCGCAAAAACGACAAGGCGCCGCTGAGCGCGCCCAGCGGCGACGCCGTGCGCGGCAAGCAGTTGCTGGCGCAGTACCACTGCGGTTCCTGTCATGCCATACCCGAGGTGCCGGTGGCGCGCGGCGTGGTTGGCCCCACGCTGGACGGCTACGGCCGGCGCAGCTACATCGCCGGCCATATTCCCAACGCGCCGGAAACGCTGGCGCGCTTCATCGTCGATCCGGCCGCCTTGAAGCCCGGTACCAGCATGCCTGCCATGGGCGTATCGCTGGCTGAAGCGCGCGACATGGCCGCCTACCTGACGGCGTTGCAATGAGCACGGCCAGCGTGGTACCCGATCGTATCGTTGATATCGCCCAGCAGTCGGCGCTGCATCCGGCCGGCCCCGATGCCGCCGTGATTGCGCAACTGAGCTGGATTCTATTCATTGGCGGCGCCGTGCTGTTCGTCGGGGTGATGGTGCTGTGCGCCCTGAGCCTGCGGCGCCGCCAGCCGGTGCGCCCGCTATACTGGATCGTCGGTGGTGGCGTGCTGCTGCCGCTGGTGCTGTTGTCGGCGCTGCTGGTATTTGGCACGTGGCGCACCGCGCAACTCACCCAACCGTCGTCGCAGCATGCGCTGCGCATTGCCGTCGTCGGCCACATGTGGTGGTGGGAGGTGCGTTACCAACACCCGGATGGCGGCGAAGACGTGGTGCTGGCCAACGAAATCCGCCTGCCGGTCGGGCAGCCCGTGTACCTGGGGCTGAGCAGCGCCGACGTGATTCACAGCTTCTGGGTGCCGGCGCTGGCCGGCAAGGTGGACATGGTGCCGGGCCGCGTGCATGGCATGACCTTGCAGGCCGATCGCGCCGGTGTCTACCGTGCACAGTGCGCCGAATACTGCGGCGAGCAGCATGCGCGCATGGCGTTGCACGTGGTGGCGCAGACCCCTGACGAGTTCAAGGCCTGGCTGGCGGCGCAGGCGCGCCCCGCATTGGCGGCGGTGCAGCAGCCTGGTGGCGAGATCGAGCGGGGCCGGCGCGCGTTCACGGAGCTCCGTTGCAATGCCTGCCACGCGATCCGTGGCG